>JBDTTT010000011.1:0-65598 GCA_039930485.1 Chryseolinea sp.
CAAAAAAGTAAAAGACCTGGCGCGTAAGTCAGCCCTCTCTTACAAATTGAAAGATAGCTCAATCTCTGTTTTGGAAGATTTCAATTTCGAATCTCCAAAGACAAAGTCATATGTAACAATGCTTAATGCATTGGCACTAGCAGACAAGAAGACTCTTCTTGTGTTGCCTGATACAAGCAAGAACGTAGTGTTGTCAGGAAGAAACATCCAGAACACGAAGATCACTACAGCAGAACAAATCAACACGTATGATTTGATGAATGCTGACACGGTAATCATCGCTGAGAGCTCCCTTACGAAAGTTCAAAACTTATTAACGAAAGAATAATGAGTGTACTGAAAAAGCCATTGGTGACAGAAAAAGTTTCTGCCCTGAATGAAAAAGGCAAGTACGGTTTCATTGTAGATACTGCTGCTAATAAAGTAGAGATCAAGAAGGCCGTAGAAAAGAAATATGGTGTAAACGTTGAAAGCGTAAACACTATGAACGTAATGGGCAAGTTCAAATCCCGCTTCACAAAAGCAGGTGTATTGTCAGGTCGCAAGCCAAACTACAAGAAGGCTATTGTAACCTTAGCTCAAGGAGAAGTAATCGATTTTTATAGCAACGTATAATTCATAGACAATGGCGTTGAAGAAACTAAAACCAGTAACACCAGGCACGCGACATAGACTCGCGCCTTCGTTCGATGACATTACAGCATCGAAGCCTGAGAAGTCTTTGGTTAAGATCATAAAGAAAACAGGTGGTCGTAACACAGATGGTCGCATGACAATGCGCTACATCGGTGGAGGTCACAAGCAGAAATCTCGCGAGATTGATTTCAAACGTGATAAGGTTGGAATACCGGCAACGGTAAAATCAATTGAATACGATCCAACAAGATCAGCTCGTGTAGCATTGTTGTATTATGCTGATGGATCTAAGACTTATATTTTAGCTCCTGAGGGATTAACTGCAGGCCAGCAAATTTTTGCTGGCGCAGACGTAGCACCAGAAGTTGGAAACGCTTTACCGCTTTCTAAAATACCTTTGGGTACTATCGTGCACAATGTAGAGATGAAGCCAGGAAAAGGCGGAGCGATCGCTCGTAGCGCAGGAACATTTGTTCAATTGCTTGCCCGTGAAAACGGTATGGCAACGTTGAAAATGCCTTCTGGCGAAATGCGTAACGTAATGGATGTCTGCATGGCTACCGTTGGAACAGTGTCAAATGCAGAACACATGAACGAAAGTGTTGGTAAGGCGGGTCGTAGCCGTTGGAGAGGTATTCGTCCACGCACACGCGCGGTAGCGATGAACCCGGTAGATCACCCGATGGGTGGTGGTGAAGGTCGCGCTTCTGGAGGACATCCAAGATCACGCAACGGTCTTTACACGAAGGGTAAGAAGACTCGTCATCCAAAGAAATATTCAGATCGTCTAATCATATCTAAGCGCAAAAAATAATGGGACGCTCGATTAAAAAAGGACCCTATTGTGACTTCAGGGTTTTGAAAAAAGTAGAAGCCACAGAGAAATCAGGTAAGAAGTCTGTAATAAAGACGTGGTCGAGAAGATCAACGATTGTGCCTGAAATGATCGGTCATACATTCGCAGTTCATAACGGAAATAAATTTATTCCTGTATATGTAACCGAAAACATGGTCGGACATAAGCTTGGTGAATTTTCACCAACACGCACATTCCGTGGACACTCAGGTAATAAGACTAACGCTAAGTAAACATGGAAGCTGTAGCGAAAAAGACAAAAAAATCGGTGCTTAAACGTGAGAAACGTGATGCCCGCAAAGAAGCAGCCAAGAACGGACCTGCAGTAGCGAAATTGAAAAATGTGCCAACATCTCCTCGCAAGATGAGATTGATTGCAGATTTGATCAGAGGCGAACGGGTTAACAAGGCGCTTAATATTTTGAAATACGAACCGAAAGTAGGTTCTCCAAAGCTTGAGAAGCTTTTGTTATCGGCCATCTCTGGCTGGGAAGCAAAACACCAAGATGTGAAATTGGAAGAAGCTGATCTTTTTGTAAAAGAAATATTCGTAGATGGTGGCCGTCAATTGAAGAGATTGAAGCCAGCGCCACAAGGAAGAGCGCATCGTGTTAGAAAGCGTTCAAACCACGTGACATTAGTGTTGGATAGCATGAAAAATGTTCCAGCCGCTGAAGTAGTAACGACTAAAGAAACGAAGGAATAATGGGACAGAAAATTAATCCAGTAGCATTCAGGCTAGGTATCGTACGTGGTTGGGACTCCAGCTGGTACGGTGGAAAGAATTTCTCTGATAAGTTGGTTGAAGATCACAAGATCAGAAAATATGTTGATGCCCGTATTCCTAAAGGTGGTATTGCTAAAGTTGTTATCGAAAGAACGCTGAAGAGAATCACGTTAACTATTCATACTGCACGTCCAGGAGTTGTTATTGGAAAAGGTGGTACTGAAGTAGATAAGATCAAGGAAGAATTGAAGAAGATCACGAACAAGGATGTTCAGATCAACATCTTCGAAATTAAACGCCCTGAGTTAGACGCAAGATTAGTTGGCGAGTCAATCGCACAACAAATTGAAGCACGTATCTCTTACAAGCGTGCGATGAAACAAGCTATTGCATCTGCGATGCGTGTTGGTTCAGAAGGTATTAAAGTGAAAGTATCAGGTCGTTTAGCAGGTGCTGAAATGGCCCGTTCGGAACAATATAAAGAAGGACGTGTGCCTTTGCATACACTTCGTGCTGATATCGATTATGCTCTTTCTGAAGCACAAACGGTATATGGTAAAATCGGTATTAAGGTTTGGATTTTCAAAGGTGAGATTTACGGTAAACGTGATCTTTCTCCAAACGTAGGAGTTGGAAGTAACGCGCCAGCAGGACCAGGAGGTTCTGGCAAGTCTAACGACAGAAATGAGCGTGGTGGAGATAGAGGAGGTCGCGGTGGTAACAGAGGCGGTGGTCGCGGAGGCGATGACAGACGCGGTGGCCAAGGTGGCGGTGGTGGAGCAAGACGCGGTGGCAGTGGTGCCGGTGACCGTGGCGGAAAAAGAAACGGATAATTAGTCAGAACGCAATAAAGTAGGTAACAATGTTACAGCCTAAACGAACGAAATTTAGAAAAGCACAGAAGGGTCGTGTTAAAGGAATGGCAACCAGAGGTCATACTATAGCTTTCGGACAATTTGGTCTGAAGTGTTTAGAAGGCGGATGGATTACTTCACGCCAACTTGAAGCTGCTCGTATTGCAGTAACCCGTGCGATGAAACGCGAAGGTCAGGTTTGGATCAGAATATTCCCTGACAAGCCAATTACTCAAAAGCCTGCAGAGGTTCGTATGGGTAAAGGTAAAGGAGCTCCTGAATATTGGGTAGCAGTCGTTAAGCCTGGTACTATTTTGTTCGAAGCGGGTGGTGTTAACATGGCGTTAGCTAAGGAAGCACTTACGTTAGCAGAGGCAAAGTTGCCTTTCAAGACGAGATTCACAGTGAAGAGAGATTACGTAGAATAACATAAGTCATGAAGAACTCAGACATAAAAGCCTTGAGTGTTGCCGAGCTGAAAGAAAAGATCGGTAGTGAGCAAGAAGGCTACAGAAAAATGCGCTTTGCGCACCAGGTAGCAGCGATCGAAAACCCAATGAAAATTAGGGCAGCACGCAAACTAATTGCCAAGCTTAACACTGAGTTAAGGGCTAAAGAACTTCAAAAATAATTCCGATGGAAAGGAACGAACGAAAAGAAAGAATTGGGAAAGTGCTCAGCAACAAGATGCAGAAGACCATCACGGTTGCTGTTGATAGAAAAGTGAAGCACCCCATCTATGGTAAATTTGTGAACAGAACTACTAAGTTCAAGGCGCATGACGAAACCAACTCGGCAGGTATTGGAGATACAGTACGTATTTCAGAGACTCGTCCGTTGAGCAAGGACAAGCGTTGGAGATTAGTTGAAATAGTTGAAAAAGCGAAGTAATTATGATACAAAGCGAATCAAGACTTTCAGTAGCGGATAATAGTGGAGCAAAGGAGGTTCTTTGTATACACGTGCTTGGAGGAACAGGAAGACGCTACGCTTCCGTTGGAGATATGATTGTTGTGACTATTAAGTCAGCAATACCAGGTAGCCAGGCGAAGAAAGGTACTGTATCAAAAGCAGTAGTGGTGAGAACCAAAAAAGAAGTACGCAGAAAGGATGGTTCATACATCCGTTTTGAAGATAATGCTGCTGTATTATTGAACGCTCAAAACGAACCTCGTGGAACCCGGATTTTCGGTCCAGTGGCACGTGAGTTAAGAGAAAAGCAGTTTATGAAGATTGTTTCATTGGCCCCAGAAGTTATTTAAGCCATGGCGAAGACAGATACAAAACAAAAAGTCAGACTCCGCAAAGGCGACACAGTTGTCGTGATTGCTGGTGATGATAAAGGAACAGCACAAAAACCAAAGATTGGTAAGGTTCTGGAAATTTTCACGGACACCAACCGTGCTATTGTAGAAGGCGTGAACATCGTAACGAAACATCAGAAGCCATCGGCTGGTAAGCCAGAAGGTGGAATCAAGAAGATGGAAGGTACGATCCATATCAGTAACCTGATGTTGGTAGATCCTGCAACAGGAAAACCTACCCGTACGGGTAAAAAGCTTAACGAAAAGGATAAGCTTCAGAGATATTCTAAAAAAACCGGAGAATTTATTAAGTAATGGCAACTCCAAGACTAAAAGAAAAGTACGTTACCGAAATCGTACCGGCATTAAAAGAGAAGTTCAATTATACTTCTGTAATGCAAGTTCCGAAAATCGAGAAGATCTGTATCAACAAAGGTATGGGTGTAGCGGTAAGTGATAAGAAATTGATCGATCAAGGGTTGGAAGAAATTACAACCATCACAGGTCAGAAATCAGTTTCAACGAAATCAAAGAAAGCGATCTCTAACTTCAAGTTGAGAGAAAACATGCCGATTGGTGTACGCGTAACATTGCGTGGCCAAAAGATGTATGAGTTCCTTGACAGATTGATGAACATCGCCCTTCCACGAGTTCGCGATTTCCGCGGAGTAAGTGCAAAAGGTTTTGATGGACATGGAAACTATACGCTCGGTGTTAAAGAGCAGATTATCTTCCCAGAAATCTCTATCGAAAAAGTAAACAAGATCAGCGGTATGGACATCACGTTCGTAACAACTGCATCTTCTGACGAAGAAAGTTATGAGCTCCTGAAAGCTTTCGGGATGCCTTTTGCTAACAAAAATCAAAACTAAGCGATGGCTAAAACATCCGTAATTGCTCGGCAAACAAAACGCGAAAAGTTGGTTACAACTTACGCTGCCAAAAGAAAAGCATTAAAAGAAGCTGGTAACTATACTGAGCTTGATAAGTTGCCACGCAACGCATCTCCGGTTCGGTTACATAACCGTTGCAAATTGACCGGACGTCCGAAAGGATATATGGGTAAATTTGGAATTTGCCGTAACGTATTTCGTGAAATGGCATCTGCCGGTAAAATCCCTGGATTGACAAAGTCTAGCTGGTAATTACACTACATATTGGTTGCTGAGTATCGAAGTCGGTTTAAAAGCCGAAACCCGATGACAGTTTGGATAATATAAATTGTTATATATCTTTGCAGCCCGGTTTAAAAGCGGGCTTGCTTTTTATAAGAAAAGTTTAAAGAAATGACTGATCCGATCGCAGATTATTTGACCAGATTAAGGAACGCCATAAAGGCGAATCACCGCGTGGTGGAAATTCCTACATCAAATCTCAAAAAGGAAATTACAAAGGTTCTTTTTGACAAGGGATATATTTTGAATTACAAGTTCCAGGAAGGTGAAGTTCAGGGCGTGATTAAGATCGCTTTGAAGTACAATCCGGAGACAAAAGAATCCGCAATAACAAAACTTCAACGCATAAGCACTCCAGGTTTGCGTCAGTACGCCAGCATGGATACCATGCCACGCGTAATGAACGGTTTAGGTGTTGCTATCTTATCTACATCGAAAGGTGTGATTACCGATAAGGAAGCACGCACAATGAATATAGGTGGAGAAGTTTTGTGTTACGTCTATTAATCTAAAAGAAGACATGTCACGCATAGGTAAACAACCGATATCAATCCCGAAGGGAGTTACATTTAACTTCTCTAAGGAAAATCATAAGGTCTCAATCAAAGGACCAAAAGGTGAATTGCATCAGTCTATCGATCCTGATTTCAGTATCAAGAATGAAGAAGGTGTTATCACTATTGAACGTCCTACAGAACAGAAGCGTCATAAGTCTATGCATGGTCTATACCGCGCGTTGATTTCCAACATGGTAGTTGGTGTTTCTACTGGTTATAAGGAACAACTTGAATTAGTTGGTGTAGGTTACAAAGCAACGGCACAATCAAATGTGTTGGAACTTAGCTTGGGATATTCACACAACGTGTTCTTGGCTGTGCCATCTGAAATTAAAGTAGTTGCCGTTCAGGAGAAGGGTTCAAACCCAACGATTATCCTCGAAGGCATCGACAAACAATTGATTGGCCAGGTGGCAGCAAAAATCAAATCCCTTCGTAAGGTTGAGCCATACAAAGGAAAAGGTATTCGCTTCACAGGTGAGTTTGTACGCAGAAAAGCAGGTAAGACTGCCGCTAAATAATATTTATAAACAAGCATCATAGAAAACTATGGCAGGCAAGAACAGAGAGAGAAGAGAGAGAATTAAGAAGGGTGTCCGTAAGAAGATTACGGGAACTACAGAAAGACCAAGGTTATCTGTTTTCAGAAGCAACCGTGGAATTTACGCCCAGATAATTGACGATTCTACAGGTACAACACTTGTGGCCTCTTCAACAATTGAACTTGGCGAGAAGGCAGGTTTGAATATTGAAAATTCGAAAGCAGTAGGAAAGAGCATTGCAGAGAAAAGTGCTGCAGCTGGAGTACAAACTGTGGTATTCGATCGTAACGGATACTTGTATCACGGAAATATCAAAGCTTTGGCAGAAGGTGCCAGAGAGGGTGGTTTGAAATTCTAAGTAACTGAAATATGTCAGTAAGCAATATTAGCACAGTAAAAGCCAGCGAAATTGATCTCAAAGAGAGAGTCGTAGCCATTGAGCGTGTAGCGAAAGTGGTGAAAGGCGGGCGTAGGTTTAGTTTCGCAGCGATTGTGGTTGTGGGCGATGGAAATGGTGTAGTAGGTTACGGACTTGGTAAAGCCAATGAAGTAACAGACGCTATCACGAAAGGTATCGATGACGCGAAGAAGCACTTGGTAAAAGTGCCAATCATTAAAGGAACTGTTCCGCATGAAGCGACTGGTAAATTTGGTGGTGGATTCGTTCTTCTTAAGCCAGCTTCTCCAGGTACTGGAGTTATAGCCGGTGGTGCGATGCGTGCCGTGTTAGAAAGTGCAGGTGTACACAATGTATTGGCAAAGTCTAAAGGTTCTTCCAATCCACACAACGTGGTAAAGGCAACTTTCAAGGCGTTGACGAACATGCGTGATGCCTTCACTGTAGCAAAGAACAGAGGTATTTCTTTATCGAAAGTATTTAACGGATAGTAGACATGGCGAAGGTACAGATCACACAATCCAGAAGCATGATAAAGCGCCCCGATACGCAACAGCGTACCATTAAGGCTCTTGGTCTTGGAAGAATAAATAAGTCGGTTGAGGTAGAATTAACTCCTCAGATTGCCGGTATGATTAAAAAGGTAAATCACCTTATCACGGTAAAAGCGCTTTAATATGAAACTGCATACATTAACACCGGCTGAAGGTTCGGTACGCACAAATAAGAGATTAGGTAGAGGCCAAGGTTCTGGTGGTAGTACAGCAGGACGTGGACATAAAGGTGCTCAATCAAGATCAGGTTACTCTAAGAAGACCGGTTTTGAAGGTGGACAAATGCCTTTGCAAAGACGTCTCCCTAAGTTTGGATTTAAAAACAACAATAAAGTTTACTACAAGGCTCTTAACCTGGATGTCCTTGAAGCTTTATCTGAGAAGTTAAAATCGGCAAGCCTGACTTTAGCGGTATTGATCGAGCAAGGTGTAGTAAACAAGACAGATAAAGTGAAAGTTTTAGGTAGAGGTGAGATCAAAGCGAAGGTGAACGTAGAAGCACACGCTTTCTCAACAACTGCAACTGAAGCAATCGAAAAAATAGGTGGAACTGTGACAACCGTGAAGTAATGAAGCGTTTCCTAGAGACCATAAAGAACATTTTTGCAATAGAAGACCTGCGGGTTAGAATTCTGAATACAATCGGATTCTTAATCATTTTCAGAGTTGGATCTTTCATTGTATTACCTGGTATTGAAGCTACCCTGCTAGATCCAGATCGTGAGACAAGTGGTATTTTAGGATTCATCAACAACTTCTCAGGAGGTGCATTTAACAACGCATCGATCTTTGCACTGGGCATCATGCCTTACATATCAGCATCGATAGTTGTTCAGCTTTTATCATTTGCTGTTCCGTATTTCCAGAAACTTCAAAAGGAAGGGGATTCAGGACGCAAGAGATTGAATCAGTACACAAGAGTATTGACGATTTTTATCACAGTATTCCAAGGTTATAGCTATTTGAAAGGTGCTTTAGATCCTTCAGTTGTTATTCATCCAGGAACGTTCTTTTACATTTCATCAGTAATCATTCTTATAGCAGGTACAATGTTCTGTATGTGGCTTGGAGAACGTATCACTGACAAAGGAATTGGTAATGGTATTTCAATGTTGATCATGATCGGTATCGTATCAAGATTACCCATCGCATTAGTATCTGAAATATCAGATAAGTGGCCGGGTAAGGCGATCTTCTTTATCATTGAAATGTTTGTTCTGTTTGGAATTGTAGTAGCGGTAATTGCCCTTACTCAAGCAACCAGAAGAATTCCAATTCAATACGCAAAGCAGGTTATCGGAAACAAGTTATATGGTGGTAAGCGTGAGTTTATTCCATTGAAACTTAACTCGGCAGGTGTAATGCCAATCATCTTTGCTCAAGCTTTGATGTTCATACCAGCGTTGCTTGGTGGGCTTTGGGCAGACAGTGATTTTGGTGCATCGTTAAGATCAACGTTTTCAGACCCATATTCATGGCAGTACAGCTTGCTGTTTGCAACCATGATTTTGATCTTCACATTTTTCTACACGGCAATTACGATCAACTCGAACGACATTGCTGACAACTTGAAAAGAAACGGTGGATTTGTTCCAGGCATTAAGCCAGGACAACAGACTGCTGAATTTATAGATACAGTATTATCAAGAATTACGTTTCCAGGTGCAATCTTCCTGGCTGCTATTGCGGTGCTTCCAGCATTTGCAGTGCGGGCAGGGGTTGGTCAGAACTTCGCTCAGTTCTTTGGTGGCACTTCATTGTTGATCTTAGTTGGTGTTGTGTTAGACACCCTTCAACAAATTGAAAGCTACCTTTTAATGAGGCATTATGAAGGTATGATGAAGTCTGGAAGAGTAAAAGGACGTTCTCAATTTGCTGCGGCCTAATAGTTGAATGGTTCATCTAAAGTCGGTAGAGGAAGTTCAGATTATTAAAGAGAGTGCTCAAATTTTGGGCAAAGCTCACGGAGAGATAGCCAAGCATGTTAAGCCTGGCGTTCGAACCAAAGATCTGGATAAACTTGCTGAGGAATTCATTCGGGACAACGGAGGTACACCATCGTTTAAAAATTACAATGGTTTTCCCGCTGCTCTTTGTATTTCGGTGAATGAAGTAGTGGTTCATGGATTTCCAGGAACCTATGAGATCAGAGACGCTGATATCATTTCAATAGATTGTGGAGTGTATTTTAAGGGATATCACAGTGACTCGGCTTATACCTATCCGTTGGAAGGTGCAAGCGCTGAAAATCTGCTTCTCTTAAACAGAACATACGAATCTCTTTACAGAGGTATCGAGCAGGCGAAAGCTGGCAATCGGATTGGAGATGTTAGTAGTGCTATTCAAACTTATGTAGAAGGCTTTGGATACGGAGTAGTAAGGGAGTTGGTTGGACATGGAGTAGGCAAAAATCTTCATGAAGATCCAGAAGTACCAAACTATGGAAAGCGTGGAAAAGGAGTGAAGATTGTTCCCGGAATGGTTTTCGCGATTGAACCCATGATTAACCGAGGCACAAAGAATGTAGTTCAGGAGCGGGATGGTTGGACGATAAGAACAACTGACCGAAAGCCCTCAGCACACTTTGAGCACATGGTGGCCGTATATGAGAATGAAACCGAGATATTGACAACGCACGAGTATATAGAAGAAAATTATACATATAAGTGGCGAAACAAAAGTCAATAGAGCAGGATGGTACGATCGTAGAAGCATTATCGAACGCAATGTTCAGGGTGCAACTGCAAAACGGTCACGAAGTACTGTCACACATTTCTGGTAAAATGAGAATGCATTACATCCGCATTTTACCAGGAGACAAAGTGAGACTAGAAATGTCTCCTTACGATTTAACAAAAGGTAGAATTGTATTTAGATACAAGTAAAGAATATGAAAGTTAAAGCATCCGTCAAGAAGCGAAGCGCAGACTGTAAGATCATTAGGCGCAAGGGCAAACTGTATGTGATTAACAAAAAGAATCCTAGGTTTAAACAAAGACAAGGTTAAGAAACTATGGCACGTATAGCTGGTGTAGATATTCCGGATAACAAGAGAGGCGAGATCAGTCTCACGTACATTTTTGGTATTGGCCGCAGGTCAGCCCAACAGATCCTTACAACTGCCGGTGTAGACTGGGATAAGAAGGTGAAAGAATGGAACGATGAAGATTCGAACGCCATCCGCGCGATCATTGCTGAGAAGCATAGAATTGAAGGTGCGTTAAAGTCAGAAATTCAATTGGGCATTAAGCGATTAATGGACATTGGATGTTACAGAGGCCTTCGTCATCGCAGAGGTTTACCTGTGCGTGGACAGACCACTAAGAACAATGCGCGTACTCGTAAGGGTAAACGTAAGACGGTAGCGAATAAGAAGAAGGTAACTAAATAATATTAAACTTTTCAATAATGGCGACAGCTGAGAAGAGAAAAGATAAAGCGAAGAAGAGAGTTGTGACTGTTGAGGCCGTAGGCCAGGCACATATCCGTGCGACATTCAACAACGTCATCATCGCTATGACAAACAATTCAGGTCAGGTTATTTCCTGGGCATCTGCCGGAAAGATGGGCTTCAAAGGTTCTAAGAAGAACACTCCTTATGCTGCTCAAATGGCGGCTCAGGATTGCGCAACAAAGGCTTTCGAATTGGGTTTGAGAAAGGTTGAAGTTTTTGTGAAAGGTCCTGGCGCTGGTCGTGAATCAGCGATCCGTACCATTCAAGGTTCTGGAATTGAAGTAACGTTAATCCGTGACATCACTCCACTTCCTCACAATGGCTGCCGTCCTCCAAAGAAAAGAAGAGTTTAATAGTAGATGATTGAAGATAGGGGATTCACAATTTGGGAATCCAACATCCAAAATTTAAAAACGAGAAAATAAAATGGCACGATATACCGGCCCCAAAGTCAGAATTTCAAGAAGGTTTAATGAGCCCGTAATGGGTGACAGCAAGGTTCTTGCAAAGAAAAACTATGCACCTGGTCAACATGGCCGTGGCAAAAAGCGTAAGCAATCAGAATACGCTATTCAGCTTGCTGAAAAGCAAAAAGCAAAGTACATCTACGGTTTGTTGGAAAGACAATTCGCGAAATTGTTTGATACAGCTACTCGTAAGAAGGGTGTAACGGGCGAAGTGTTATTACAACTTCTTGAGTCTAGATTAGACAATACAGTTTACAGATTAGGTGTTGCACCTACTCGTAGATCTGCACGTCAGTTGGTATTACACAAGCATATTTTAGTAAATGGTGATGTCGTTAACATACCATCTTACTCACTTAAGGCTGGTGATTTAGTTGAAGTGCGTGAGCGTTCTAAGTCATTGGAAGTAATCACTGAAAGTCTTTCAGCACAAGGCGCGAAGAAATATAACTGGTTAGAGTGGAGCCAGGCAGAAATGGTAGGTAAGTTAGTTAACATCCCCATTCGTGCAGACATCCCAGAGAACATCAATGAGCAACTAATCGTTGAATTGTACTCGAAGTAATTTTAACATTAACAGTTAATCAATATTACTATGTCAATATTTGCATTTCAAATGCCGGATAAGGTAGCGATGGAAAAGTCTGATGACTTCCACGGCCTGTTCACTTTTAAGCCTTTGGAAAAAGGATATGGCGTTACAATTGGTAATGCGTTAAGAAGAATTTTATTATCATCATTGGAAGGTTATGCTATCACTGGCATAAAGATTCCAGGTGTCCTTCACGAGTTCTCAACGATTGAAGGTGTTGTTGAAGATGTAGCTGAAATTATTTTGAACTTGAAAATGGTTCGCTTTAAGAAAGTTACCGATACATTCGACAGCAAGATCACTGTTAACATCAAGAAGCAAAAGCAATTGAAGGCTGGCGATATCGCTAAGTTCACAAGTGCATTTGAAATTCTTAACCCTGAGCATGTAATCTGCAATCTTGACGAGTCAGCTCATTTCGAAATTGAGTTGAACATCGAAAAAGGTAGAGGGTATTTACCAGCAGAAGAAAACAAGCCAACCGAACAGGTTTTTGGATTTATTCCAATCGATGCAATTTTCACTCCTATTAAGAATGTGAAATACAGCGTTGAGAACACTCGCGTTGAGCAAAAGACTGATTACGAAAAGTTAGTTATCGATATCGAAACAGACGGATCAATCCATCCTGAGAAGGCTTTGGAAGGAGCTGCACATATCTTGATTAAACACTTTGCATTATTCTCTGACAAGTCAATTGAACTTGAAACAGGTAAGGATAAAGAAGTTGAGCAGGTTGACGAAGAGATGTTACACATGCGCAAGTTGTTGAAGACTGCGCTGCATGATTTAGATCTTTCGGTGCGCGCTTACAATTGCTTGAAAGCTGCAGATGTTAAATCACTTGGTGATTTAGTACAACTTGAAATTTCTGACATGATGAAGTTCAGAAACTTCGGTAAGAAATCATTGGCTGAGTTAGAACAATTGGTTGCTGAGAAGAGCCTTACTTTCGGAATGGATTTGGCGAAGTATAAACTTGATGAAGACTAGGAATCATGAGACACGGTGATAAAGTAAATAATTTAAGCAGAACAGCGTCACACAGAAGTGCGTTGTTATCGAACATGGCTTCTTCCCTTATTTTGAATAAGCGCATCACTACAACTGTAGCAAAAGCAAAAGCTTTGCGTAAGTATGTTGAGCCACTTATTACAAAGGCGAAGAGCGATACAACTCACTCCAGAAGAACAGTGTTCTCCTACCTTCAGAACAAGGAGTCTATCAAGACTTTGTTTGGCGAAGTAGCTTCAAAAGTTGCTGATCGCAAAGGTGGTTACACCCGCATCATTAAATTGGCGGACACTCGCTTAGGTGACAACGCTGAAATGTGCTTGATGGAGTTGGTTGATTTCAATACACTTTACAGCAAAGAAACTGAAGTGAAAAAGGCTAAGACTCGCAGAAGCCGCGGTGGAAAGAAAGCAGAAGGAACTGAAGCAGTAGCGGAAGAAACTCCTGTAGCAGAGAAAGCTGAAAAGAAGACCAAGAAGGCAGCGCCTAAAAAGGACAAAGAATAGTGATTGAATTAAAATTATATGGAAAGGGATTGAGCGAAAGTTCAATCCCTTTTTTTATGAGCCAATATCAATCGTTACCGGAAAAACCTCAAAAAAGGGGTACGATCACAGCAAATCCTAATGTATTTTTGTGAACCTTATGCAGAAAAAAGCTTACCTCCTTCTTGAAGACGGCCTTCTAATCGAAGGTATCGCCATTGGAAAAATAGGAACCTCGGGTGGTGAAATTTGTTTCAACACCGGAATGACGGGTTATCAGGAAATTTATACTGACCCTTCCTATTACGGACAAATCATCGTGAACACCACAGCGCACATCGGAAACTATGGTGCAGTGGATGTTGAACAAGAATCGGCTAAACCTTCTATTGCCGGTATTGTGGTAAATGAATTTGCAAGTGAGTTTAGCCGCAAGTCGGCAACAGAAAGTTTGCAACATTACCTCGAGACCAAAGGTGTTGTAGGCATTACCAATATTGATACGAGAATGTTGGTGCGTTACATCCGCAGCAAAGGCGCGATGAATGCCATTATATCTTCTGAGCTTACTCCTGAAGAGCTACGTGAGAAGATTAAGACGGTACCCTCTATGGATGGGCTTGAGCTTTCATCTGTAGTAACAACGAAAGAAGCATACTATGTAGGCGATCCATCGGCCCCAATTAAAGTGGCGGTGTTGGACGTAGGAATAAAGAAAAGCATTGCTACCAACCTGGCTTCACGCGGCTGTTATTGCAAAGTGTTTCCAGCGAAAACATCATTCGATGAAATGGCTGCATGGAAACCAGATGGATATTTTATCTCGAATGGCCCTGGCGATCCATCAGTGATGGGTTATGCTATTGAGACTGTAAAGAAAGCGTTGGATTCAAATAAACCTTTGTTTGGAATTTGCCTTGGTCATCAACTCCTTGCTCTTGCAAGTGGTGTATCCACCTATAAGATGCACCATGGTCATCGCGGATTAAATCACCCTGTTAAGAATCTGATTAGCGGAAAAGGTGAGATGACATCACAGAACCATGGCTTTGCTGTGAGTGAAAAAGACATTGATAAAAATCCGAATGTAGAAGTAACGCATATCCATTTGAATGATAACACCATTATGGGTATACGTTTAAAAGATAAAAAAGCATTCTCGGTTCAGTACCATCCTGAAGCATCTCCAGGGCCGCATGATTCACGTTACTTGTTTGATCAGTTTGTTGAAATGATCAAAACAGATATTGCTGAACCTGCGCTTGTTTCCTAATACAATTAAATCACAATCCTAAAATAAATTAACACCATGAGTTTAATCGAAAGCATTCACGCCCGCCAAATTCTTGACAGTCGTGGCAATCCAACAGTTGAAGTTGATGTCGTTACTGAGTCTGGAGCATTTGGTCGTGCCGCTGTTCCATCTGGAGCATCTACAGGATCTCACGAAGCAGTAGAACTTCGCGATAACGATAAGAAGGTATATGTAGGGAAGGGCGTATTGAAAGCAGTAGATAATGTGAACACAAAGATTGCCTCTGAAATTGTAGGCTTCGATGTGTTCGATCAGAACCTGCTCGATAAGATCATGATTGAATTGGATGGCACACCGAACAAAGGTAATCTTGGTGCGAATGCTATCCTGGGTACTTCCTTGGCAATTGCGAAAGCGGCAGCAATGGAGTCAGGCATGTCGTTGTATCGTTACATCGGTGGTGTAAGTGCAAACACCTTACCTGTTCCCATGATGAATATCTTAAATGGTGGAAGTCACGCAGATAACTCAATCGACTTCCAGGAATTTATGGTAATGCCAGTAGGAGCAAGCACATTCTCTGAATCACTTCGCATGGGGACTGAAGTATTTCACACCTTGAAGAAAGTCCTTCACGATAAAGGTTATTCTACTAACGTAGGTGATGAAGGTGGTTTTGCACCGAACATCAAATCAAATGAAGAAGCAATTGAAATTGTATTGAGCGCCATTGAGAAAGCAGGATACAAACCAGGTGTAGATATCTTCATCGCTATGGATGCAGCCAGCTCTGAATTCTATGATGCTAAAACAGGCTTGTATACCTTTAAAAAATCAGACGGAAAACAAATGACCTCTGATCAGTTGGTTGAATATTGGGGTTCATGGGCCGCTAAATATCCAATCATTTCTATTGAAGATGGTATGGCAGAAGATGATTGGGCTGGATGGAAAGGTTTGACCGATAAGATCGGCAAGAAAGTACAAATCGTAGGTGACGATTTATTCGTGACAAACGTAACGCGCCTACAAGAAGGTATCGACAAAGGTATAGCGAACTCAATACTTGTGAAGGTAAATCAAATCGGTTCATTGTCTGAAACCATTGCAGCGGTGAATTTGGCGAAAAGCAATTCATACAAAGCAGTAATGTCACACCGTTCTGGTGAGACAGAAGATAGCACTATTGCTGATCTTGCTGTAGCCTTGAACACAGGACAAATCAAGACAGGTTCAGCTTCACGTTCAGATAGAATGGCGAAGTACAATCAACTTATCAGAATAGAAGAGGAGTTGGGTGAGACAGCTTATTTCCCTGGAAAGAAATTCTAATCGTCAAACATAATATCATAAGCAAAAGCCAGGCATTGTCTGGCTTTTGTGTTTTAAGGACTGCCGATTAGTTTCAATTTTTAACCCAATGGGATCCATAGTACAGATTAACGCCTAACTATTAACATTTCACTTTTTTCTCTACCTTAGTATCACTTTTTAAACGCAATATGCTGAAGAAACTTCCCAAGCCGCTCCGAAATGGATATGTTTTAGCGAGCCTCGCTTTTTTAGTTTGGATGCTCTTTTTAGACTCCAATAATCTAATCGCCCGTTTTCAATTGAGTGGAAAACTGAGTGATCTGGAAAATGAGAAAGTCTACTACGAGGAGAAAATAAAAGAAGTAGAGAAGGATCGAGATGAATTATTTGGCGATCGCGAATCGTTAGAAAAATTTGCCCGCGAAAAATATTTGATGAAGAAAGACAACGAAGACATTTTTATCGTTGAAGAGAAGTAAACATTAAAAGTTTAGGCATGAAAAAGCTCATCTTAACTTTATTTATCGCATCGATCACTTCTATGGCCTTCGCTCAGTGGGGCGAAGAAGAAATGAGCGACAAACCTACTTTACGGGATCGGATTTTTACGGGTGGTGGTTTTGGTTTGAGCTTTTCAAGTTACTATGACTATTTTTCACTCTCTCCTATTATAGGATATAAGATCACTCCGAAATTTGTAGCTGGTATAGGACTGCAATACAGTCACTATAAATACAAGGGATATACTCCAGCAATACAAACCAATAATTACGGAGGAAGTGTTTTTCTGCGCTATAATTTTTATGGCCCACTCTTTTTACATACGGAGTATGAATACCTGGATTATCAATTTACTGAAACACAACGACAAGGGTTTAGCAGTTTTATGGCAGGAGGTGGACTCTTTCAACCCATAGGAAGGAAAGCAGGTATTTATGTAATGGCGCTTTATAATTTCAGTTACCAGAATCCTACACCTGGTCAGTATTCAGTTTACAATAGTCCATTGGTGCTACGCGCTGGTATTACCGCGGGTTTCTAAAACGCAATTCCAAGTTTAACACCCAATTGCTTTAAGTCTTCTACCACCTTAGGATTGAGTGGTATACCATCGTTCAATCGTTTAGCACTGATCTCGCGCTCCGGATCTCCCGGAATTAATACGCGCTCTTGTCCTTCTACTGGAGTTGCAGATCGAAAGCGATTAATCCAATTGTCCATGTGAAATTTAAATTCTTCTGCAGGTCTGAAGGCATCGATGCGCATTGCACCAAAGAAATGTCCAATGCCTTCGCCTACCGGATCAGTCGGTGGTGCTAAGAAAGAAACGAATGGGGGAACCCACGGACCATAATTAGCGCCTGATAAAACTGCGGAGAAAATATCAACCCATGCACCTAAGCAATATCCCTTATGACTTCCATGTTCGCGATCGCTACCTAATGGAATAAGTGCCCCGCCACTTTTCGTTTCATCAGGATTAGTTGAAGGCTTTCCATCTTTTGTTTGGATCCATCCGAATGGAGCTTGTTGATTTTTGCGTTGAAGGATTTCCAGTTTTCCATTCGCAGCAGTTGTTGTAGCAAAGTCGGCAACGAATGGTGGTTGCTTATCAGCGGGTATGGCAACTGCAATTGGATTCGTTCCCAGTAATCGCTCTATTGAAAAGGTAGGTGCTACCAAAGGACTCGCATTCGTCATGGCAATGCCAATCATGTTATGTTCGAGCGCCATCATCGCATGATGACCAGCAATACCAAAGTGATTTGAATTTTTTACAGCGACCCAACCCGTTCCGGCAATGCGCGCTTTTTCAATAGCGATACTCATTGCTTTTGGTGCCACTACTAAACCAAGACCGCTATCACCATCTACAACTGCAGTACTTGGCGACTCGTGTACAATGCGCACATTCGGTGTAGAGTTAACTCGCTTGGCTTCCCACAACCGTACATAACCCGAGAGCCGCGCAATACCATGCGAATCAATTCCACGCAAATCCGCATTAAGCAAAACATCCGTTGCTGTTTTTGCTTCGTTGTCAGGACAACCGATTTTTTTAAATATGCTTAAGGCAAACTCTTTTAATTTCGGATAGGTGTAAATAGGATCTGTCATGGCGCAAAGATAAGGTTGTGTTGGTTTCAACCGAATTACATTATTTAAAAAATCAAGGCCTTTCTTTTTCGGACTTGCGGATGAGAAAGATTTTTGCTCCAGCGGAGCAGCCTGTTTGTAGCAATATCATTGGTTAGTTTTGATTGGCTCTAGCGGAGCCACCTGAGCTATCTATTTTTTTAACAAACAAAATTGATGATTACATTAATGTTTTACATTCGTTTTTATTTTCAGAGATTAATCCTGATGCCATGGAGGAATAGCATCGAAAGCAACATCATGCTTAATTGCCAATTGCGCAACTCTGCTCCAGACTACAGGTGGCTCCTCCGGAGCCAATTTTCTAACTTTATTTTATTTCTACAAACAGGTTGCTCCGCTGGAGCAATGTCTGTATAAGAATGTGTGATGGTCTTAACTGGTGCAATGGTGCTTTACAATGCAAAAAGACGATGCTTACCTTTATTAAATAAAAAATCAGTTTTAGGTATGGAAACTGAATTGTGGTGGCATCTAATAGAAAAAAAACAAAATCATTAACCGTTTCAAATATGGACGAATATTCAACAGCCATTAACGACTCCAACTTAAACACGCAAACGCTTCAACACCTCAACACTTTTAACATGAAGACTACAAAAAGATTGAATCTAATAATGCTCGCACTTGCCATCTCCTTTACGGGATTTGCCCAACAGGAAAAACCAGTTGATTCGAAGATTACCGATGTTACCGTGTTCCTGAGCAAAGCACAGATAACACGCGAAGTGAAAACCCGAATCGAAGCTGGAAAGACTACTTTAATCCTCACCGGATTAACCTCTCAACTTGATCAGCAAAGTATCCAGGTAGCGGGAAAAGGTAATTTTATTATTCTCGGAATTGCCAATCGACAGAATTTTTTAAGTGAATTGAATACACCGAAATCGCTTCGGTTGTTAAGAGATTCGCTGGAGTTAAGTCAGAAGCAAGTTCTTTTAGAACAAGGACAAAAAGAAATTCTGAACAAAGAAGAACAAATGTTACTGAGCAATCAAAAAATTGGTGGCACCAATCAAAATCTTACGGTTGCTGAATTAAAAGCGATGGCTGATTTTTATCGTGCTCGCTTAAGTGACATTGTTACCTCACGTATGAAGCAAGATGACAAGGTTAAAAAACTGAATGAGCGCATTGTAAAAATTCAACGTCAGATCAATGAGCAAAATGAATTGTATTCACACAACACCAGCGAAATTGTAGTGAGCCTTTCGGCTGATGCTGCTACTGCCGTTGATTTGGATGTGCAATATATTGTTGCAAATGCGGGTTGGTATCCAGTATATGATTTGCGCGCCATCAATACAAAGAGTCCGGTGCAGTTAAGTTATAAAGCCAATGTAACACAAGGCACAGGTGAGGAATGGAAGAATGTAAAACTTAAACTCTCGACTGCTAATCCAAATCTGGGTGGACTGAAACCTGAACTTTATAATTGGTATTTGGATTTTGAGAGACCTGTTGCCATTTACGGATCACGAGCATCTGAAAAGCAAAATATCATGCTAAGGGGTATGGCGTCCATGCCTTCGGTTTCAAATGACGAACTTGAGATTAGCGAAGATAAAGATGCTACCTCGACCGCGGATTATGTAAGCACCATTCAAACTTCATTGAATACCGAGTTTGATATTAGTTTGCCTTACACTGTAAGCTCATCAAACAAACCGACATTAGTGGATATTCGAAATCATGAATTGAAGGCTGACTATCAATATGCCGTAGCACCTAAATTAGATGGTGATGCTTTTCTCTTAGCGCGTGTGACTGGTTGGGAAGAATTCAGTTTGTTGCCGGGCGAAGCGAATGTGTTTTTTGAAGGTACGTTCGTAGCGAAATCATTTATTGATCCGAACAACATTCGCGATACGCTTTCAGTTTCTTTAGGTCGCGATAAACGCATTGTGGTGAAGCGCGAGAAGTTGAAGGATTTGACTACGCGTAAATATATTGGAACGAATCAGCGCGAAACGTATGCTTATGAAATCTCTGTGCGCAATACAAAGACCGAGGCCATTAAGATTACCGTAGAAGATCAGCTTCCGGTTTCACAAAACAGCCAGATTGAAATTACTGCGACTGATGTGGCAGGAGCGAAGTACAACAAAGAAAGTGGTAAGTTGGTCTGGGAGATGAACATTCAACCAAACGAAACTAAGAAGGTGGTTTACAAGTTTGAAGTGAAGTATCCGAAGGATAAAGTTATATCCGGATTATAAAAATCAGGTTCTCTAAAAGCCCTTGCTAAAATATTTTAGCAAGGGCTTTTTATTTAATTTACGTCTTCGAATTCAGGGCGTATGAAAAAAATATTACTGGTAGAAGATGATCCTTCACTTAGTCAGAATATAAATGAGGCTTTGGTGGCGGAGCAATTTGAGGTGGTGTCTGCTTTGGAGGGATTGCTGGCGGAAAAATTTCTTCGCAAAAACGACTATGCCTGTGTTATTCTTGATATCAACCTACCGAATAAAAACGGGTATGAACTATGTAAGGATTTCAGAAAATACAATACGATAACACCTGTGCTTATCCTTACTGCTTTTGATGAAATTGAAGATAAAGTTCACGGATATGAATGTGGTGCTGATGATTACCTCACCAAACCATTCTACATGAAAGAGCTGGTATTGCGAATTAAAGCACTAATGAAGCGTGAACATGTGTCGATAAATGAGCAGCAGAACTCGAGCATTGTTTCAGGCGATATTGTAATTTATCCTGTTACTAAAAAGGTAATACGACAGAATACTGAAATTGTACTTACCCCCAGAGAGTATCAGATTTTGCTTCGCCTTGTATCCGCAAAAGGCGAGCTTGTACAGAAAAAGGAATTAATAAAAGAAATTTGGGGTGCTTCATTTGATGTTAATACCAATACCATTGAAGTGTATATAAATTTCCTTCGAAAGAAGATAGATAAACCTTTTGGAAAAGATTCCATTAAAACCAAAATTGGATTTGGTTACTATTTTGATGAACGATGAGAATCCGAAATAAAATTCTCTTGTACTTTTCGGTTGTCACTATTCTGTTAGTGTCAACAGCTTTCATTTTTATTTTCACCTTGTTCTCTGAATACCGCGAGGAAGAGTTTCAACAGCGGCAGCGCAGCAAGATTCAAACAACATTAAAATTCTTATCCGAAATAAAGGAGATCGATCAGGACATTATTACGGCTATGGATCGAATCAACATACATGATCTCTATGATGAAAAACTTTTAATTTTTGATCGGGATAAAAAACTTTTGTACAGCAGTATTGATGACACGCCTGTTTTGTTTTCTGCTCAGATATTGAACGGACTATCTTCTGATTCACCATGGAATGAACGAAAGGACGGTCTATATGATGTTGTGGGATTGTATATGGAAGGAAGCGATGGTAAGGTGTATTATGGCATCAGTAAAGCGTATGACCAACCAGGTTATTCTAAACTTAATTACCTGAAGTATGTTTTGTCCCTTGTGCTTCTGGGGATTTCTTTGGTTGTTATATTGATATCGTACTATCTCGCTAAGAAGATTACACATTCTATATCATACGTCACCAGGCAAATTGTTGAATTTGATATTGATAGTAAGAATAATCGTATAGTAACAACAGATTCTAATGACGAGGTTGCGCTATTAGCACATCGCTTTAATGAATTAATGGAGCGCATGAAAGAGGCATTCGCATTTCAAAAACATGCTGTCCATCATATTTCTCACGAATTAAAAACGCCCATTGCGGTCCTGGTTTCAGACCTGGAAAAAATGGAGGGAGAAACAGAAATTGGGAGAATTAAGAATTTGTTAAAAGTTCAGAAGGAAAACACCAAAAGCTTAAGTGAAATAATTAATTCCTTATTGGAAATTGCCAAAACAGAATCGGGCAATAGCCTACTACAGACTAAAGTAAGAATTGATGAACTTATTTTTGATCTCGTACAGGAATTTAATGTCATCCAACCTGAGTTTCAATTTTCGGTGAAGTATTCTGATAATGTTGTTAATGAAAATAATTTAACTTTTTTGTCGAACCAAAGATTGATGAAAGCAGCATTATCGAATCTCATGTTGAATTGCGTTCAATATAGTCATGATGGCAAAGCGGAAATTGCCATCACCACCAGTTCAGAAGTATTGCAATTGGATTTTACCAATCGAGGTACCTTGATCAATGAAAAAGAACAGCAATTTCTGTTTCAACATTTCTTTCGCGGTGAAAACAGCAAAGGAAAAAGCGGATTTGGACTCGGTTTAGTTTTTATTAAAAAGATAATTACCCTTTATGGAGGCGAGGTATCGTACAGTCACAATACGGTTGACACGAATACCTTTACTATTTCTCTTCCTTTAAGTTAAACTTTATTTGTTTTAAGCTCTTTTTAAGTTGTTAGGCAGCACTTTTGCGCTCGTCAAAGTCAACTATGAGCGGCATAAAATATTATTTCTTCGCTACCTGTTTTTTATTCACGATTAACGCAAAAGCCCTTTCGGATACATTGCGAATAGATCTCCGTCACGGTGATAGTTTGTTCATCGCACGGAACTATTATTTACTCGCTTCCTCTATGAACATCGAAGCGCAGAAGGCTTCTGTATTGCAGGCACGACTTTTTATAAATCCAGTAATCACAGCCGATTTCAATGCCTATGATCCTCAAAACGAGAAGGCATTTCATGTAGGCAAAACAGGACAAAAAGCTTTTCAGTTAGACCAACTGATTTTACTGGGCGGAAAAAGAAAGTCACAGATTGAGATGGCCAAAACAAATACGGCTATCGCTGAACTTGAATTTCAAAGCCTTGTACGTCAATTAAAATTTAAGCTGCACACCAAATTGGTGGAGATTGGTCAGCAACAAGTACTGCTTCAGAAATATAATGCGCAACTCTCCTTACTTGATACTATTATGACTGCCTATGAAGTTCAAGTGAGTAAAGGAAATATTGCATTAAAAGATCTAGTTCGATTGAAAGGTGTATACCTCAACCTGAATAATGATCGGGCAGAATTATTACGTCAATATTTTGATGCGCAGTCTGATGTTCAAACACTTTTGCAGACGGAGGACTTTGTTATGTTCGATTTCTCGGATCGCGATATCGATTCATACATTAAAGTAAAGTTTCTGGAGGAATTGCAAATAGAGGCGTTGACGAATCATCCTCACTTGTTGCTTTTTCAACAAAACAAAATCCTGGAAGAACAGAATCTCCGGTATCAAAGAAAGCTCTCGATCCCGGATATTAATTTCTTCACGTCATACGATCAACGCGGTGGCGCCTTTCTGAATCAGATCAATACAGGCCTGGCCATTCCATTGCCGATGTGGAATCGAAATCAGGGAAACATAAAATCATCTCAATTTCGCTTGCGAGAGATGGGATACCTTCAATTGGCGGCTCAGCAAGAGACGCGCAATGAAATACAAAATAATTTTGCACTCTATACACAAACCGTAGCCGAATATCAAAAGGCATCTCACCTGTACAGCAATGATTTTGAAATAACGGTGAAGGGAATGGTTGAAAATTTTCAAAAACGAAATGTGTCACTTCTTGAGTTTGTGGATTTTTTTGAATCCTACAATCAGGTGCTTGCCGAATTGGCCAGGATGAAAACACAACTCGTTACTTCTGCTGAATTGTTAAATCTTTCCATCGGAAAGGATATCTACTAGAATATGATGAATCGCATATCACTATCAGTTTGTTTATTTACACTCGTTATTTTGGGTTCAATTACCTCATGTAACAAGAAACCGGTGGAGGAAAATGATGTTGCTTTTTCACTTAGTGATACCATGATGACAATGTGTAAGTTTCATAAGGCCACACTCGAAAAAGTAAAAAATGAAATCAGATTGTTTGGCAAGATCACTGCCGATAATAATAAACTGGCCCAGGTCTATCCGGTAGTGGGTGGAGTAGTTACTTCAATTAATATAGAGCTTGGTGATTACGTTCATCAGGGCCAGATCTTAGCCACTATCCAAAGTACGGAAGTAGCTCAATTTCAAAAAGAAAAATTGGATGCTGTTAGCGGGATAGCGGTTGCTGAAAAGAATCTTCAGGTAGTAAAGGATCTCTTTTCGAGTAAGCTGAATTCTGAAAAGGATATTGCTGTGGCAGAAAAGGAGCTGGAAAACGCAAAGGCGGAGTTGAACCGAATGAATGATATCTACAAAATATACAGTTTGAAAAACGGCTCACTGTATAACGTTGTAGCGCCTATTAGTGGCTTCGTGATTGCAAAGCGGATCAATCAAAATGAGCAGTTGCCATCCGATATGTCTGAGCCTCTTTTTGCCATTGCTGAGATTAATGAAATCTGGGCGCTGGCGAATGTGAATGAAAGTGATATACCTAAAATTCAAGTTGGATATGAGGCAGAAGTAAAAACACTTGCCTTTCCTGATCAGGTTTATTTGGGCAAAATCGATAAAATTTTCAGTGCTATTGATCCCGAAACTAAATCAATGAAAGCGAGGGTAAAGATTCCCAATGTCGACTTTAAGTTAAAACCGGAAATGAATTGTACAGTCGCAGTGCGATTCGATGATAACGAAATGAAAGTGGCTGTGCCCTCTGCTGCTATTATTTTTGACAAGAGTAAATATTGGGTTATGATTTTTAAGAACAAGCATGATATAGAGACGCGACAGGTTTCGATTCATCATCAGTTGGGGAGCACTACTTATCTGGATAAAGGAGTAGCACAAGGTGAAACAGTAATCACCACGAATAGTTTGCTGGTGTATGATGCAATAAACGACTAGCTTCTCTATGAACAAGTTCATTAAAAATATAATAGCCTTTTCGCTTAAAAATAAATTCTTTACTTTTTTTTGGGTAGGCTTACTCGTTCTTGCCGGTATAATCAGTTATATCCGAATACCCATTGAAGCTTTTCCAGATGTAACCAATACTCAAATCATAATCGTTACCGAGTGGAACGGTCGAAGCGCTGAAGAAGTAGAACGCTTTGTAACGACACCCATTGAAATTGCAATGAATAGCGTGCAACGAAAAACCAATGTTCGCAGCATTACGATGTTTGGCCTTTCCGTGATCAAGGTAATATTTGAAGATGATGTTGAAGATTTTTTCGCACGACAACAAGTCAATAATCAATTGGGGAATGTAAAATTTCCGGATGATGTCAATCCTGAAGTACAACCTCCTTATGGTCCTACCGGAGAAATTTTTAGATATGTTTTAAAAGGCAGCAATCGCGATACGCGTGATTTGTTGACGATACAAAACTGGGTAATTGACCGGCAGCTTCGTGCCGTTCCGGGTGTTGCCGATGTTGTTGCGTTTGGAGGTCAGGAAAAAACCTATGAGATATCAGTCAATCCATTAAAACTACAGCAGTACAATCTCACCTCCATTGAATTATTTGATGCAGTCAGTAAATCAAATTTGAATGTTGGGGGTGATGTAATTGAAAAGAACGGACAGGCATACGTAGTGAGAGGCGTGGGATTGCTCGATTCAAAGGAAGATATTGAAAATACAATCGTTGACATTTTCAATGGCAATCCGCTTCTGGTTAAGAATGTAGCTACGGTTCAGGTGAGCAGTATGCCCCGAGTAGGACAAGTTGGTTTAAATGAAAATGATGATGTTGTAGAAGGTATTGTTGTAATGCGCAAAGGAGAAAATCCAAGCGAAGTATTGGCACAGGTGAAGGAGAAAATTAATGAGCTGAATACTTCTGTTCTTCCTGCTGATGTTAGCATGGAAACATTTTATGATCGCGATAATTTGATGACGTATTGCACGCATACCGTTATGCATAACCTTACAGAAGGTATTGTTCTCGTTACCGTAATTGTTTTCTTGTTCATGGCCGACTGGCGTACTACCGTTATTGTTGCAATCATTATTCCACTCGCTCTGCTCTTCGCATTTTTTATGTTGCAACTAAAAGGAATGAG
This sequence comes from Chryseolinea sp., assembly GCA_039930485.1. Taxonomy (GTDB): domain Bacteria; phylum Bacteroidota; class Bacteroidia; order Cytophagales; family Cyclobacteriaceae; genus Chryseolinea. The sequence goes on from JBDTTT010000011.1 coordinate 26,276, forward strand.
TGCCAATCTCCTTTCGCTAGGAGCCATTGATTTTGGAATTATTATCGATGGTGCTGTGGTAATGGTGGAAGGACTTTTTGTTGCTCTTGATTATAGGGCACATCAGGTTGGGATGGACAAGTTTAACCGACTATCCAAATTGGGTCTTATTAAGACAACAGGAACCCAGATGGGTAAGGCCATCTTCTTTTCAAAGCTTATTATTATTTCTGCTCTCCTGCCCATTTTTTCTTTTGAGAAGGTAGAAGGCAAAATGTTTTCACCACTGGCATACACATTAGGGTTTGCACTTTTGGGAGCGCTTTTATTTACCCTTACACTCGTGCCGGTTTTAAGTTCCATTCTGTTGAATAAAAATGTAAGAGAAAAGGAAAACATCTTTACACGATTTGTTAATTCCTTAATTGACAGATGTTTCAATTGGACATTTGAGCGCAAGCGTATCACTATGATTATTGCCTTTTCTTGTTTCGCACTGACAATATTTTCAACGCGTTGGATGGGTACTGAATTTCTTCCACAACTGAATGAAGGCGCACTTTGGGTAGAAGCAAAAATGCCAATGAGTTACTCTCTCAACAGCACCATCACCATGGTAAGCACATTGCGAAAAGAATTGATGACCTTCCCGGAAGTGAATGGAGTGTTATCACAAACCGGTCGTAGTAATGACGGGACTGATCCAAGCGGATTTTATTATGTGCAGATGCAGGTTAATCTCAAACCCAAAGAAGATTGGCAACGAAAGATTACACTCGATGGACTGGTAGAAGAGATGGATGGGAAACTAAAAAAGTATCAGGGAATAAATTACAACTATTCTCAACCTATTATTGATAATGTAGCAGAAGCCGTTGCCGGAATGAACGCTTCTAACGCTGTAAAGATTTTTGGTGACGATCTGGATAAACTGAATGAATATGCAAACAAGGTAATAGAGCAGATCAAAGATGTACCCGGAATTAAAGATGTAGGTATTCTTCGCAATATAGGGCAACCCGAGATCAGTGTTTTGTTAGATGAGGAGAAGATGGCAATCTATGGTGTTCCAAAAGGTGAAGCACAAGCCGTGATCGAAATGGCAATAGGAGGGAAGACTGCTACAACCAAATATGAAGGCGATAAAAAATTTGATATCCGCATTCGGTACGACAAAGATTTTCGTAAAGATGAAGGCGATATTCTAATGTTGATGATTCCGACAATTACAGGAGGTAGAATTCCCTTGAAAGAGATTGCTACCATAAAAGAAATTACCGGTCCGGCATTTATTTATAGAAATGACACCAAGCGTTTTATTGGTGTGAAATTTTCAGTGCGCGAAAGAGACTTGGGTAGCACCATTGCAGAGGCTCAGCAAAATGTAAAAGCCAATCTTAAATTACCTGCAGGATATTCCATTGGATGGACCGGAGAGTTTGAAAACCAGGTTCGTGCAACACATCGATTGGGGCAGGTAGTGCCTATTAGTTTGATTCTTATTTTTGTGTTGCTCTTTATTATGTTCGGCAATGCAAAGGATGCGGGATATGTATTGATCAACGTTCCCTTTGCTTTGATTGGTGGAATATTAGCCATTCACATAACCGGAATTAATTTCGGAATTTCTGCAGGTGTTGGATTTATTGCGCTGTTTGGTATTTGCGTACAGAATGGTGTGATCTTGATTTCTGAATTTCACAAGCAAGCCAAAACAGTAAACGATCTTAATCAAGCTATTGTAAATGCTGTAAAAGTAAGAACGCGCCCGGTTATTATGACGGCTATGATGGCCGCCATCGGACTTTTCCCCGCTGCTATCAGCACCGGTATTGGCTCGGAAAGTCAGAAGCCGTTGGCTATTGTTATAATAGGAGGATTGGTTACGGCTACTATTTTTACTTTGCTGGTGTTTCCAATTATATATCATAAGGCATTGCATTTACGGGAACAGAAGAGAGTACTGATACGGTAAGCTTGCATAGGGTAATAGTGAGATAATTTGATTTGGTTTTTTTGGGTATCGCCCGTTTTCATAACTTGGTAGCATTATCCAACAAAGCCCTATGACCAAAGACACTCCCCGTGAACTTTTTGAAAAAGGATTCATCAATGAAGATCAGTTTACCAAAATAGATGTCATCACTTCCGGAAAGGTAGTGTCAGTATTTTATGAGCTTCGTTCCCTTTTATACCTGGGCGTAATGCTCTTCACCGCTGGCGTAGGTATACTCATTTATCAAAACATTGGTGAGCTTGGTCATATCCTGAGCATCATCGCGCTCATACTTCTTACGATTGCTTGCTTCTTTTATGTTTTTAAGAAAGCTCCTCCCTATTCCAACACTTCTGTAAAACCTCCAACACCTTACTTCGATTACATTGTGTTGTTGGGTGCCTTGCTTTTTATTTCCGTATTGGGATACTTACAATTTCAATTCGGCATCCTCGATGAGAATCTTGGATTGATTACGCTCGTTACCTCTGCATTCTTTTTTTACATCGCCTATCGGTTTGATCATCTGGCTATTTTGTCACTGGCTATTACAGCGCTTGCTTCTTTTTGGAGCATCAGTATCTCACCGCAGAAATGGTATAGTGGTGATTTTTTTGAAACGGCTAATCTTCATAATACCGCTATTGTCTTCAGTGTGGTGGTAGCAAGCATCGCTCTATTGTTGGATAAGAAGATGATCAAAAATCATTTCACCTTTACCTATTTAAATTTTTGTGCTCTGATTTTCTTTGTAGGCGCCATCACTGGAATGTTCATGGGTGACTGGTGGTTTGTTTACCTCTTGCTGATTTATGGTGGATGTGCCTTCGCGTTTTACATGGCGAAATGGAAAAAGTCATTTTTGTTTTTACTCTATGCCTTTGTGTCGGCTTACATCGGTACTACCTATTTTCTGGCAAAAACTATTTTACAAGATGCTTCGGAGATTTGGTTTCTGTATTCAATCGCTTCTTGTGGTGGCTTCATTTATTTTATCATCAAGTTTAAAACTTACTTCAATCAGAAATCATGAGGAGCGCGTATAACGAAACTGGCTTGTATAATCTGGCCGTAGTAAAGGAAGCAAAGAGATGGTGTAAGCAAGACCTGATTGAGGAAACTCAATTGACAACGATAAGAGAGAACTATGTTTCTCCTTTCTATCATCCTAATTTTATCATTCGCATTTTACTTTTTGTGGCAACATTGATTGCATTGTCTGGCGTTTCCGGATTTTTAGGATTGATGATCAGCAGTGCAGGCGAAGATGTTTTTCCGTTTGCATGTGTATTATACGGAGTAGCGTCTTTCGTTTTTCTAGACAAAGTCTTTATTGGAAAAAATCATCATTATAAATCAGGCGTAACCGAAGGTATGTTATATCACGCTTGTGGCTTTACCATTTGCGGAATACTCTGGATGTCTGATTTCAATGAGTACGCTGGTTTATACATCTGCTTCATTACATTTTCCCTTGTGGCCTTTCGTTACCTCGATCTGCTCACTACAATTTGTGCGATGCTTTCTTTTGCGGGAATTTTATTTTATACCTGCTACGATGCGGGTGGCATCTTTCAACAAATCATTCCCTTTGTATTCATCATCGCTTTTGGCGTGGTGTATGCCGCAGTGAAAAAGATCAAGGCGCGTGCATCATTAAAGTTCTGGTCGAACAATCTTTTGATTGTTGAAGCCATCAGTTTGTTGTTCATCTATATTGCCGGAAATTATTTAGTAGTGCGTGAGCTCAGCGTAAACCTCATGAGTTTATACCTGGAAGAAGGACAAGACATTCCGTTTGCCTACATCTTCTACGGACTCACCGTGATCATGCCCGCAGCGTATTTATATTTTGGAATAAAAAATAAAGACATCGTGTTGTTGCGCGTGAGTTTGATTGTAATTGCATTTTCGGTCTTTACCTTTAAATATTATTTCAGTTTAGGTCATCCTGAAATTACGTTGACATTAGCAGGAGCCATCTTACTTGGAATTACATTGCTGCTGTTTAATTATTTAAAAACCATTCGCCACGGCTTCACCCGCGAAAATCATTTGGCAGAGAAGTGGGGTAATCTTAATCTTCAGGCGTTTATTGTTTCACAAACACTGGGCGGAAATCAAGTAGTGGCAAGTGAGCAAGTTGAGACTGGTGGAGGAGGGACGTTTGGTGGTGGAGGGTCTACGGATAGTTTTTGATTACCTCGCGCAAGTGTCCGCTTGTGCGTGACAGGTTAAGCAATAAATTTGAACATGGACGTTTTAACAAAGGAGCAGAGACGGAGAAACATGCAAGCCATAAAAGGCAAAGAAACCAAAACAGAAATAAAACTTGCTAAAGGGCTGGTGAAGATCAAGCACAAAGTTTATTTCACTTCGATAATCGGTCTGGTTGGTTTGCTGACATGCGTTTTTGCAATTTGGTTTTTCTTGCAGAAGAAAGGCATCCTTACCGGAAATTTCTATTTGTTGTTGGGACTTATCCTGACAGGGATTGGATATTCTGCATTCATTCTCCGCGATCTAAATAAAAATGAAGTAGCAATTCGCGAGGTGCTTGAACGTATCTGGTATGATGAGTATGATGAGACGGGTGGAGATGAAGAACTGGAATGAGATTAAAGCATAGATGCTTGCTTAAGACTACTAAAATACGATTGATCTTCTGGATGAGTGGTGTGGTTGAGAGAAAATTATCAAAAATTATCAACATGAAGACGTTAAGAATTCTAATTCCTTTTATTTGCCAGCAATGTAATGGGTCAAAGCCGGGAAGCGCGCGAACTTTACATCGAGCTCAGAGCCTCAGTAGATGCATTGGGAAATATTCATGTGTTTACACTGAGCGGAAAAAACTTACCAAAAATTGATAGTATTAATTATAAGCAGATCAACAGCATTATAAATTTGAATAATGATCCCATTCATGTGATGAATAACCTTGCAGAAAAAGGTTGGCAACTGGTTTCTTTTTCTCAAATAGCATCAGATCAGCAGCAGCGACCAAATTCACCCTTTATTTTGTACTACTTTAAGAAAACCATCGAAAAAGAATAGCTACCGGCTAACTGTCTACTGTAATTTTATATCAGCTAATTTTTCCGCATCATGAATTCGAATACTTTGATTCAAACGTTACAGCTACAACCTCATCCCGAAGGAGGATTCTATAAAGAGACGTATCGGTCCAACCAAAGCGTAACAAATAATGAAGGGCAAAGCCGAAATGTTAGTACTGCTATATATTATCTGTTGGAGAATGAAGACAAGTCTCATTTTCATCGAATCAAATCAGATGAGCTGTGGTACTTTCATCAAGGGCAAGCTTTAGAGATTGTATCCATCCAGAACAATAATCTGGTGACCATACTTCTAGGCAATGACCTTTCAAAAGGAGAAGTTCCGCAGGCCATGATTCCTGCCAATACCTGGTTTGCTTCTAAAGTCAAAAACGATGTTGGATTTTCACTGGTCAGTTGCAGTGTGGCGCCTGGATTTGATTTCGCGGATTTTGAAATGGCAAAGCGACAAGATTTAATTCAGTTGTTTCCTCATGTAAAAGATGTTATTGTAAAATTCACCAAAGCGTAAGTCAAAAATTTATGAATACAAAACAACTGATCACCGGAGAGATTGCAATTCATTATAAAGTAGGACAATAATATATTTATCTTCCTCGCGCGAGACAGTTAGTGTGTTCAATGAATATGTTGCCTCTACTTCGATGCATACCGGTCAATATTGAATGATAGCGATTATGATTCGAGAAACTGATAATTTTTATTTGAATAAAGCAGAACCAAACAAGAGTTGTTTACTTGCTTTACGCGCTATGATTCTTAAGCAAGACCCAAATGTTACTGAAACACGGAAATACGGAATGCCATGTTTCTGCTATAAGAAAAAGATGTTCTGTTATTTATGGACCGACAAAAAAACAGATGAACCTTATATTCTTATGGTAGAAGGAAAATACCTGGATCATCCTAAATTAGAAGAAGGTAATCGTTCGCGAATGAAGGTTTTCAGAATTAATCCGAACAAAGATTTACCCGTAAAGACGATAGAAAATATTTTACAAAAGGCGCTGGACTTATACAGAACTGGCATTATAAAAATAAAAGAATGACTTTTGGAAAAGTAAACACGTCTATCAATAACCCTAATAATTGTTTGATGAAAAATCTAATCACAATAGCGCTTTTGACTTTAATCGTTAATTTAGTTTCTGCACAATCCGAAAAGGATACTTACAAACCTGTAGCCGCTGAATTTGAAAAAAACTACAACGCTGAAAACTTCGATGCCATCTTCGCCATGTTTTCAACCGATATGCAAAAAGCATTACCACTTGATAAAACGAAAGGTTTTCTAGCGGGGTTAAAAGCTCAGGCTGGAAAAATTACGAAGCGTGAGTTTGTAACGTATGAGCAAACATACGCTTCCTACAAAACGAATTTTGAACGTGGATTATTTGCTGTCAATATTTCAATTGATGATAATTCTAAAATAAATGGATTGTTTGTAAAACCGTTTACGGAACGGAACCTTCTAAAGCTGGAAAGAAATGTAACCAAGCTTTCACTTCCCTTTAAAGGTGAGTGGTTTGTTTTTTGGGGTGGTGATACGAAGGAACTGAATTATCATGTTGTAAGTGAAGCGCAGAAGAATGCATTTGATATTGTGATAAAAGATGAGAAAGGTAATTCGTATAAAACCAATGGAGGAACAAACGAGGATTATTATGCTTTTGGAAAAGACCTCATCGCTCCTTGTGATGGAGAAGTTGTTTTGGTAGTAGATGGTGTGAAGGATAATAAGCCGGGAGAATTAAATCCGATTTATGTTCCAGGCAATACTGTGATTATAAAAACAGGGAACAATGAATACTTATTCTTTGCGCATTTCAAACAACATTCCATACAAGTAAAACAGGGGCAAAAAGTAAAACAAGGACAACTCCTGGGCTTGTGTGGTAACTCGGGAAATTCTTCTGAGCCGCATTTACACTTTCATATTCAAAATGTAGAGGACATGAACATTGCAACAGGTGTTAAGTGTTATTTTGAAAAGCTTGTGGTGAATGGACAAATCAAAACAGATCACTCACCAATTAAAGGGGAGAAAATCAAAAGTGAATAAGACGAGCTTTTAATAGACTTGATTTGAATTTTAACGTTGAGGGAATAGACCACACCTCCAACCATAAATAGACCAACTATGAGACGCCTACTATCTATCATCCTTCTTGCGTTTTCTTTTTACGCGTCAGCACAATCTCAATTACCATTTCATTACGACAGTCTCTACAAAACCATTCACGCTAAAGAGTTTTGTAAACTGTTTTTAAATAATCCGAATCTGTTGTTGGTGGATGTTCGATCGGCAGGGGAGTATAGCGATACATCTCGATATGCCAGTTTAAATCAAGGGCATTTGAAAGGCGCGATTAATCTGGAGATTGAGGCAATTCGAAATAACATGGACACCATTGAACATTACAAAGACAAAACAATTGTGTTTTATTGTTCTCATAGTCAGAGAAGCCGCAGAGTGAGCAGACTGTTGTCAGAAAAGGGATTTACGAATTTCTATAATCTGAATGGTGGCATGTCGGTTTTGAATCAACTAAGTGAAAAAGATTTTCCATGCAAGGAAGATTGGATTGTTTCGAGCCTGTCGTTTAAAAATCTTTCGTTCAATGATGCTTCGACTTTAATTAAAAGTAAGAAAGCAATTATTGTAGATATAAGGCCAGCCAATCAATTTAACTCAACCGACAGCATTGCTGAAAATAATGTAGGCAGAGTGAAAGGTGCCATTAATATTCCATATGCTGAGTTTAAGAGTAGAATAAATGAGTTGCCAAAGTATAAACAACAATCCATTTTGATTTATTCATCAAGTGGTGATGGTGACGGAGCAAGGGCTGCGAAAGAACTACGCGACAATGGTTTTACTACTGTGTATCATTTGTTGGGAGGTATCCACAGTTTAATTGCCAGTCAGAAAGATATTTCCTTTATTGAAAATACGACACCTTTTATTTTGGTTGATGCAATTCGCACACTGGCTTTGCTGAAAGAAACAAAAGGTCTTATTATTTATGATACACGCGCATCGGAGCAATACAATAATGCGCTTACCGGAAGAGAATCGTATCGAAATCTTGGACGCATAAGGAACGCAAGACATGTAGAAGAGGCTGCATTCAAAACACAATCCTTACCCGCGAATAAGGAAGCTTCCATATTAATTTACGGAAATGAAGAGTCGATTAAATTCGCATCGCTACTTTCTTCCAAAGGATACAAGAAAGTATATCTGCTGCCTGGCTTATATGATTTTGTATGGTCGAGCTTTAATGTTGAAAGTTGTAAAGGTGGAAGAGAATTTTTGGAGAACCATAAAGGTCTTTATTGAATCCAACTTAACATACTTTCAAAGGCAAAACACTCTAATGTTAATGAGCTTTTGATTTCTTCCTTTTCTTATCTGAGGTTTTATTCTTCTTCAGAAGATCGTCTTGTGTAAGAAACAAATCACGTTTTGCGTCCATATCATAGAAGTTGTGTTCAATCTGATACTTTTTCTGCTTCAGAATGTATTCATTAATAAACCACAAAATACTTTTCAAATTATCTTCCATCGGACTCGCTGCCACTTCGTGCCCCATTCCTTCGACCCGATAAAAATAGTAGGGGTAGTTATGTTTATTAAAGACATAAGCAATCTCGTTTGAACCGTTTACACTTCTGTTGAAGAAATACATTCGATTATAGAATACCATCTTATCACTGGTGCCATGAAACATCATGGTCGGTGCAGGTTTAATTTTATATTTCAATTTGCCATTGTTCGTTACAATCGCCCCGGCAAATGCTATTACCCCGGCATACTGAAACTTTTCAGGCAACATCTTACCTATCTCTGTTTTATTTCGCTTTTCAAAATCACCCTGCAGAACGGTCATCGCACCAGCACTTGATCCAGAAAGAATGATTTTTGTAGTATCAATGCCAATTTTGTTTGAATTTTTCAGAACCCATTTTGTGGCATCGTAAAGATCCTCAACAGCAAGTTCAACTGCTGTCTTGAGCGGTGTCGTGCTAAAATTTGTAAATCGTTTTACACCTTTTAATCCTAAGCGATAAGAAATGGAGACAACCACATATTTATTTTCTACTAGTGTGTTAAAGTAAGTATTGTAAAATTCTTCGTCCCGTTTTCCGGTGATAAAGCCACCACCAAAAACAAAAATAATGCATGGACTATTTTTTGGTATGTTCGGATGAGTGTATACATCCAGCTTTAACGACATCGTATCTCGCTTAATAAACTCGAAGGTTTCTTTTTTTATTCCTTTGGCAATGGGAGTTTGAGCATATCCTGATTGCTGATAAAGGATCAGTATAAGAATAACGAATACAATAGATCGAAGACCGATATTTTTCAAAAGATAAAGTTTAAGATTAATACTTAAATTCTAATTTAAGCAATTAGCGAATCTAAGACACTAAACGATCAGGCTGTGATTTTTATTTCCTGAATAATGGAAGCGAGCACACCTTCTTTAAGTGCATAGGTAGAAACACGAACACGATTGAAGGTATGTTGTTCTAATAAGTAACGGATAAGGCAGCAAGCAACAACAATCATATCCACACGCATTTCAATCATGCCGGGAATCAACATGCGCTCCGTGCGATTCTTTGTTAGAAGTTCAGCGTAGATATCGTAAAAGCCTGCAAGACTTAAAGGCGTTTCAATTTCTTCAGGCGATTTATGAATGTCGTGTTGAATGCAGAAGATGTCGCTTAACGTGTCGAAGGTTCCGGAAGAGCCAATCAGAATGTCGGTTGGGTATTGTCGTAAAGCATCAAATAATGGAGTGAGAACTTTTGAAAAATGTCCGTCCAGTTTTTTTATTTCTTCCGTTGTGATCGGGTCATTCTTTTGAAATTGTTCTAACAAACGTTGTGCACCAATTTCAAAACTTTGTTTCCAATACACATTATCGTTGTCGCCTAAAATAAACTCAACACTTCCTCCACCGATATCGATGATCAATGATTTCTCACGACCCATATCAAGCGCTGACTTTACGCCCATGTAAATAAACTCCGCCTCTTTTTCTCCCGAGATAATGGAGACATCAATATTGGTGAGCGCTTTTATTCGCTCGGCCACATCCTTTCCATTTCGTGCATTGCGAAGGGCGCTGGTGCCAAAGGCATATACCTTTTTTACAGCTTGTTCTTCAATGACATTTTTAAAACTCTGCATGGCAAGAAGCGCCCGGTGAATGCCATCTTCTGTAATGTAACCATGGTTTATTCCGCCCTCACCAATCTTTACAACCAGTCGATCGCGATGCGTAACATGATAACCCCGCTCATCCGCTGCTGCAATTAGCAGATGAAAGGTATTGGTACCCATATCAATAATGGCAAACTTGTTCTCCATGGTGCTCCGGAAGGCGCGTAAAAATACAAATATATCGCCCACGATCAACAGGGGAGTCCTTGAGGTAAGATTGAACCGCAGAGGCGCTGAGACGCAAAGGTTGTTCGGAAAGGTATGGGTATTGACTCGGCATTTCTTAGTGCCTCTGCGTCTCTGCGGTTTAAAAATGTATTTTGAGCCGCATAAAGACGAGACATCATCGCCACCCATTATATTTACCCAAATTCTTCAACGCTATGTCGAAACGAAAAATTAAAGACCCAATCCTGCAGGGAAAATTTGACGCCTTAGAACGTAAAAATGGGGAGTCACTTTTAGGTGGAGGAGAGAAGCGAATAGAGCAACAACACGCCAAAGGAAAGTTAACGGCTCGCGAACGCGTTTTGCTTTTGCTGGATGAAGGATCGTTTGAAGAACTCGGCAAGTTTGTGATGCACCGCAGCAAAGACTTCGGTCTGGATAAAGAATATTATTTAGGCGATGGGGTCGTGACAGGTTATGGAACAGTTCATGGTAGACTCGTCTATGTTTACTCACAAGACTTTACTGTGTTTGGTGGATCACTTTCTGAAACACACGCAGAGAAGATTGTAAAGATTATGGATCTCGCCATGAAGAATGGTGCGCCCGTTATTGGTTTGAATGATTCGGGAGGCGCGCGTATTCAGGAAGGTGTTGTTTCGCTTGGCGGATATGCCGATATATTTTATCGCAATACATTAGCCTCAGGAGTTATTCCACAAATATCTGCCATCATGGGCCCATGCGCTGGGGGCGCTGTTTATTCGCCAGCCATTACGGATTTTATTTTAATGGTGGAAAATACCTCTTTCATGTTTGTTACCGGACCCAACGTTGTGAAGACTGTAACACATGAAAATGTAACAGCGGAAGAATTGGGTGGAGCAACAACACACAGTACAAAAAGTGGTGTTACTCATTTTGCCTGCGCCAATGAAGTAGAATGCCTCAATTACATTAAGAAGTTATTGAGCTACGTTCCGCAAAACTGCGAAGATGATGTTCCCATGACTTCATACACTATTGGTAATGAAACGCGTGCATCTTTAAATGATATTATTCCGGCTAACCCCAATCAGCCCTATGATATGCGCGAAGTGATTCAAGGGATTGTAGATGATGCGAGCTTCTTTGAAGTACATAAAAACTTTGCAGAGAATATAGTAGTAGGCTTTGCTCGATTGGCGGGAAGAAGTATTGGTATAGTAGGTAATCAACCTGCTTCTCTTGCCGGGGTGTTGGATATTGATTCAAGTGTAAAGGGTGCACGTTTCGTGCGCTTCTGTGATTGTTTTAATATTCCGTTGTTGGTGTTGGAAGATGTTCCTGGATTTTTACCGGGTACAGATCAGGAATGGAACGCTATCATTACCAATGGAGCTAAACTACTCTATGCGTTTTCAGAAGCTACTGTTCCTCGTGTTACGGTTATCACTCGCAAAGCTTATGGCGGTGCATATGATGTAATGAACTCCAAACACATCGGTGCTGATTTAAATTACGCCTGGCCATCAGCCGAAATTGCGGTGATGGGAGCGAAAGGTGCAGCTGAAATTATTTTCAAGAAAGAAATTTCAGAAGCCGCTGATCCAAAAGCAAAACTGGATGAAAAGGTAGAAGAGTATACTACTAAATTTGCGAACCCCTATCGGGCAGCACATCGCGGATACATTGATGAGGTAATTTATCCGGATCAAACCCGTGAAAAACTGATCCGCGCATTTGATATGCTTAAAAATAAAGTAGCAACTTTACCCAAGAAGAAGCACGGCAACATCCCGCTCTAAATATTTAGCTTTCAACTTTGAGCTTTCAACTTTAAACAGAATTACAATCATGGATAAAAAAAGCAAACAATTTCTCTACACCTATTTAAATAATGCATCACCTACGGGTTTTGAATCTTCCGGACAAAAAATCTGGTTGGATTACATTAAGCCATATATCAATGAGCATATTGTTGATACCTACGGAACCGTTGTTGGAGTGGTCAATCCGAAGGCACCTTATAAAGTAGTAATCGAGGCCCATGCCGATGAAATTTCCTGGTTCGTAAACTACATCACCGAAGATGGTTACATCTATGTAAGGAGAAACGGTGGATCGGATCATCAGATCGCCCCTTCTATGCGTGTTAATATCCACACAGACAAAGGTATCGTTGAAGGCGTTTTTGGCTGGCCGGCTATTCACGTTCGCGATGCAGCCAAGGAAGAAACGCCAAACCTCAAGAATATTTTCATTGATATTGGAGCAGAATCCAAGAAGGAAGTTGAAACCTTGGGTGTGCATGTAGGATGTGTAATTACCTTCCAGGACGAATTGATGGAAATGAATAAAAACTGGCTGGTAGGTCGTGCCCTTGATAATCGCATGGGCGGATTTATGATTGCCGAGGTGGCACGCAGACTTTCGGAAAACAAAAAGAAACTCCCATTTGGTCTATATATAGTGAATGCTGTTCAGGAGGAAATCGGTTTGCGGGGTGCAGAAATGATTTCGCGCAGAATTAAACCAGACGTAGCGATTTGTACGGATGTAACACACGATACACAGTCTCCAATGTATAATAAAAAGGAGAGTGGCAACCTGAAAGCAGGCAATGGACCAGTAGTTTGCTATGGACCTGCTGTGCAAACGAATGTGTTGAAAATGGTCATTGAAACTGCGCAAAAGCGGAAAATTGCCTTCCAACGTCAGGCTGTTTCGAGGTCAACGGGTACCGATACAGACTCTTTTGCATATTCTGCCGAAGGGGTTGCTTCTGCCCTCATTTCATTACCTTTAAAATACATGCATACCACCGTAGAAATGGTGCATAAAGATGACGTGGAGAACGTAATTAATCTGATTTATGAGTTTTTACTGCAATTAAAGTCGGGGCATGACTTTCGCTATTTAAAATAGAAGTGTAAATAATACATTCGAAAGATCGCAGTCTGAATAGGCTCTTCCGTGGAAACGGGGGAGCCTATTTTTGTATCACAAACGAACCAAAAAACAATTGATATGAAAAAGATTAAAGCTCTCGCAATTGCTGCCCTTTTAATGAGTGGAACTGCCTTTGCACAAGAAAGACCAATCCATGAAGTGTATTCGATGATGGTATTTAACTTCATCAAGTATGTACAATGGCCTGATCACACAGCCTCAGGAGAATTTGTTATCGGTGTAGTCGGAAACACAGAGGTGTACAATACGCTTAATGCCTGGTATGGTGGCAAGCCGCGCGGATCAAAGACGTATATTATTAAGAAGTTCAACTCAGCAGCAGAGATTACAGATTGCCAGGTTGTATATATTGATAAATCAAAGAGCGGAGAATTTACAGCAGTGAATGATAAGGTAAAAGGTAAGGGTACTTTGGTAATTACTGATAAGAACGGTTTAGGAGAGAAGGGAAGCGCGATCAACTTTAAGACAGTTGATAATAAAATGAAATTTGAATTGAACCAGAAGGTAATTGAAGCATCGAACCTCAAGGTTGCGGGTGCACTTACCTCGATGGCCATCCTGATATAGTAAGTTTAAGATTTAGGGTTGTTTGGAAAGCCTCGGGGGTAACTCTGGGGTTTTTTCATTTATAGAATCAGGCAAAGTAACATTTGAAAGCAGGCAATTTATGGGATGTTATGGCCCTGTTATACAAATGAATATGTCCAAAATATTCAATGATAAGTCTAACAATAGAAAATCCCCCTACCAAGATTATCTCATTTCCACCGATAAGGACAAGTGAACTCTTGCATTTTTTGTTGATGGCGGTGCATCCCGACTCATTTCATTACTTTTAAAATATAGGCATGTCATTTTGATATGGTTAGTAATAGTGATTTCTAGAGCATAAATGGCCTTATTTAGCGAGTTCTCTTACAGCTCAAACCTGCACACGATTTCAGCTACTTAAAATAAAGTGTAAATCTTACATTCGAAAGATCGCAGTCTGAATAGGCTCTTCTGTGGAAATAGGGGAGCCTATTTTTGTATCACAAACAAACCAAAAAGTAATTGATCATGAACAAAATTAAAGCTCTTGCAATCGCTGCCCTCCTGATGAGTGGAAGTGCTTTTGCTCAAGAAAGACCGATGCACGAAGTGTACTCAATGATGGTGTTTAACTTCATCCGTTATGTACAATGGCCTGACCACGCAGAGTCGGGAGAATTTGTTATTGCTGTTGTAGGTAACACAGAAGTGTACAACACGCTTAATTCGTGGTATGGTGGCAAACCACGTGGATCAAAGACCTATATTATTAAGAAGTTCAACTCAGCAGCCGATGTTACGGATTGCCAGGTAGTATATATTGATAAATCAAAGAGTGGAGAATTCGCAGCCGTGAATGAGAAGACGAAAGGTAAAGGCACACTAGTGATTACCGATAAGAATGGCTTAGGCGAAAAAGGTAGCGCAATCAACTTTAAGACAGTTGATAATAAAATGAAATTTGAATTGAACCAGAAGGTTATAGAAGCATCGAACCTCAAAGTTTCGGGCTCCCTTACCTCAATGGCCATCCTGATATAGTAAGATTTAGGGTTGTTTGGAAAACCTCGGGGGTAACTCCCTGGGGTTTATTCATTTAGAAATTCATATTTAATTCATAGCTTCGTAAAAGCCCATCTAAATGTAAACTATGAAAACTATTATTTTTTTGTGTTTCTCGGTCTTATTTTTTACTACTGCTCCGGCACAGGAAAGACCAAACCATGAGATCCATGCTGCCATGCTGTACAACTTTATCAAGTATGTGCAATGGCCGAATGAAGCTGAAGCAGGAGATTTTGTTGTTGGGGTAATTGGAGACGACAATGTTTTCACCACCCTTAAGCAATGGTACGACAACAAACCAAAAGGAGCGAAGAAATACGTTATTAGAAAGTTAGCATCTGCAACAGAAGCAGGTGATTGCCAGGTTGTATATATTGGAAAGTCGAAGAATAGAGATTTTGATACTATTAAAGGAAGCATCGCTGCAAAATCAGTTCTTACTATTACTGATGGAAATGGTATGGGACAGAAAGGTAGCTGCATCAACTTTAAAGTAATTGATGGCAAACTGAAGTTTGAACTGAATCAAGCCGTAGTGGGTGCTGCCAGTTTAAAAGTGTCAACGCAGCTCAGTAGTATGGCGATATTGATTTAGAAAGCTTCACAAACGATTGTTTTTCGTTTTGAATTAGACCCGAGGAAAGAAAGAGGATGATGAATGGCGTGGGGAAAATAGAAGGCAATGATGCCTTATTTAGGGAGCTGGTAGAAAATGCTGTCGATGTTAGCATCGTTATAGATAAGACATTTCGTATTCGCTACCTGTCATCTTCTACAACCCGGGTTTTTGGTATAGAACATGTCTCTTTGGTGGGCAGAAATTTGCAAGACTTTGTCAATAAACAAACTTTAGATGCCTGGAAAGATTCTGTAAAGGCAACTGCTACACGGGTATTTACCGATGTTCCCTTCACCACCCAAAACGGAAAGCAATTTTATTTTGATATTCAGGTTTCCAATTTATTGGAAAACTACAGTGTGAAGGGCTTAGTCCTGAACCTCCATGATATAACAGCTAAAAAAGAGAAAGAGCAAAGCTTACTTTTGGCAAATCAACAGCTCGATCAAGTCATTTTCAAAACCACCCACGATCTAAAGGCTCCTTTACAGTCAGCATTGGGATTGGTAAGTCTGGCGGAGCGGGCATCGCCTGATGAGAAGGATCAATATATTGCCATGATCAAAAAAAGTCTGGTAAAATTAGATTCATTCATTGATGAAATGACGCATTTTTTCAGACATGATAAATTGGCCTTACAGCGCCAGCATATTGATCTTGAGCAATTGCTCACAGAAGAGATTGAAATATTACAAAATCAGTTCCACACCCATAAGGTTGCAACCACCATTACCCTATCCGGGCAGGTTGATTTCTATTCGGATTTAGTTCGGGTTCGGACAATCGTTACGAATATTCTTTCAAATGCAATGAAGTATTGCGATGTAAGAAAAACGAGCTCGTTCGTGAAAATTTATGCCACTGTTACCGGAGATTTTTGTGATATTTGCATCACCGATAACGGTATAGGTATTGAGCCAGAAGGAAAGAAGAAAATTTTTGATTTATTCTTCCGAAGCACGAACCAATCACAAGGAACAGGTATCGGGTTGTTTATTGTTAAGGATACAATTCAGCGGGTTAACGGAACCATTGAAGTAGATTCAATTTTTGGAGAAGGAACAGCATTCCGAATCCGAATTCCAAACCAGCTTCATCAGCCAACCGAGGCTGAATAAAGGTCTACGCACGGGGTCGCAAAGTTTTTATAGAGAGGGTCTTTTCTTTGCGCGCTCTGTGCGTTTTTTTAAAATCTCATTATGCCCGGCCGGGCTTTTGCATTTCATCTTACTAAGTTTTTACATTCGCTCCTTATCTTCGTTACATTTGGAAGATGGCGCGCACATTTATTGATCAACTCGGTCACTCTATTACTATTCCATTTCCTCCCCAGCGAATTATTTCATTAGTACCATCGCAAACAGAGTTGCTTGCAGACCTCGGTCTTGGTGATAAAGTGGTAGGGATTACAAAATTTTGTGTGCATCCAGAACATTGGCTGCAGACCAAAACTATCGTGGGAGGGACCAAGAATTTTCATTTTAATAAAATTGACGAGCTTAGACCCGATGTAATTTTTGGGAACAAAGAGGAGAATTTTGAGGAAGGTATCTCCCGTTTAAAGGAGAAATATCCGGTTTGGATGAGTGACATTGTTTCAATTGATGATTCACATTCCATGATTTTGTCCATTGGAGAAACGACAAACAAGATTGCTGAATCAAAACAGTTGGTTTCTGATATTCAGACAGGCTTGAATTCAACTGGTAAGTTTTCGGGGCAATCTGTTCTTTATCTGATCTGGAGAAAGCCTTGGATGGGGGCTGCGGTGAATACTTTTGTTCATTCCCTTCTTGATCATCTTGGTTTAAGAAACACGTTGGAACACGAAAAGCGCTATCCTGAATTAACTGACGAGAAGATACTAGCCTTAAAACCAGATTATATTTTTCTTTCCTCTGAGCCCTATCCGTTTCGCGAAAAGCACATTGAAGAACTTCTGGCTATTAGCCCGACTTCTAAAATAATATTGGTAGACGGTGAAATGTTTTCGTGGTATGGAAGCCGATTAATAAAAGCAGTTCCATACTTCAATTCATTAATTGAGAAAGTAATATAGAATGTGAGGTATAAGAATTTCAGGAGTCACACCTCGTTCCTCAAGCCTCGTACCTTCTCTGTATTCTCACTGGATTTCAAATCCAAAAGACTTCATGTCATTCCAATAATTTGGATACGACTTCCGTACGACCTCCTGGTTTTCAATTTCAGCATCCATGAGCGTTGCCAACGGAGCGAAGGCCATAGCCATGCGATGATCTTTGTAGGTTTTGAACTCTGCGCTTGAAGGTAAACTCTTTGTAGGTTTCAGCGTCCAGTGTGCAGTGTCAATTTCAATGAGGTCAGCATTAATTTTTCGAAGTTCGTTCTGTAGCGCTGCGATGCGATCGGTCTCTTTTATACGCAAACTTTCAAGTCCTGTAAAGTGTCCTTCAATTCCTTTTGCCGCACACACAACGGCAACTGTCTGGGCCAGATCAGGGCAATGTGTAAAATCCCATTCAATCGAAGATTGATATTGTTGTTTTGTTAAAACAAGAAGATCATTTTTCATTTCTGCTTTTACACCCAGGCTCTCCATAATTTTTACGATGGCACTATCACCCTGAAGAGATTGTAAACTTAATCTTGGTAATTGTATGGTGGCTTGTTCGGCAAGTGCCGCAAAAGCAAACCAATAACTGGCAGCCGACCAATCAGACTCAACAGTAAAAGTGTTTGGACTATATTTTTGTGATGGAACGGTTACAGTGCTCCCAACAAAAGTAGAGCTCACTCCAAAATGCTTCATCAATGACGCTGTCATTTCAATGTAGGGCCTGCTTCCAATTTTTCCCTCAAGTTCAAGTGTTAATCCATTCGGAAGTGTTGGGGCAATCATCATTAACGCTGAAATATATTGACTGCTAACATCTCCGCGAATGCGAATGGAATTTACCTTTTGGCCCGCGAACTTTTTTATTTCGTGTGATGGATATCCTTCTTTCTCCAGATAATCAATCTCAACTCCTAACAGACGTAAGGCGTCTACTAAAATTCCGATAGGTCTTTCTTTCATACGATCTGTTCCCGTAAGGATTTTCTGTTGCTGAGTAACAGAAAAGTAAGCGGTTAAGAATCGCATGGTAGTTCCGGCATCTTCAACATCAATTACCTTATCAGTTGAGTTAACCAAACGCAACATCAACTGAGTATCGTTTGCGTCCGAGAGATTATGTAGTGCTGATTTTCCTCCGGCCAAAGCATTGATGATAAGCGCACGGTTGCTTATACTTTTTGATGCTGGTAAAAGAGATGCTGTTCCATTAAGAACAGACGTTCGTTTAATATGGATTGATGTATTCAAGGAGTCGTAAAATTTTTCGTTGGCAAATTACATGATGCAAAACATTTTTTTATGTGTGGTGAAACAAATACAAGAGAATTCAAGTTATTTTGTAGTATGAGTAATACCAGAAAAATTATGATCGGTGTAGGCCTTGCGTCAGGGGCCTTATTGGCAACCTGGTTGCTGACCGGCAGCAGGAAGCAAAAGACAAAAGAGTTCGTTTCAAAGAAAGCGCAAGACTTGAAGAAAGCATTTGATGCTGATAAGAAATCTTTCGATGACAATGAAGCCCATTACGTTTAGAGCGTTAGGTAGAATAGCAATGCATTCTCAACCTCTTCCAGCGTAATTTCCACATCCCATGAAGCCTTTCCGATTTCAGTTGGAAGGACACATAGTATTTTGTTGTCTTTATTTTTTTTGTCCTGCAGCGTTAAGCTGGCGATTGCCCCCACTTCTTTCGATTCGAATTTAACCTTTCCAAAAATCTTCAGTACGTAAGCCGTTATTTGCTGAAAGGAAAGATCACTAAGCATTTTTCGGTTCTTCGCTATTGATGCCTCCGTAATTAATCCGACTGCAACAGCTTCCCCATGAAGGATTTTTCTTCCTGAGCCCAGAAGATAACTTTCCAAAGCGTGTCCAATAGTATGTCCGGAATTCAGGATTTTACGAAGTCCGGTTTCTGTTGGATCTTTCTGCGTTACACCCGCTTTAAATTCAACGGAATGCTTTGAGATTTTATTCCAATCCTGATCGGCCAATGATTTGCTTGAGACTTCATCCCACATGACCTTGTCTGAAATCAATGTATGCTTGATTACCTCCGCAAAACCAGAACGCAATTCGGCAACAGGCAATGTTTTTAGAAAACCACTATGAAGTATAGTCAGCGCTGGCTGATTGAATACACCAATATGATTTTTGAAGTGGTTAAAGTCAACGCCTAATTTTCCACCAATGCTGGCATCGACTTGTGCTAATAATGTTGTTGGGATCAGGATGAAATCAATGCCTCGTTTATAAGTTGAGGCGCAGAATCCGCCCATGTCGCCCAACACTCCACCACCTAATACAAGGAGGCAGGCATGTCGATCGAGAGCATTATCAGTCATGGCTTGCCAGATAATTTGGCAAGTATTTAAATTTTTCTGTTCCTCACCACTGTCTACCTTAATTGTAAAGTGATCGCCAAGCGAAGATTGAATTAAAGGGTAGCAATGTTCAAGGGTATGTTCATCGGCCAATAATGCCAGCTTGCTGTATTTTTTTTGCTTCAAAAAGGCAATTAAATCTTCTGCGATTCGGTCGGAAAACAAAATGTTATCGGGGAGCATCAGCGTTTTATAAATCTTTAATTCGAAAGGTATCAAAAAGTGAACAAAGACAATTTTAGCTTGTTCTGAAATCGATTGTGAGGTGAAATTACCTCTATATTTGGGCGAATTTTTTTGGACATGGAACCTGGACCGCGTATTTCATTCGAAGACACCAAAGTGGCATTTTTATATAAAGACAATGCTGCACTACAAAAAGCCAACTTCATTTTTTCCCTCGTTAATCATCCATGGATATCGTCCATTGCAACTGGTTCGGTAAAGCTTGCACTTAAACTTCACCTGCCGGTTGAGTCCCTTATTAAAAGCACGGTGTTCAACCATTTTTGTGCTGGCGAAAGTCTGGAGAAATGTGATGATGAGATTGAACAACTTGGAAAATTTGGTGTGGGTACCATTCTTGATTATTCCGTAGAGGGCGAAAAATCGGAATCCGGTTTTGATGAAACAATGGAAGAAATTTTACGCACTATTGAGAAAGCAAGTCGCTCCTCTCATCTTCCCTTCTCTGTTTTTAAAGTGACAGGTCTTGGATCATCCGACTTACTGGAAAAGATTCAATCAAAAGCACCGCTTACTGAAGAAGAAGAAAAAGCATACGGACGTCTACGCAATCGCGTTGACCGGA
Source organism: Chryseolinea sp. (assembly GCA_039930485.1). Lineage (GTDB taxonomy): Bacteria > Bacteroidota > Bacteroidia > Cytophagales > Cyclobacteriaceae > Chryseolinea. The sequence continues at coordinate 47,201 of JBDTTT010000011.1, forward strand.
TTTGTGCTATGGCACATGCTCACAAAGTTCAGGTCCTCATCGATGCGGAAGAAACATGGATCCAAGATCCCATTGATGCATTGGCCGATGAGATGATGCATCGGTATAATTTAGAGAAAGCCATTGTGTTCAATACCTATCAGCTTTATCGAACAGCATCTTTGAAGAATCTTCAGGACGCGTTTGATATTGCGACAGCTCACCAATATTTTCTGGGTGCTAAACTCGTGCGAGGAGCCTACATGGAAAAGGAGCGTGCTCGTGCGGAAGCGATGAACTATCCTAGTCCTATTCATCCAACAAAAGAGGCAACTGATCAAGCCTTCAATCAGGCATTGGTATTTTGCATTGAGAACAAGCAACGTATTTCAATTATGTGCGGATCGCATAATGAATACAGCAACCACTACCTCACCGTGCTGATGGAGAAACACAGCATGAAAAATACCGATGAGAGAATCTGGTTTGCTCAACTCTATGGCATGAGCGACAACATCTCCTTTAACCTGGCAAATGCCGGATACAAGGTGGCAAAATATGTTCCTTATGGTCCGGTTCGATCGGTTATGCCTTACCTGCTTCGAAGAGCTTCGGAAAACACTTCCGTTGCTGGGCAAAGTAGCCGCGAGTTGGTGATGATCCAAAAGGAACTGGCAAGACGAAAGTCAGAGCGTAAGTAATCTCTTTTCTTTATAGCCTTGGTTAAATCAATGGCTATAAAATTCAGACTTCAGAGGTTTTCGTCCCAATAAGGATTCGGACTGATTCATCAAAATCAGGATCAATCTCCTAAAAGGCAATAATCTTTTCTATTTTCGCGATGATGTTCGCCTCGTGAAAACGTGCCTACATACCAGACAGACAAATTTTAAGGTTTTACGAATTTTATATGCATTTAAGTGAACAGGAAGTCATCCGCAGACAGAGCAAAGTGGAGTTGGAAAAGTTGGGCATCAATCCCTATCCGGCTCCTTTATTTGAGGTGAACGCATCGGCCAGCGAAATTCTTTTGAACTACGAACGTCATAAAAGCGACTACCGTCAGATTTCTATTGCGGGTCGTGTGATGGGCAGAAGAATTATGGGTAACGCTTCGTTTGCTGAACTTCAGGATGAAACCGGTCGCATACAGATTTACATTCGCAGAGACGACATCTGCCCGACAGAAGATAAAACACTTTACAATACGGTTTTCAAAAGACTCATTGACATTGGCGATATTATTGGCGTGAAAGGGTATGGCTTCACTACGCAGACAGGTGAGATTTCAATACACGTAACAGAGTTTACTATTCTTTCGAAAGCATTACGTCCTCTTCCCGTAGTAAAAGAAACAACTGATGAACAAGGTAATGTTGTTCGTCACGATGCCTTCACTGATCCAGAACAACGCTACCGCATGCGGTATGTTGATTTGGTAGTGAATCCACAGGTGCGCGATGCATTTATTAAACGCACGCAGTTGGTAAACTCCATGCGTCAATACTTAAATGAAAAAGCATATCTCGAAGTAGAGACACCCATTCTTCAGCCTTTGTATGGTGGTGCAGCGGCTCGTCCATTTAAAACGCATCACAATACGTTGGACATGACGCTGTATATGAGGATCGCCAACGAACTTTATTTGAAGCGTTTGATCGTGGGTGGATTCCATGGTGTATATGAATTCTCAAAAGATTTTAGAAACGAGGGGATGTCACGTTTTCACAACCCTGAGTTTACGCAAATAGAATTGTACGTTGCTTATAAAGATTATTATTGGATGATGGAACTCGTGGAGGAGATGATCGAAAAAGTAGCAATCGATCTACACGGTACAACACAAGTAAAAGTAGGAGAGAACATTATCGACTTCCGCAGACCATGGCAACGCTACACAATGTTCGAAGCCATTCAACATTTTACAAGCATTGATATTTCAAACATGAACGAGGAGGAGTTGCGTGCAACTTGCAAGCAACTTCATGTGCCGATGGATGAAACGATGGGTAAAGGAAAACTGATCGATCAGATTTTTGGAGAGAAGTGTGAAGCGAATTTGATTCAGCCAACCTTCATCACTGATTATCCAATTGAAATGTCCCCACTAGCGAAGAAACATCGTACTAAACCTGGTTTGGTTGAACGCTTCGAAGCGATCTGTAATAGCAAAGAAATTGCAAATGCATTTTCTGAATTGAACGATCCAATCGATCAACGCGAACGTTTTGAAGAACAACTCGAACTCGGCAAACGTGGCGATGAAGAAGCCATGACGCTCGATGAAGATTTTCTTCGCGCCTTAGAATTTGGAATGCCACCAACAGCAGGATTAGGTATTGGTATCGATCGTCTTTCGATGATCATGACCAATTCACCTTCTATTCAGGATGTGCTCTTCTTCCCTCAGATGAAACCGGAGAAGCCAACAGCAGAAATCACCGAGAAGGATTATGAATCCATTGGTGTGCGCAAAGAGTTGATTCCGATTTTCCAGAAAATGGGAATTGTATCATTAACGCAACTCAAAGAAATGAAAGCTTCTAAGTTGTTTAATGATGTTTGCGGCCTGCGCAAAAAGATGAAACTTGAGAATGTACAGAACCCAACGATGGAGGAAGTGGAGGGGTGGTTGAAATAATGTAATTGTATCCTTATTGGATTCTCATTTGCATAATGACAACGATACACTTAACAACAGAAATTAAGGCCAGCATTGAGAAATGTTTTGATTTATCGCGAGATGTTGATGCTCACAAACTTTCTGCAAAAGAATCAAATGAGATTGCAGTGGCTGGACGAACAACTGGCCTTTGCGAATTAGGTGATACAATAACGTGGGAGGCAACTCATTTTGGTATAACACAAAATCTAACGATAGAAATAACTCAGTTTAATAGACCATTCTTCTTTGAAGATAAAATGTTAAAGGGTGCGTTTAAAAGTATGAGGCAGGAACATCATTTCGAAGAAAGAAAAGGATCGACAATGATGACTGATAAATTTCAATATGATGTTCCGCTCGGAGTGATTGGGCAATTATTTGATAAAATCATTCTAAGGAGGTACATGACTCGCTTCCTGCTGAAAAGAAATCAAATACTTAAGGCTTTAGCAGAAAATTAATAGTCTAGGATGAAGGCGATTATAAACTTTGGGCTTTTCGTGTTTTTAGCTTTTACAGGTTTTGTATTAATAGTTTATAGTATTGCTCTGTATGATAAACTATCAAGACCGCAGTTTAAAAATTTGTCGGAGCAGGCTTATTTTATAATTGGAACCGTTGTATTTGCAATGTGTATTGTTGGTTTCTTTATAATCAAAAGATTTACTAGAAGGGAGAATTAGCTATTTCAACAAGAACGTTAAACCTCCTTCCACTCCGCACCACTATTCTGAAGTATCGTAGAAAAATCCGCTCGCATCGGAATATCTAAATACGGATAGGTAACTTTAGAAAGATATAATCCTTGTGGATAGGCAACATCAAAATCTCTTGGTGGTTCTTTCGAGATAAGGTAACTTTCAAATTCCTCTACACTCAGTTCTCCTTTTCCTATTTCTAATAATTTTCCAACAATCAGTCTGATCATTCTCCCCAGGAAACGATTTGCTGAAATTTGGAAGCGCAGCTTGTCTCCGTTCGCATCAACGAACAGCTTTGCAGTGGTTACCGTGCACAACGTGTGTTTATAAACTGCGGGTGTTACACAAAATGCACGAAAATCACTGTATTGTGTGAGCAGTGCAACAGCCTGATTCATTTTGTCGATCTTGAGATTTTTGAGAAGGTAAAACGAACTTAAAGTGGTTAGAAAAGGATCCTTGTAGGTGTGAATAAAATAGTCGTATGTGCGCTGAGTAGCATCGAAGCGCGCGTGCTGATGATCTTCAACTGGAATGATTTCGAAGACAGCGATATCATCTGGTAAGGCTTTGTTCACACGGAACATTAAATCATAATCCCACGAGTTCTGAACATCGATATGGAAAAAATATTGTGAAGCGTGAACCTGTGCATCGGTTCTTCCACAACCCATAACAGAGATTGGTGTTTTTAAAACATTGCTCAACGTGGTTTCCAATACCTGTTGCACATTGAGTGCCTTCGGTTGTCGTTGCCAACCCCGATATAAATGTCCCTGATAACCAATATGAAAAAAGTAGCGCACGTGTTTGTAAACTTCAGGTGCGAAGGTAGGGGATATTTTAGTTTTCTTGGTATGTGAAGTTAGTCATTGAGAACTGAAGCGAAGGCATGTGTGAGAGGATGAAGCAATCCAGCGAAGCGCGGGAGCTTTCTCGCGATGACGTGGTCAATTGAAAACAAAAAAACCACAGCCCTTTCGAGCCGTGGTTTTTACACTTTGGGTTAGAAAAAATTATTGTGGCGTAAGATCAAAAGTGAAATGACCACTTAAGCCGTTGATGCGTCCACCTTCAGGTGTTACAACAAAATCAAGATTGAGATTGGTTGCTGATAATTCAATGTCTAACTCTCTGCCCGAATCAAAAATAATTTGGGTAAGGTCTTCACTGAATTTCCATTTGCCTGAATTTTCAGGGAATGCATAACCTCCGTCACCTACTACAAAAGATCCGTCAAAACCATCCGCTGGTTTTTTGGTAAAGGCAATAATGAAATCGGTATACTGATCAGAGAGGTCGCCATCTGGATGCGTTACTGTAGGATTGCCCCAGGCGGATGCAGTAAGCATGGCCACACTTTGATCGTGGGTGCTTGCTGCTTCGTTATCATCCTTACAGGCGCTCAGTTGAAACAGAGCAACGATCGCGATTAAGGTTAAAATGTTTTTCATGTAGCGTATTGTTAATGTTTAGTTGTTTTCAGGGCATCATCGTTCGCAACGATCAGAGTTTGTGCCGGCCATCCTATTTTATTCAGATGAACCGGCACGACTCCTTTGGTAACCCTTACCTAGTCTTTAATCAATTTTACAGATACTTTTTTGTCTGCTGAAGCTGCGCGAAGAACATAGAATCCTTTTTGCAAATTCGAAACGTTCAATTGAATATCGTGTGATGTAGTTGCATCAACTTCCTGAACAAGATGTTGTCTTCCTGCAGCATCTACGATTTCAAGTTTCACAGCACCTTTCCACTCGTAGCTAAGGAAGATTTTTGCGAATTGTTGTACCGGGTTAGGATACACTTTCACACTTGAACTTGCTTCTTCTTCCAGACCAAGAATGTTATTTACAACTACGGTAATGGTATCGTACAATACAGCTCCATGACTGTCGGTAATGGCAAACGCCAGCGTTGTTTCTCCCATCGCGATAGGTCTAACCATAAAATGATTGGTAGATGCAAATACATCTGCAATACCGATGTTGCCACTAACTACGTTGAATGTAACGGCATCTTCATCTGGGTCAGCAAAAAACTCACCAAGTGAATAGTCGTACAACTTACCAATGGAATTGTATTCCAACGTTTTGGTTTCATCTATAGCGATGTAGACCGGAGCCTGGTTGCTCTGCATTACTTCTACAGAAAGCGTAAGTTCTGTAACGGCACCATATTGGTCTGTTGCTTTGAAAATGTACGTGTAATTACCGGAGTCGTCATAGTCTGGGGACAAGGTGATGTTTAGTTTACCATTGTCCAGTGTATGACTAGTTCCTTTATATGAAGCCGCTGGTGTAATTGTAAACGTGTTGCCTTCTTTATCGGTCACATTAAAATTTAGTGTTACTTCTTCGCCTTCAGAAATAATGACTGTGGTTGATCCTCCGCTAAATGTTGGTCCTTCATTGAAGTGTAGTGTAACCGGAACTTTCACCGTGGGATTTACCGGATCGTTTGTAGCAAATACTACAGACGCATATTGATCACCACGTTCTGCCAGTGCACCATCAATTGAAAGAGTAGCCGTGTTTGATTCCCCCGCAGCCAACGTTCCGTCAGTCGCTGATGAAACTGATAGCCAAGACAAAGTGTGTTCCTCGGCTCCAAACATTAACCATCCATAAGTCTCTAGTCCTTCAACCTTTTGCACATCGTACCAGTAACCTTCCTCTTCATAGTAGTAACGAGTTATAGTTTCTGAATCGGTGATTGATCCTTGTGCATTCTCTATACCGAACGGATAAGAAACCGATATATAGAAATTTTCATTGGGATTGATCATGGCAGACTTGTCCAGTTTAATCTGGTACCATGCGCCATTCTCATCTGTTCCAATTCCGGAGAAGTTCAGCTTACCTGTTGCTACTACCGGAGAACTTGTTATTCCACTACCGCCAACGCGAACAGCTACTTCCAGTGTTCCTTCCGTAAGCGCTTCCCTACGCATATAGGTTTCAATGTGCGTAATATTGAATCCATCAGGACCAGCGTTATATTTCGTAGCCAGTGTAATTGCTGGCCCACCATTCCCCACGAAATCGTCCGGGATTGTTTTATTTGTATGTGATATCGTTCTGTTGTACGTTGTCTGCGCGCGTGTACCTACTTTGCCGTTGGCCTTTACCGATTTCAGTGTTTTGTTACTCACACTTTCGGCCATACGTTCCGTTGATTCTGGAATGGGGGCAGCTTCACGACTGTATTCAATCTGAAGCGCGTACGTCAGATCTGTTTTACCTTCTATGTTGCCGAAGTCGATTGTACGTGTATCAGTTTCCGTTAACAAGTTCAGATTGACTACAATCGGATCCTGAACAACATTCAAAAGCGGAGGATCAATTGCAGATCCAGTGAGCACAATATGTTGATCACCGATGCTGGTCGTGATCACCAACTCATCAACAAACTCACCAACCATCGAAGGATAGAATACCGCTTTTGCATTCAATACATCGCCCGGCATAAGCGTGTAGGAAGGTGTTTCCCAAGACCAAGGTGAATAAATATTTGAAATATCCCACCACTCCTTGCCAAACATACCATCTACTTCTAATAACATGCTCAAACCTTGCGTACCATCTGTCATTTGTGCCCAGGTAATTTCGTATGGCGCTGCACCTTCATTTCTAAAAGTTAAATCAACAGTGTTAGGTTTTGGAAAATCCCACTCCAATACGATCATGCGTGTTCCAAATTTCACACTGTCGGTCGCTGTAAATTCTGCATCGCCTGTTACTGTTAACTCAACTGGTTTCTCCAGATTTTCATTGCCGGGTGCATTTGTCTGAATTTTCAACACTTCATTATATAAACCACCGTACACATTGCGTGCATCAATGTTGATAGCACCCGTTAAGGTTGTATTGGGAACGATTGAAAATTTCTTAGCCGGAAGAACCACATATGCTAATCCCTTCCCATGATCAACATCCATGTAGTCGGAAATAAAAACACCGTGCTCGCTGTCTTTTTGTAAACCAATGGTGGTGAGTCTTGTCGTAAAATCCGAGATGGCCTCTACCGGTTTGTATTGGAACTTCATCGTGCCATTTTTGAAGAAAATGATCTGTGCTGATACAGGCTCCCCGTGTCCCATATGAAGGTTAACAAAGTAGCTCCAGGTAATGATGATCTGATCATCATAGAACTGGTAGAATATTCCTACCTCTTCTGCCGGATAAGAGTAAGTATCAAATCCGCTTTGCGTCCAGTAGGGCATGATACAAGGTCCGGAATGGATCACCGAAGGAATAACATCGTTGAATATAGTAAGCGCAGGATCGTCTTCGAATGAAATGATGCCATTGTCTCCGATTTTAAGTGATGTGTAGTGTTCACCATAGAATTCTATCGGGAACGGCAATGTCAAATCACGCCAGAAGCCATCATCGGATTCCGTAGTCCAGAACGGAAGCTGTGTTCCGGTCTTCCGTATATCAATCCATTGATAAACACCACCAGTATTTTCCTTCTCATATACGTAGGTAATATCCATAGGTGCGCCTGGCGCTTCAAACGAAAGCCATTGCTTTCCGTTGGCAGATACCTCAAGCGTTCCCAGTCCAGTGTTCGCCATGGTGAACGGAATACTTATTGAATCTCCGTAGTGAAGAGTCTGTTTCAAGGTCGATAAGTCAACATCGATACTGGGAGCAACCACAATATTAGCCGTAACATAAATAGTATCGTGTGTTCCATCAGCATAGTTAATGGATAGCCAGTCTTCCAATTTAGACAGTGTGTTCGTAGGTACTTGAATTTTATACGTGTCATACAATCCTGGACTCACGGTATTTGACTGATTGCCTATTATGTTAAAGTCGTTGTTTACAAAATCAAGACCTACTATGCTTACATCTTTTGTACCGGTATTCTTCACGGTAAAAATTTTTGATTTTATTGCGCCTTGAAACACATTACCAAACGTAACCGTATCGATAGAAACAGTTGGCTTCGCAACGCCACCTTGATTGATTTGCAATTCAATTGATCCGATGGTTGAAGGAGATGTAGGGTCGTTGCTGATGAAGTTTACATAACGGTTCACCGTGCCCTCTGAAAGGTTTGCAGTATTCATGGAGAGATTAACCGTTGCTGAAGTTCCAGGAGCAAGAATACCTGATCCATTCTCGACACTAGTAATGATATCTGGTCCGGGGTAATCGAAACCAATCGCCATACCTTCGAAGAGGCCGATGTTTTGATCGTAGTTGTTGATCATGATACCGTCCTGCTGATCATAATCCTCAATCAGAATATTAAAACTTTTTTGATTGAACGAATCGAATTCCATGACTTCATAGTAGAAACGGATATCACCATTGAAGAACAACACCATCTGCGCAGTGATTGAACCGTTGTAACCATCTGTTACGTTGTCATACTGAACAATTACACGGTCTGCCTCCACTTGGTAGAGTATTTTTCCTTGTGTTAATAAGGGGATATTCGTACCAATCAGAGAAATGTATCCGCGCGGATTCCATGGGTTGTTAAGTGCAGGAAAATTTATAGGATTTACCGTGTTATCGAACGTGGTGAATCCGTTACGTGCAACATAGAGTTTGGTCATCGTACGGTTGTAGTACCGGAAGTCAAATCCCATGTCGATGGTATAATACTCGTATTGCGAACTGACTTCACCCGAAATATCAATACCGGTTCCTTTGATGTCTTGAAATTCATAAGCAAGTTGATCCGTTTCATTTGCCTGGTTGGAACGCACCTTGTATCCATACGAGTGATAATCGCTCGGCCAATCATTACTAACACCTTTGTTGTCAAAGCCAGGAACAAAATATTTTAATGGATACGCTCCTTGATTTTGTACTGTGATGGTTGCCGCTACTTCGTCACCTATTGTGATGTTACTCTTGAGCTGATTTTCAGGTGTAATCGCAATGCGAGAAGTTTCAACCCCCATGCCAAACAGGGCAATCTCATAATTTTGTGTGCCATTCGTAAAGCTCAGCACACCATTGTTATTTCCAACTTGTGAAGGCGTGAACGTAATTTCTACGGTAACCTCTGAGCGTGCCTTAATTTGCCAGGGTGCGTCTCCAATTACGAAGCCTGCACCAGTTACATTAAAGGAAGGCTCATTAAAATTTCCAAAACCCTGGTTGTCGAGAACAATCTCAAGCGTTTTTGTTTCGCCCAAAAATACATTTCCAAAATCAGCGATATCAATGTGTTTGATGTCTGGTTGATGGCCACTTACTGTAACATTAACCGGAATGCGCAGTTCTTTTTGGTTAATGTCGTTGGATGTAATGACCATGTTGGCGCTGTACGATCCATTGATAAGAGTAGAACCATCAGTGATTAATGTTGTCAGTGTGCTACTCATGCCATCTACATCGCCTGATCCAGGCTCAAGAGTAATATAATTTCCAAGCGTTGCATTTCCACTCACAGCAGTAACCACCCAAGCGAATCGCTTATCATTAACAGCTTCCTCCATGGGCATCCATGTTTGACCAAGATTAACCGAATAAAAACAATTCTTCGATCCATTTTCTTCGTTTTCATACCCCATACCCAGCGGATACAAGTTGTTAGCTGGTACATGCACAACTACCCAAAACGTTTCACCACTTTCAAAATACAATTGTTCATCAAGTGTGATGTTAGCCCATCCTTCAGCCTTGCTCCACATACTGTATTCTTGCGCCAGCACAAGATTATTTTTTGCTGGAGAAGCGCCTTTATATATCTCCAGAATCACAGGACCTTTAGCTGGATCGTGCTTGATGTAAGCACTTACTTGTGTCAGGTTAAATCCTTCTGTTTCAGTTACCAGGAATTTAGTAGCTGATGAATTCGTAAGCGATAAATCTGTGTCTCCAACAATATAATCGGCCCATTCGGCATACTGTTTTGTAATTTCAGTGAAGGCCATTGGAGCCGCTTCAGCACTTCTTAATGGAGCTTTATTATTCGACAAGCTCATTCGCCCCATGGATGCACCGGCTGTTTCTTTCTTCGTGGTTGTTGGATAGTGAATGTTAGATGCATTGAATGATAACTCCGTACTTCTGTGACGGAGCAAGTGCTTCCAACGCAGAATACCAGCTGAATCATTCTTGATGGTAATCTCATGTGAGGCTGTAGTACCTTCTGTTATGTCGATCGTTAAATCAATCGACTGACTATTTTCATCTACCGAGATAGCAGGACCTTTGTTGGTTTTATCAGAAACTACATTTGATAAAGCTGAAACGTTTCCCCAACGATCTGACGATGTAATGGCGAAGTGATAGGTTGTTAAACTCAACAAGTCTGCTACTTCATACTCAATCTTCTCACCGGCAGCTTTTGTATTATTGATTACAATTTTTGTTGCTGAGGCAAGATTAGCCAAAGTAATAGGTTGTATTGAGTAGTAAAGTTGAAAGGCAACCGGCTTTTTATCATCCGTGTCGGTGGGTACATTCCACGACAGTGTTGCAAACTCTTGTGACATACCCGTAACATCAAGAGAGTTAATTGCAGCCGGGGCAATACCTAAATCATTTTGAATGGCAAGAGCAGCATCGATGGCTCCGCTACCCAGCATTCCTGTAAAGTCAGGATTGTTTTCGTCTAAACTTACAACGCCTGTAACGAGTTGATTCCACAATTCGGTGTTGGTCATTTGCTCAGTACGATTCGCGAGCGCCAATGCAGCAATACCCGACACGTGAGGGCAAGCCATAGATGTACCTTGAAGATAAGCGTATTGATCTTTTGGAGTTGTGCTTAATACACCGCCCTTAGCGCCATAATCCTGATCACCACCGGGTGCTGCAATTTCTACCCAGGGTCCATAGTTAGAATAGTAGGCTCGCTTTCCTTCCGGCCCGAGTGATGCAACAGACAAAGTCTTATTGTAATATCCGGGATACCAATCATAATTAGAGCTACTATTACCGGCCGCGAAGATAACCAGACCACCCTTCATCGGGCTTCCGGGGTAATTACCTGCTTCAGCAACGAAGTAATCAATCGCGTCATTAACCGATTGGTCGTAAATGCCCGGATTAGTATAACCCCAACTGTTTTGTGAAATCACCGCTCCATTATCGGCAGCATAGATGTAAGAGTTTTCAAATAAACCTCCGAAGATCTGGAGTGACATTACTTTAACGCCATCGCCATTACCTGTACCTCCCGCAACACCTGCCACACCAATACCATTGTTGTTAACGGCAGCAATTGTTCCGGCTACGTGTGTACCATGAAACTCAGCGTCAACAGCACCTTTGTTTTTCTGGAAGTTGTAACCATTGATATCGTCAACATATCCGTTGCCGTCATCATCAACTCCATTTGCTCCATTTAATTCGATGGTGTTCACCCATATGTTGCTTCTTAAATCTTTATGAGCAACATCGATACCTTGATCGTGTACCGACACGATGATGTCGCTTGCCCCGGCAGTTTCCTTCCAGGCTTCAAATAAATTTACATCGGCATCGCCAATACCTGCTTGCCCTGTGTTGTTGTAATGCCACTGATCTTTTAGAAACGGATCGTTAAAAGGAAGCGTAGCCATGGGACTAGCGCCCGGTGTATACGCTGTGACCTGAAAGGGTGAAAGGACTTTTTCATGCTCAACTTCAGCAACAGCAATTTCATTTAGTTGTTTGAATTGTGCAATGGCCATCTTTGGATCAACATTCTCCTTGATCTCCACCACATACCACAAGTCGAGGCCGTGTTTATGTAATTTGTTTTCATTCTTGGCATTTGCAGGGAAAAGGCGATACATATTTGTAGCACTTGCCTTTTTTGCTGCGGCATCAAAGGATTGAATACCTGTGGTCAGGTTTCCGCTTCGGGCACTCACCTTCATTTTGCTAACGGTGGTAGTCATAGATGAAGCGAACTTCACCTTGATCTGCCCTTTGCGCATTCCGTTCTGATAGGTCTGTGCCCATCCTGCAGCCGTGCAGAAGAGGAACATCACTACCATGAAAACACGCCTTGTCATGTTGAGTAGATAATTGTTCATAGTTTGTATTTAGGTTAATTGAGTTCTTAAATGCTTTTCTTTTTAGTTTTTGGAAGATTCAGGCCGGGCTGCCCATTTCCTTCTAATGCTTTGAGCAATTTTTGGAAAGCATCATTCTCCTGCTTTCGCTTTTTGATGAGTTTGCCAATTATTTGTTCGTCTTTGTTCTTGTCTTCCATGGTCTTATTTCGTAGTTCCAATGAATGCCCAAATGAACTTTGGAATGCAAGCGCAATGAAATTTCAGACCTTTGAATAAACACTACTATGGAATAGAAGAACCATAGGATTTCTACCTGAAGTCTTCAGAAGCACCTTAATAATACCTTAGCAACGATTTTAATGGATTGATAATCAATCGATAAGAGAATGGGAAGATTTCCCAAAAGAGAATTGTGGACTATGAAATTTTACCTAAAGATTAGATAAATGAGTAACCAAATTGGAATTGGTGTTGGTGAGGTTTAGTTTTTTGCGAAGGCGAGCTCGCGCGACCTCCACACTTTTAATGCTTTGTTGGGTAATAGCCGCAATCTCTTTCGAGCTCATGTTTAATTTCAAAAAGGCGCAGAGCTTCTCATCGGCAGGAGACAGACCGGGATATAACTTTCTTAATTGCTGATAGAAGTCACCATGAACCTGATTGAACCTCAATTCAAACTCTTTCCAACTGTCGTTGTCGCCCTCGCGCTGCAAATCGATGATAATGTCGTGAATGATTTTGTGGTTCTCTGGTTGAATCGTGCTTTGCAGATGTAGCAAGCGTTCGGCTACACTGTTGATTAATTCGTTTTTACGAATGAGGTACATCACGTTTGTGGTGAGCTCCTTATTTTTTATTTCAACATCCTGCGATAGATTTTTTCGCTTTAACTCCGATTGCTTTATTCTATTTCGAATGATAATTACAATTAAAATGGCAATCACTAAACCTACAGCTAAAACGACAATCGTAGTGATGTATCTCCTTTGACTTTGCTGTTGCTCCAACGAACGTTCCCGTTCAGCCTTTTCAAAATCATATTGCAGTTGAACACGAGTGATCTCACTATTTACCAATTGGTTTTGCATGCTGTCGCTTAACGTTTTAAAATTTTTAAAAGCTGCGAGCGATGCTTTGTAGTTGCCCAATGCCTCTTCAACATCGGATAAAGTTGTATAGGCAAATTTTTGCGCCTCGAGCGAGCCAATTTCTTTTCCGTATTTGACAGCCTCGTCTAATGATGCTCGCGCTTCTGAGTATTGCTTTTGTTGGAGATAATAAGCAGCAAGAATGTTATACGATTTTGCAATTTCCCCTTTGTCACCCGTTTCCAGTCTGACTTTTAATCCGAGTGATAAATATTCAAATGCTTTGGCAGGATCTTTAAGATCAGCCAGGTGGAGTTTGCCCAGATTATTGTAAGCAATTCCCTGAAGGTTTTTATTCTTTGTTTCAATAGCAAGCGCAAGTGCCTTTTGATAATACTGAAGTGCAGATTTCGGATCGCCTTTAGATTGATACACATTCGCGATATTATTAAACAAGCTGGACAATCTAAACTTCAACTGCTTGTCAGGTCTTAAGTTGTTGATCAAATCCTGTGCTTTAAAATAATAGGTAAGTGCTTTATCAAACTCGTGTAACCGATCATAGAGGGCTCCCAAATTATTGCATGCTGCAGCAATGCCCATCGTATCGTTTTCTGCTTCGTGAAATTTCAAAGCATCGAAATAGTGAGAAGAGGCTTTTTTATAATCACCAATGGCAAGAAAAGTATTTCCTAATATCCGGTCTGCTTTGGCTTCCCATTCTTTAAAATTCTTCTCACCCGCGAGGTCTTTTGCTTGCTGCGCAAACTCTGCGGCTTTTGTATAATTATTATTGAAGTAATAAAGCGATATATCAAGTAACACCTTCAGCTTAACTGTATCATGGCTAGCGTGGTTGAGTTGACGTTCAAGACTATCAAGCTTTACCTGATCTTGCGATAATGCGACACCAATTGGAAAAAGTAACAGCGCTATGATGACAAGTTTTCTCAAACCGTGAGCATGTTTAGTCTACAAAGAAAGTTAATCTTTATGGCGTATGTATTTGATTTTGAATTGAGAGGGGCCACAATCTAGCTAGAATCCGGTATGATTTGCAATACAGAATTTATATCATCATCCCAATGAGTTGGTTAAGATTATAAATAAATGAAAAAGTTTAGAATGACTTCCTGATTTTTCTCGCAAAATGAAATAGCGTCAAGTATGTGATTCGTAAAATTATAACGACCTATTTTCAGGATGCACTATAGTTTATTTCAATGTTAGTTGAAAAGTCGTTTTTTCCGTAAAAACATTCCAGTCAGCCTAATTTCTATATCTTTGCAACCGTTTTCGAGGGCATTTTTTGCTATCTTTTAAAAAAGGTGGTTATCAGGTAAAACCCTTGGAGTAACTTCAGAAAACTAACTTCACCTTTCAATACTTAAAACCTTATGGCGTACATCGAACCGGCTCCATTAAAAGACAAAGAAAATCCATTCGAAGCAATGATGTCCCGATTTCACAAGGCATCACAAATTCTTGGTTTGGAAGAAGAAATTTACAATGTGTTAAAAAATCCAGCACGGCAAGTAATTGTTTCCTTGCCTGTAACCATGGATGATGGTGCTATTAAAGTATTTGAAGGTTATCGCGTGATTCACTCGACTATTCTTGGTCCATCAAAGGGAGGTATCCGCTTTGATCCACATGTTAATCTGGATGAAGTGAAAGCACTTGCTGCCTGGATGACCTGGAAGTGTGCTGTGGTTGATATTCCTTATGGTGGAGCAAAAGGTGGTGTTACCTGTAACCCACGCGAAATGTCAGCTGGCGAAATTGAGCGTTTAATGCGTGCCTACACTCAGGCTATGGCCGATGTATTTGGCCCTGATAAAGATATTCCTGCTCCTGATATGGGTACAGGTCCGCGTGAGATGGCGTGGTTGATGGATCAATATTCCAGAAATCAAGGCATGACAACACATGCTGTTGTTACCGGTAAGCCATTGGTTATGGGTGGATCACTTGGACGTACTGAAGCAACTGGTCGTGGTGTAATGGTCTCTGCACTTGCTGCGATGGAAAAATTAAAGATCAATCCATATAAAGCAACTTGTGCTGTTCAAGGTTTTGGTAATGTAGGTTCATGGGCTGCACGCTTGTTGAGCGAACGTGGTTTGATTATTCAGTCATTAAGTGATATTTCAGGAGCATACTTTAATGCAAATGGAATTGATATTGAGGCGGCAGGAAAATATCGCGAAAGCAATAAAGGTTCGTTAGAAGGCTTTGCTGGTGCAGAAAAAATAACCAACGAAGAATTATTGACATTACCTGTTGATCTTTTGGTTCCGGCTGCAACTGAAGATGTAATCACCAGTTCAAACGCGCCAAACATTAAAGCTAAGTTGATTGTAGAAGGTGCTAACGGACCAACATCTTCAAAGGCGGATAACATCATCAATGAAAAAGGTATTATGGTAGTGCCTGATATTTTGGCAAACGCAGGTGGTGTTACGGTTTCGTATTTTGAGTGGGTACAAAATCGTTTAGGATACAAGTGGACTGCAGATCGTGTAAACCGCAGGTCTGACCGGATCATGAAAGATGCCTTCAACAATGTCTACAAGACTTCACAAGAGTATAATGTACCGATGCGTATTGCTGCCTATATGGTTGCCATCGATAAGGTATCTAAAACATATAAGTTCCGTGGAGGGTATTAATTGCATAACCATGAGGTTCGGCAATTCTCTTTTTATGATGTAATTTTACGCAGCCTTACCGAGTGTAAGGCTGCTTTTTTATACACTTTAATTTCGACTACTTAATTCATTCGAGCATGACTATCCATCGCGAAGGCAGAACATTACTTTTTGTTTTATTGATTGTTTTCTTTGCGCTCAACTGGGCAGTGCAATATTTCTTTCCGGAAAGCAGCGTCATTCAAAATGTTGTCATTGGTGCAAGTGTTATTTTTTATTTGATTATTCTTCAATTTTTCAGAATACCTATTTTCACTGTTCAAAAAAACTCCAAACATGTTATCGCTCCAGCCGATGGTAAAGTCGTTGTGATTGAAGAAACAGAAGAAACAGAATACTTTAAAGGAAAAAGGAAGCAGATTTCTATTTTCATGTCACCCGTTAACGTACATATTAATCGAATGCCTGTAAAAGGTGTGATTCAATTCTTTAAATATCACGCAGGAAAATATCTAGTAGCGTGGCATCCAAAGTCAAGTACTGAGAACGAGCGTACTACAGTGGTTGTTAAGATGGATAATGGCACGGAGATTCTCTTTCGTCAGATTGCCGGTGCGTTAGCGAGAAGAATCAAATGTTATGTGAAAGAAGGGCAAGTGCTCGATCAAGGAGATGAATTTGGTTTTATCAAATTCGGTTCGCGCGTAGATATATTCTTACCCCTCAATGCAAAAGTGGTGGTTAATATCGACCAGGTTACAAAAGGTGGAAAAACAATAATTGCAGAATTATAGGAATAACAAACGGTCGCTAAAGTTGTTATTTAGCCTGTATAAGCAGTTTGAAAACAATATGACCTGCTAACAGCCGTTCTACCCTCAATCTTACCTACCTTTGCTTGATTTTGCGATAGAATGGACTGCGAAAAATAATTTAATATCATGGCTCTTTACAGTACTTTAAAATTCTCTAACACTCGTCCAGATTTTTTTGCTACGTTGAATAAACGTGTCAATGAATATTTCAAGACGAATGGAATAACGCGCCATGCGAATACAGAAATGATTGTGAAAACTATTTTCATGTTCTGTTTATATTTTATCCCTTACGGTCTTATCGTTTCAGGTTCTTTTCTTAATGCGTGGGCCTTATTGGGTTTATGTATGGTAATGGGTCTTGGTAAAGCAGGCATTGGTCTATCCATTATGCACGATGCAAACCATGGTTCGTATTCTACTAAAGCCTGGGTAAACGATTTGATTGGCTACTCTTTAAATCTTATTGGAGGTAATGCTTTCAATTGGAAGGTTCAACACAATGTATTGCATCACACATATACCAATGTACACGAAGCGGATGAAGATATTAGTCCACGTGGTGTATTACGCATGTGCCCACAGTCCGAATGGAAACCCTTGCACCGCTTTCAACACATCTATGCCTGGGTATTATATGGTTTGCTAACTTTTGTCTGGATTACAGCAAAGGATTATGGAAGAATATTACGCTATAACAAAGATGGCTTAGTTGAAAAGATGAAAGCCAATATTTATAAAGAATTAGCGATCCTGTTTTTCTCTAAGTTGATTTACTTTGGTTACATACTTGTAATTCCAACATTGGTGTTGCCGTATGCCTGGTGGCAGGTATTTATCGGGTTCTTCACGATGCATTATGTTTCAGGATTTATTCTCGCGGTTATTTTTCAACCGGCACACGTAATTGATGGAACGGATTATCCGGAACCAGATGCTGAAGGTCGTCTTGAAAACAGTTGGGCTATTCATCAGTTGCGCACCACCACGAATTTTGCACAACGCAGTAAAATTTTCAGCTGGTATGTAGGTGGTTTAAATCTTCAGGTAGAACATCATCTTTTTCCAAATATCTGTCATGTGCATTATCGAAAGATTGCAAACATTGTAAAGACAACGGCAGAAGAATTTAATCTTCCTTATAAATCGTATGATACTTTCGCACAAGCGATGGTGGGGCATGCGAAGTTGTTAAAGGAATTAGGACAACGACCTCTTCAGGCTTCCTAGTGTAATAACATCGTTTAAAAGTTTATTAAAAACCCTTCTCAGTAGCGAGAAGGGTTTCTTTTTTATGAACTGTCTGTATTGGGTTGAATATAAAAATTACAATAAGGAAATGATTTCAGTATTTTCATTAAGAGAGTACAAGTAGGAACGCACAAGGTTAAGTGTACTGCATAGAATAAAGAGTGTCTGCATCTATCTACTTTCAGTGCATAGGCGCGGAGGGTTAAAAGTATTTCATAGAACGATGGTAGGCGCGCCTTCAACTACATGAATGACCAACTCGCTT
>JBDTTT010000012.1:0-62374 GCA_039930485.1 Chryseolinea sp.
GCCAAGTGAAAGAACAATTTTGATTCTTGCCACAACAAAAGGTAATATCAGTTTACTGGAAGAAAATCAACCCGACCATCCTCGAATCCATTTGCATGCAACGGCCACGTGGCTGGCCGATCAATTTAAAATGAAACATCATCTTGTTGTTTCAAACGCCTGCATCAGCGGAGCAATGGCTATGCTGGTAGCGAAAAGGATGTTGCAAGGAAATCAATACGATCATGCTATTGTAGTAGGGGCTGATGTGTTGAGTAAATTTGTAATCTCCGGTTTTCAAAGCCTGCAAGCATTGAGTAATGAGCCGTGCAAACCATTCGATGAAAATCGTATTGGTATTAACCTTGGTGAATGTGCAGCGGCAACTATCCTCACCACCAAACCAGAAGTATTTCCAATAAAGCCTGCCATTCTTGTTCAAGGAGGAGGATTGAGTAACGATGCCAATCATATCTCAGGTCCATCCCGAACAGGAGAGGAATTAAGTTTCGCTGTTCGTGATGCTATGAAGGAAGCTAACCTTTCAGCAAATGAAATTGATTTCATTTCGGCACACGGAACAGCAACTCTGTATAATGATGAGATGGAAGCCAAGGCTTTTAATCTTCTCGGAATGTCAACCACTCCTCTCAACAGTATGAAAGGATATTTTGGTCATACACTTGGAGCAGCTGGAGTATTGGAATCGATCATGAGTGCACAATCTTTGATACACCAGGAGTTCATTGCTACTAAGGGTTTCAAATCGTTAGGTGTAACGATGCCCCTTCATGTAATACAATCACCTGAAAAAAAAGCAATTAAAACATGCCTTAAAACCTCTTCGGGTTTTGGCGGATGCAATGCAGCATTAATTTTACAGAACCAAACCAACCAATAAAAGATGGATTTTTTTGAACACGATGGACTTACCGCCATTCAGGCGAAAGAAGAAGCACAACGTATTGCCTTTGCTCCTTTTGTTTTTCAGGCAACGCGGGTTTTGCGTGACTGTGGAATTTTAAAAGTCCTTTACGAAAATAGAAGTGGATTAACATTTCAGGAGATTGTTGAAAAGGTTAACATGCCCGAATATGGTGTTCGTGTTTTGGTGGAAGCCGGCTTGGGAATGAGATTGATTACACTGAAAGATGATCGATACAACGCCACAAAGACAGCTTACTTTATTTTGAAAGATGAACTCACCCGAGTGAATATGGATTTTGTTCACGATGTGTGTTATCAAGGTATGTTTTACCTGGAAGAAAGTATTAACGAGGAGCGACCTGAAGGATTGAAAGTGTTAGGACAATGGCCAACGATTTATGAAGGGCTATCGAAGTTGCCCAAGCATATTCAAAAGAGTTGGTTTGGCTTCGATCATTTTTATTCCGACAATGCCTTTCCTTATGTATTGCCAGTGGTGTATAAAAATAAGCCAAAAAAATTATTAGACATTGGAGGTAACACAGGTAAGTGGGCATTACAAAGTTTTGAAACTGATAAAGATGTTCAAATCACCATCATGGATTTGCCTGGTCAGGTAGAAATGGCGCGCAAGCATCTTACTGAAAAAGGTTTTGGTGATCGTATCAGTTTTTTTGAAACCAACATTTTAGATGAATCGAATCCTTTCCCGAAAGGTTTTGATGCGGTTTGGATGAGTCAGTTTTTGGATTGTTTTTCTGAAGCTCAAATTATCTCGATCTTAAAAAGATGCCGCGCTGCACTTTTGCCGGGCGGCTCGATTTATATTCTGGAAACCTTCTGGGATCGTCAACGATTTCAGGCTTCCGCATTCTCACTTCAACAAACGTCTCTCTACTTTACGGCATTGGCCAATGGCAATAGCCAGATGTACGACTCGAAAATTTTTAAAAAATGTGTGGAAGCTGCAGGGTTAAACGTAGCAGAGGAACATGATGAAATTGGTGTAAGCCACACCCTTCTAATTTGCAAACCAAAGCCCTAACAGGAATAAATATTAAACAAGCGCTTTATTTTGTTGAAGTGTAGTTATGACCATTCAAACGCAATGATAGTAGTAGACCAGCGAGATTGTTTTTCTTTTTTTAAAAGAAGCAATTCTTTCCGGTAACTTTGTTTTTTCTTTTACAAACATGACAGGGAAAATTGATGTATTGGTAATTGGTGCTGGACCTGCGGGTTCCATTGCTGCCTCCATGATACATAAGGCAGGATACTCAGTGAGAGTGGTAGAGCGTGAGAAATTTCCACGTTTTGTTATTGGGGAGAGTTTGCTTCCGCGATGTATGGAAGTGTTGGAAGATGCTGAATTGCTCGAAGCCGTTAAGGCAAAAAACTTTCAGGAGAAATTCGGAGCAAAATTCATCAAGGGAAATGAAGTGTGTGATTTTAATTTCTCTGATCAATTCTCTAAAGGTTGGTCATGGACATGGCAAGTACAGCGTGCTGAATTTGATTTAGCGTTGGCAACTGAAGTACAACGCAAGGGAGTTCCAATTGATTTTGAAACAACGGTTACGGGTATTGAATTCGATGCTGAAGGAAATTCAGAAACAACGGTTCAACGAAAAGATAATTCATCAGAGAAAATTTCAGCGCGATACATTATTGATGCAAGTGGCTACGGCCGGGTTATTCCGCGCCTCTTTAATTTAGAGAAGCCTTCCAATCTTGATCCACGCAAAGCAGTCTTTGCTCATGTAAAAGATATTCACCGCGAAAATTTTGATGAGCCAAACCGGATTATTGTAGTGATCTATGCGCCCGGTACATGGGTATGGATTATTCCATTTGCAAATGGTGATACATCTGTTGGCTTCGTAGGTAGCTTTGATTTCTTCAACGGACTTGAAGGTGATCTGAATCAACAATTCAAAACATTAATAGCAGGGAATGAATTTTTGAAAAAACGTTTTCAGGATGTTCCCTTAGTATTTGAACCTCGTAAGTTAGAAGCATGGTCCGCCACCACAGATAAATTCTACGGAAACGGTTTTGTTCTTACGGGCAACGTAACTGAATTTCTAGATCCGGTTTTTTCATCGGGTGTTATGTTTGCTACTGTATCAAGTCATATGGCCAGCAAACTGGTTATTAAAAAATTGAAGGGTGAGATTGTTGATTGGGATCAGGAGTATTCCAAACCAATTCAACAAGGCGTTGATACCTTCCGCACATACGTGATGGGATGGTATGATGGAACACTGGAAAAGATTTTCTTCGCCAAGAATCCGGATGAGTTAATCAAAAAGCAGATTTGTTCGGTGTTAGCAGGCTACGTTTGGGATCAGGAAAATCCCTATGTCCTTGATCATCATCATGCCATTACAAAATTAGCGAGAACCATTCGGGCAAAAGAGCGCCTGTCCATGTTTTCATAATCTTTTCTTTGTGTACATAGCTTCGTATTGTCACATCCGCCAACAGACACTTACCTACAATGGTGAGGTCATCTTCAAAGGCAATCCGGGAAATCTCGATGCATTTTTAACCGATGCTTTTCAGTTCCTGAAAATCGCATATCCAAAATTTTACAAAATGGACCGGCTCTCGAAGCTCGGTTTGCTGGCAAGTGAACTTTTAATCCGGGACAGCACAGCAAAGCGAGAATGTAAACCCGATCAGATTGCCTTGGTATTGGCAAATGCTCACGCCAGTCTCGATACTGATGTGCGTTACCTAGAGTCAACCAAGTCTATGGCAAGCCCTTCTTTGTTTGTCTATACCTTGTCAAATATTGTGGCGGGCGAGATTTGCATCCGGCATGGTATAAAGGGGGAGAATGCTTTTTTTGTTCAGCCGGCTTTTGACGCAGATTTCATGGCCCAATACGTAAACCAGTTACTGACCGAAACAAAAAACGAAATGTGTTTGGCGGGTTGGGCAGATGTAATGGGCGAGCACCACGATGTTTTCTTATATTTGGCGGTGAAAGAAGGAAACGGGATCGCGCAGTTGCATACCGGGGAAGAACTTCAAAAACTTTATCAGTCGAACTATGGATCAGTTGATCTCCAATCTTAAAGTACAAATTATTGATTCGCTTAATTTAAAGCACCTCAAGCCAGAGGATATTGGCGATGATCAGCCCTTGTTTGTGGATGGTCTTGGACTTGATTCCATTGACGCTCTTGAACTGATTGTGCTGATGCAACAATACTATAATATCAAAATTGCCAACCCACAAGACGGACCGCAGATTTTCAGATCGGTGAAGTCCATGGCAGAGTTTATCAAAGCCAACCAAACTGCTTAATCACCTTGAAAGGCCGCATACATGTAGCCGGTGCAGGTGTTATTTCGGCCATTGGAAATTCGGTGTCCGAGACATTTGAATCGCTTCGACATGAGCGCATGGGTATTGGCCCAATTACATTATTTGAATCTGTTCATAAAGGTGTTCTTCCGGTTGGTGAAGTAAAATACACGAACGAAAGTCTTTCCGACTATCTAAAAGTAAAATCGGTAACCCGCACCGCTTTGTTGGGCATTCATGCAGCACGTGAGGCGGTAAAAAGTTCAGGTTTGGATATTAAACGATGGCGAACAGGATTAATCTCTGCCACAACGGTAGGTGGAATGGATTTAACTGAAAATTTCTTTCCCGATTTTTTGAGTAATCAAGGTCATGGTAAACTTCGTGATGTAGCTCATCATGCATGCGGTCAGTCGACCGAATTAATTGCAGATGATTTAAAAATAAATGGATTTGTGTCCACCATCAATACTGCCTGTTCTTCTTCTGTGAACGCCATCATGTTGGGTTCGCGCATGATTAATCAGGGTATGTTGGATGTGGTGGTAGCAGGAGGAACCGATGCGTTGACAAAATTCACCATCAATGGTTTCAATAGCTTGATGATTTTGGATAAAAATCTTTGCCGTCCCTTCGATGCAAATCGAAATGGATTGAATCTTGGTGAAGGTGCTGGTTTTATTGTGTTGGTTTCCGATAAAGTAAAACAAGTGGAAGGATTAAAAACAGATTGCTTCGTTGCCGGATTTGCCAACACCAATGATGCGTTTCATCAAACCGCTTCTTCTCCAGAGGGAAGAGGTTCGTATGGTGCCATGCAACAAACATTGAGCATGAGCGGATTGAAAGTGGAAGACATCGATTACATTAATCTTCACGGAACGGGAACACAAAACAACGATCTTTCAGAAGGCACTGCTGTGAAGCGTTTGTTTGGAGAGAAGTGTCCACCCGTAAGTTCTACGAAAGCATTTACAGGGCACACGCTTGGAGCAAGTGGAGGTATTGAAGCGGTATTCTCAGTGCTTGCAATCCGTGAGCAATGTGTATTTCCAAACCTTCGATTTGAAACTGCTATTCCTGAAGTAGGTATTACACCTCAACTTACTTTTGAGAATGGTATTTCTGTGAACCATGTGATGAGCAATTCTTTCGGCTTTGGCGGCAATTGTTCTTCAATCGTTTTTTCAAAAAGTGATTTTTAAGTATGACGTTATACATAAAAGGTATGGGTAACATCTCACCTCAGAAAACCTGGGGTGAAGAATCGTTGTTTACACCGGTTGGTTATAATAGTGATCGGCTTACTTGTATAGAACCGGAATACTCACAATGGATTGATCCGCGTCAGCTTCGAAGAATGAGTCGCGTGATCAAGATGGGTGTGGCTGCAGGCTCGATGGCATTGAAAGATGCAGGCATAACTGTTCCGCAGGGAATTATTACAGGTACAGGTTATGGATGTCTTGATGATACCGGAATATTTCTCACCAAGTTGGTAGAGAATCGGGAGCAAGCATTGAACCCAACTCCCTTTATTCAATCGACACATAATACAATTGGATCTCAGATTGCATTGTTACTTCAATGTCAGGATTACAATCAGACTTACGCGCACGATGCTTTCTCATTTGAGAGTGCGTTGCTTGATGCGATGCTTCAATTGAATGAAACACCCGATAGAAAAATATTAATTGGTGGAGTGGATGAGATCACAGATGCAAGCCACGCTATTCAAAAACGATTTGGGATTTTTGACAAATCAGAAAATAGTCTTCAGTTATTTGATCGACCTTCTGATGGAACATTAAATGGCGAAGGCTCAGTTTTTTTTGTTTTATCAGGTGAGAAGAGTGAAGGGGATAAAGCAGGTGTTGAAGCACTCACTACTTTTTATAAACCGGCTGAAGCAACGTTAATAAAAGGTATTGAGGATTTTCTGAAAGCATCTTCAATAAAATCGGAAGACATTGATTTGATTTTATTAGGTAAGAATGGTGATCTGAAATCAGATGAAAAGATGGATAGCATTTTGTCTTCTCTTTTTTCGTCAAACACAATCGGATATTTTAAACAGCTTTGTGGAGAATATCCAACAGCCTCTGCTTTTGCTTTGTGGCTTGGAGCTCGAATTATTCAAGAACAGATTATTCCGGATGGAATGGTAAGTAAGAAGGTAAGTAAACCTTTGAAAAATATCCTGATATACAATCAGTACTTTGGTACTCATCATTCGCTGATTTTACTACGCGCATGTCACTAAACAGAATAGTTACCTTCAGTCTTATCGTATTGCTGATCTCAGCGATGCTATACGATTGGTATAACGACATGCCTTTTTGGATTTACATCATTCTTATTTTACCATACCTTGTTATTCACATTGCCGGATCAATTATTTTATCCATGCGATTTTTTCTTCCGGTGAAGTATAAAGGCAAAGCCGAATCAAATGCTATCGCCATCACATTTGATGATGGACCTGTTCCTGGAAAGACGGAAAAGATTTTAGAGATATTGAGTCAGCATAAAATACACGCTTCATTTTTCTGTATAGGTAATCGTATAGATGATCATCCGGATTTGGTGAAGAGAATTCACAATGAAGGACACTTGCTTGCCAATCACAGTTACTGGCATGGCAAAACATTCGACTTGCAATCATCTTCAAAAATTGAAAAGGAATTGATGGATACGGACGTAGTGTTGAAAAAGACAATTGGATTAAGTCCTCGTTTTTTCAGACCACCATATGGCGTAACCAATCCAATGGTAGCAAGTGCAGTGAAACAGAGAGGTTACGAAACGATTGGATGGAGCGTTCGGTCATTTGATACAATCATTCATGATTCCAGCGCCTTGATGAAGCGCGTAACAAAATCGCTTAAGGCTGGCGATATGATATTGTTTCACGACTATTGCGATGTAACTATTGAAATTCTTCCAGCGCTTTTGGATCATATCAACAAGCTTGGTTTGAAAATTGTAAGAGTGGATGAGTTGCTGAATGAAAGAGCGTATGTGGAGGAACTTGGTTTGCCACAAAGCCACTAAGACACAAAGAAAAAATATGAACAAGAAGAGTTTTATAGAGACAAACATAACAAGCTTAGGCATTGCTATTGTGTTTTTTCTTTTTGCTTATCCTTCCTTTGCTCAATATCCTACTTATAAGGCAATTACGGATTTACCGGCTTTCAAGAAGCAGTTCTCAACTGAGTCTTCAAAAGTGTCTTCTATTAACAGCAGTTTCGTTCAGGAAAAAATATTAACTGCGCTTACAGAAAAGATTACATCAGAAGGTAAGTTCTGGTTTAAGCGGAGCAATAAGGTAAAAATTGAATATGTCAAGCCGTTTCACTATGTCATGACTATGAATGGTGACAAGATGAAAGTGCGCGATGATCAAAAGGAAAGTACCATCAATGTAAAATCAAATAAACTGTTTCAGCAGATCAATCGCATTATGGTGGATTGTGTTCAGGGTACAATTCTCGACAGCAAAGATTTTACTACGAAGGTTTTTGAAAATGAGAAAACGTATCTTTTGGAAATGACACCTTCATCCAAATCGCTCCGTGAATTTTTTCAGACAATCGTTCTGGTCGTTGAGAAAAAGGATTACACCGTGAAGACGATTGAAATGAATGAACCATCGGGCGATAAAACCACGATTTCGTTCTCCAACAAAAAACTAAATGAACAAATCAACGATGAGATATTTGCTCTTTAGTTTACTCTTTATTTTAGTGGTTGGTTGCGCATCCGACTACAACTATCTTCAGAATACCTCTTCGAATTCTTTGTGTGCTGATAAAATTAAACCAGTTAACCTGACAACAGGTTGGTATACTACTGCTGTTGATGTTACTGGTCATCATATTAGTGGTTTACTGTTGATTAAGAATATGTCGGACAGTTCTATACGTGTTGTCTTCACAAACGAAGCAGGGGTTACGTTTTTTGATTTTGATTTTTTGGCAGACGGTAATTTCAAAGTGCATTCAATTGTTGACCAAATGGATAAAAAGTTGGTCATTCAAACCCTTCGAAAAGACTTTGAATTGATTCTGGGATTGCCATTCCGTAAAGAGGAAATTCAAAGCTGGACGGGTAATGAGCAATTGTTTTTTGGTGTGAAGCAAAAAAAGGAAACAGCCTATTTTATAACCTCTAAAGATTGTGCTTCTTTGCGCAGTATAGAACTGGGGTCTAAGCGAAAACGAAAGGTGTCGGTTCAGGTTATTGGATCATATCCTTCACCGGAGGGCTTTGAGATTACCCATCACCTGTTTGATATGAAATTGAAACTTACTCATTTGCCAAAGGAATGATTTTGCTGAACGACTTTTATTCAATCCTCCATCAGGAATCAGCTGCAGGTTCAGTTAAAGCAAGCGTGTCAATCAATAAATCACATAAAATTTTTGATGGCCACTTCCCCGGCCTGCCCGTTGTTCCCGGAGTGTGCATGGTACAAATGGTGAGAGAAATATTAGAAGTAAGCATGAACAAGACGTTGAGGATTGAAACAGCAGACAATATTAAGTTCTTGTCGGTGATAGATCCTCGTCAGCATGGTGAAGTATCAGCCAGTATTGATTATACAGAAGATGATAATGTGTTCTCCATTAATGCTACCTTGTTTGCTGAGCAACTTATCTTTTTAAAACTACGCGCAACATTGAAAGCTGTCTGATGATAAACGAGTTTCAATCGGTATTCAAACAGAAGAAGGTATGTGTACTTGTACCTACCTATAACAATGCTCAAACACTGAAGCAAGTGTTGCGCGATGTGTTGGAATACACGGATCAGGTGCTTGTGGTAAATGATGGATCAACCGATAGCACTTCTGAAATTTTAAAAGACTTCACTCATCTCAACATTGTAAACTTTCCTTCGAATAAAGGAAAAGGGTATGCACTGCGAATGGGTTTTAAAAAAGCAGTAGAGTTAGGTTATGATTATGCCATTACAATTGATTCTGACGGTCAGCATTATGCAGATGACCTTCCTGTGTTTCTTAAAAAACTAGAAAGTCATCCTTCGGCTATTATAATTGGTGCGCGTAATATGGAGCACGCCAGCATTCCTGGAAAGAGTAGTTTCGGCCATAAGTTTTCTAATTTTTGGTTTTGGGTAGAAGCGGGTTATCGTGTGAACGATACGCAAAGTGGTTATCGGCTATATCCTGTGAAGCTACTTAGCGACTTTACTTTCATAACTCGCAAATATGAATTCGAAATTGAAGTCTTAATACGTGCATCCTGGAGTGGTATTGAAGTAACAGATACGCCTATAAAAGTTTTTTATGCAGAGAAAGGAAAGCGCATTTCGCACTTCCGGCCTTTTTGGGATTTTACACGCATTAGTATTCTTAATACATTCTTAGTCACGATCGCGCTGCTCTACATTAAGCCTCGTGATTTTTTACTGGGTATTAAAAAAAAAACTTCAGGCGGAAAATCCTTGATCAACTCTTCGACCCAAATGAGTCCGACAGAACAAAAGCCCTCTCTGTAGGCTTTGGAATTTTTATGGGTATCATTCCATTGTGGGGATTTCAACTTGCCATTGCAATACCTTTATCATTCGTATTTAAACTCAACAAAGTGCTGGTGTTTCTTGCGGCCAACATCAGTATTCTACCAATGATCCCGTTGATTTTATTTTTAAGTCACCTCACAGGAGCATTTTGGATGGGTGACAAGGCAGAGTACATATCCTTCAGCAAAGAGATTACCCTTGAGTTGGTTAAAAATAACGCGGTGCAATATATTTTAGGCGCATGTACATTGGCTACTGTTGCAGGTGTTATTTTTGGTCTCGTGACGTATGCCGGTTTGAAAATCTTTAAGCGATCGAATTCCTGATACATGGCCCAACTTTTTTTATATCTATATAACTTCTTCACTGCTCGCAAACGCACCTTCTGGATTGTGTTTGGTGTCACCATGGTGTTACTTGGGTTGGGAGCATCACAGATAAAGATCGAAGAGGACATCACCAAATTTTTTCCGGATGATGAACGTGTTGAAAAACTGAATTATGTTTTTAAGAATTCAAAGTTTGTTGAGCGATTGGTGGTGATGGTTTCGGTGAAAGACAGCTCAACCCTTCCCCAGCCGGATAGTCTTGTAGCCGTTACGAAAAATTTAGCTGCACAAATTGAAAACGATCTTAAACCACACATTAAGAAAATTACAACGCAAGTTGATGATGCAAAAGTGATGGAGGTATTTAAAACCGTTCACACATTCCTTCCTGTCTTTCTGGACGATAAAGATTATGAAGGACTTGAT
The DNA here is from genome assembly GCA_039930485.1 of Chryseolinea sp. Lineage (GTDB taxonomy): Bacteria > Bacteroidota > Bacteroidia > Cytophagales > Cyclobacteriaceae > Chryseolinea. Next base: position 10,528 of record JBDTTT010000012.1, read on the forward strand.
TCTCTTACAAAACCAGAAGCAGCCAAACGTGCTCTCGAAGAAAATTATAGACAATTAATTTCTCCATCAGGTGTGGTTATGAAGAGAGTAATTGTAGAAGATCCACTCGGGTTTTCTTTTTTGGTGCTGAAGAAACTAAAGCAGCTTCAGTACGATGAAAACTTTGAGCTCTATGATAATTACATCATCACCAAAGATCATCGTCACATACTTTTTTTTATTCAACCGGCTTACGCACCAAATGAGACGGCAAGCAATGGAGAATTCTTGGAATCACTTCAGCAAATAATCGATCAGCAATCGCTTCATCATCCGGATATATTGGTTTCATATTTCGGAGGAGCTGCCGTTGCAGTAGATAATGCCAGGCAACTTCGGGCTGACACGATCCTTACAGTGGCCATAATGATTGTGTTGCTGATTATTTTTCTCGTTGGCTATTTCAGAAGAAAACGCATGCCGTTTATTATTCTAATTCCCGTCTTGATTGGCGGATTGTTAGCGCTTTGTATGATCGGATTGTATCAAGGTTCTGTTTCGATTCTTGCACTCGCAGTTGGTTCTGTGATATTAGGTGTGGCGGTTAATTATGCTTTGCATTTTCTGGTTCATCTTAAACATCATCATGATGTACGACTTGTTATTAAAGACCTTGCGCAACCACTCACCATTGGTAGCATGACTACTGTATTGGCATTCCTCAGTCTTCAGTTTGTAAATGCTGCAGTGCTTCGAGATGTTGGGTTGTTCGCAGGCTTTAGTTTGATTGGTGCAGCGCTGAGCTCCTTAATTTTTCTGCCTCATTTTATTTCATTGGATTTCTTCAAGGAAAAGCAGCAAAAGGAAAATTGGATTGATAAAATTTCATATTCAGAATTACCTTCCAATAAGTACCTCGTGTATTCTATTCTTTTGGCTACACCGGTCTTTCTTTATTTTTCTGGAAAGGTTGAGTTCAATACTGATTTGAATTCACTCAACTTCATGAAAGCCAAGACTGCTCAAGCGCAGGATCGTCTGGAGACAATCAATCAATCTTCGTTGCGTTCGATGTATGTTGTTTCAGACGGCAGTACATTAGAAGAAGCCCTGCGTAAAAACGAAATCGTAGCACCGTTACTTCAACAACTTAAAGAAGAAGGCAAGATTCAGAAATATTCATCATTGTCCTCATTTTTAATTTCTGACTCGCTTCAGCGGATTAGAATTAATAAATGGAATGCATTCTGGACAGAACAACGAAGAGCAGAGTTGAAAATCGTTGTTGTAAAAGAAGGTAAGCAGTTAAAATACTCTGATAAGGTTCTTCAAAACTTCGACACGCTGATTTCTAAAAAGTATACACCAGCAACAACGGAAGATTTCCGTTCAATTCGAACTGCTTTTTTTGATGACTTCATCATTGAAAAAAATAATACAGCAACCATCATCTCACTTGCACATGTTGATCCATCGGAAAAGGCACATGTATATGATGTATTAAAAAATTCCCCCGCGCACGCTTTTGATCGCCAAATGCTAACCAATCTTTTTGTTGAGTTCGTTCATGCTGATTTTAATTTTATTGTCTCCATCACGGCCCTTATCGTTTTCATCGCCTTGTTGATTTCATACGGAAGGATTGAGCTTACCCTCATCACGTTCATTCCGATGGTATTCACCTGGATTTGGATATTGGGTGTTATGGCATTGGTAGGCATTGAGTTCAATATTGTGAATGTAATGGTCTCTACTTTTATTTTTGGTTTAGGAGATGACTATAGCATTTTCATCATGGATGGATTGCAACAAGAGTATCGCATTGGAAAAAAGAATTTACCCTCCATTCGCACATCCATTTTATTATCAGCGCTCACTACCATTGCAGGACTGGGCGTTTTAATTTTTGCACAACATCCTGCTTTGCGATCAATAGCAGGGATTGCGATTATTGGAATTGTCTGTGTATTTGTAATGGCGCAAACTATCGAACCATTTTTATTTCGTTTGCTGATTACCAATCGTGTTAAAAAGAATTTCACACCCGTCACAGCATTGGGTTTTCTGCGAACATTCTTTACCTATTCATTTTTTGTAGGCGGTGCGCTGATTCTTACCGCAATTGGACTTGTATTTAAACTCATTCCGTTTGGAAAGAAACACATTCGATTATTTTATCACACCATGCTTCGTGCTGTTACGTGGTTCTTAATTTATGTAGAACCAAATGTGAAGAAACGAATTATAGGGATGACGGATAAAACCTTTTCACGTTCAAGTGTGATTATCGCGAATCATACTTCGTTTCTCGATATTCTTCTTACCATTATGTTGAATCCAAAGGTTGTGCTGCTTACCAACAAATGGGTTTGGAATTCTCCGGTGTTTGGTGGCGTTGCACGCCTCGCAGATTTTTATCCTGTAATGGATGGAGCAGAAGATAGTATCGATCGATTAAAGGATCGTGTGGATGAAGGGTACTCAGTTGTGGTGTTTCCGGAAGGAACACGTTCGGAAGATGGAAAGATAAAACGATTTCACAAAGGTGCGTTCTTCATGGCAGTAGAATTAAAGTTACCAATACAACCTTTATTAATTCATGGAGCAAGTGATGCCATCCCGAAAGGAAGTTTTTATTTGAACGAAGGTGAGCTCACTCTAAAATTTCTTCCACCGATTGAGGTGAATGACAATCGCTTTGGTGAAGGATATGCTAAACGAACAAAAGACATTAGCAAATACTTTAAGAAAGAGCATGATGCATTAGCACAAGAAATTGAAACAAATGATTACTTCGCCTACAAACTTATCACAAACTACTTGTATAAAGGTCCGGTGCTGGAGTGGTATATGCGAATCAAGCTTAAGCTTGAAAAGAATTATGCGCCCTTTGAAAAATTAATCCCTGCAAAAGCATCTATTCTCGATTTAGGTTGTGGTTATGGATTTCTTCCCTACATGCTTCAGTTCATGTCGGATGAACGAATTATAACGGGTGTTGATTATGATGAAGATAAAATTGCCACAGCTAATCACGGTTATCTCAAATCAGATAGACTGCAATTTTTCTGTGCCGATGTCACTACCTTCCCGTTGGCAAAGTACGATGTGATCATTATCAGTGATGTATTGCATTATCTTAAATCTGACGCTCAAGAATTACTTTTGATAAATTGCTTTGGGGCTTTGAATGCTGGAGGTACCTTGATTATTCGAGATGGTAATGCTGATCTGAAGGAACGCCATAAGGGAACTAAACTGACGGAATTTTTCTCTGTAAAGCTTTTAAAGTTCAATAAGTCGGAGAATGACCTGAATTTTGTATCGGGTCAGAAAATTAAGGAGCTGGCGGTTCAGCATGGCCTAAAAGTAACGGAACAGGATGATGCGAAGTTTACTTCCAATGTTATTTTTGTAGTTCGTAAAGACAATTAACAAATTGCTGACTTCATGGTTAGGAGTCTGAATAGGTAAATAGAATTCAGTATTTGAATACAGGTAAGATGCAGCAATATGATGTCGTAATTATTGGAAGTGGTTTGGGCGGCCTGGCGTGCGGAGTTATCCTTGCCAAGGAAGGCTATAAGGTTTGCGTGTTGGAAAAGAACAAGCAGATTGGCGGCATGCTGCAAACCTTTGTACGCGATCGCGTAATTTTTGATACCGGTGTTCACTATGTAGGAGGCCTAAACGAAGGTCAGAACTTAAACCAGCTTTTCCGTTATCTCGGCATTATGCATAAGCTGAAGATCAGAAAAATGGATGAAGATTTTTTTGATGGAATGATTTTCAAAGATGACCCTACTATTTATAAATATGCTCAAGGTTACGAAAACTTTATAAAAGGTCTTGTTTCTTATTTTCCGGATGAAGAAGGTGCAATCCGCAAGTATTGTGACGTGGTACGTGATGTGTGCAGTAAATTCCCTCTCTATAATTTAAGAGTTGGAAATTATGAATCGGATAATAAAATTTATGAAACGGATACTCAAACTTTCCTCGAAACACTTACTACCAACAAAAAATTATTAGCTGTTTTAGCTGGTACTAATTTACTCTACGCTGGTGAAGCCTATAGGACTCCGTTGTTTGTTCATGCCCTGATCATCAATCATTACATAGAAAGTTCATGGAAGTTTGTGGATGGTGGTTCACAGATTGCACGCTACCTCGCGCATGAAATTATTGTAAGAGGAGGGAAGGTTATCAAACATGTAAAGATTATCAAACTCAAGGAAGAGGATAAAAAAATTACGTACGCTGAAGCGGAAAACGGAGAAAAGTATTACGCCAATTATTTTATATCGAATGTACATCCGTTGAAAACAGTAGAGATGACGGAAAGTACAATGATTAAGAATGTGTATCGCTCAAGGTTAAAAAGTTTGGAAAGCACTACCTCTACTTTTTACGCCAATGTGGTGATGAAGAAAAATAGCTTCAAGTATCTCAACAACAACATCTATTATTTTGCACAGGATGATGCCTGGTGTGCTGATAAATACACAGATGAAAACTGGCCTCAAGGATGGGCGTTATTTTTTGTTCCTTCATCTCGATCGACAGAATTTGCGGAAGGCGTAACCATTATGTCATACATGCGAATTGATGAAGTAAAGAAATGGGAGAACACGTTTAACATCGTGGGTTATGAAGATGACAGAGGGGTAGAGTATGCGGAGTTTAAGAGAGCAAAAGCGGAAAAATTATTTGATGCTGTTGAGAAACAGTTTCCTGGATTTAAGGATTGTATAAAATCGTATACTACCGCTACTCCATTATCAGCCCGCGATTATATGGGTACAGATGATGGCTCTCTATATGGTTTTGCTAAAGATTATCGGGAGCCAATGAAGACCATGATTTCTGCCCGTACAAAAATTCCAAACCTCCTTCTAACAGGCCAGAATATTAATATGCACGGTGTATTGGGCGTTACGATTAGTGCGGTAGTAACAAGTTCTCAAATATTAGGAGCGGAATATCTCGTTAATAAGATCAATAATGCTTAAGCGACTCCTCAAAATAATAGCATGGTTGATCGGCATCGTTGTCTTGTTGTTGATTGTGCTGATTATTTATGTTCGGATAGTTGCGAAAACCGATCCTCCATCACCACCATCTTTAGCAATATTAAGTCAGCCTGTCGTTCAAATCGACTCAGGACTTTTCACCATGGGAAATAATTGGTTTCGTAGGAGTGAAAGTGGTTTGTATGAATTGTATGTAGAAGGCGAACCATTTGATCTGGGTGTAGCAAATGGTAAACTAACACAAGAGTTAGTTCAGCATCAGGAAGTAGTGTTTACAAATCAATTGCATCAGATCGTGCCCTCCGATTTTTACCTGACTGTGCTTAAATATTTTGTAGGATGGTTTAACCGGGATTTGAACGATAATGTAAAGGAAGAATACAGACTTGAAATTTTTGGTGTATCGCAAGCTGCGTCTCATGATTTTGATGATGAAATAGCTCCTCCTTATCAACGCATATTAAATTATCACGCTGCTCATGATATTGGTCATGCACTTCAAAATATGTCATTGGTTGGTTGCACCTCGTTTGCAACGTGGGGAAGTAAATCGGAAGACAGTACATTAATCATCGGAAGAAATTTTGATTTTTATGTTGGCGATGATTTTGCGAGGGATAAAATTGTTGCATTTTATAATCCATCGAGCGGACATAAATTCATGATGATTACGTTTGGTGGGATGACCGGAGTATTATCAGGTATGAATGATCAGGGATTGACGGTTACACTGAATGCAGCTAAGTCAGAAATTCCGTCAGCATCGGCAACACCTGTTTCATTAGTGGCGCGAGAAATTCTTCAGTATGCATCTACGATTGACGAAGCATATGCAATTGCGGAGAAGCGAAAAATGTTTGTAGCTGAATCTTTTCTAATTGGATCCGCTAAGGATGGAAGAGCAGCAATCATTCAGAAGACACCAGATGCCATCGACTTATTCGAATCGAAAGAGGATTACATTGTTTCCACCAATCATTTTCAAGGTGATAAATTAGGAAAGACCGAACTTAACATGGAACACATGAGGACGAGTGCTTCTCCCTATCGTTTCCAACGTGTTGAAGAACTACTAGCCCTCGATCAAAAGAATTCTGTTCAAAAGACTGTAAATATTTTGCGCAATCAATCAGGCTTAAATAATAAAGACATTGGATTAGGAAATGAGAAATCCATTAATCAATTGATCGCACATCATGGTATTATTTTCCAACCAGAAAAAAGATTGGTTTGGATTTCAACTGCGCCATGGCAATTGGGAAAATTTGTTTGCTATGATTTGAATAAAGTGTTCAATCAAAAGCCAACAACAAATCAAGAAGTGTACGAAACGCAACTTGCCTTTCCTGCCGATTCTTTTTTGTTAACGGATCAATACAAGCAATATGTAAAGTTCGCACCATATCGTTTCCCATTTAATCCGCATCATAATCTACAGCCTGACAGTCTAGTGAAATGGAATTCGAACTCGTATCATTCATACATGTTAGCGGCTGATTATTATTTTGATCATAATGAATGGGCAAAGGCAATTCCTGTGTACGAGGAAGGATTGACAAAAGAGATCGCCACTGTTCAGGAACGCGAACACATGGAAAAGAATCTTTCACACTGTAAAGAGAAGGTGAAATGATTGTGGGGGTTGGTATCGATATGATTGAAGTAGCTCGAGTTGAAATGAAGATCAACAAGGAGAATGGTTTTAGGGAAAGCATATTCTCTGCTCAAGAGATTAATTTTTGTGAATCAAGGACAAATAAATTTGAACACTACGCAGCAAGATTTGCCGCGAAGGAAGCATTTTTAAAAGCAACAGGATTTGGACTTGCACTGGGTTATACTTTGAATGAGATAGAAATTAGTAATGATATAAATGGAAAACCGATGCTTACCTTAAGTGGAGATTTCAAGGTTCAAGCTGACAAACATAAATGGAATAAACTGCACGTGTCACTCACTCATCTGAAAGATGTAGCCAGTGCCGTAGTAATAATTGAACAATGAGTAATACAATCGAAATCGAATTTCAGTCGAAGGAGAAAATTAAGAGCTTCCAGGAGGAGAAGTTAAAACTTCATCTTGAATACCTATTGCAGCATTCTCCTTTTTATCAACAGCATTTTAAGCAACATGGAATTTCTATTGACAGCGTTTATTCGATAGAAGATCTGGCCACTATTCCTCCAACAACAAAGGACGATCTTCAAAATAAGAACTGGGATTTTTTATGCGTGCCGCGACAAAAGATTATTGAATACACCAGTACATCCGGAACATTGGGGAAACCTGTTGTGATTGCGTTAACAGAGAAAGATCTTCAGCGTCTTGCATACAACGAATCGATTTCATTTGCATGTGCGGATGGCACTGAACATGATCTCTACCAATTGATGCTCACTTTAGACAGACAATTCATGGCAGGCATTGCTTATTATGAAGGAATACGGAAGTTGGGAGCGGGTTTGATTCGTGTTGGTCCGGGCTTACCAGCTGCTCAATGGGAAACTATTGAGAGATTGCAACCTACTGCGCTGGTTGCAGTTCCATCTTTTATAATGAAGCTGATTGAATATGCTCAGCAGAAAAATATTGATCTGAACAAAAGCTCAGTAAAGAAAGCGATATGTATTGGAGAGAGCTTGCGTACTTCTTCGTTTGAACTTTCGACCTTAGGAAAGAAAATTAAAGAAGTTTGGAATATTGATTTGTATGGCACCTATGCTTCTACCGAAATGCAAACTGCCTTTACGGAATGCAAACATGGAAAAGGCGGACACCAACATCCTGAACTTGTTTTGTTAGAAATTTTGGATGAACAAAATCAACAACTTAAACCAGGTGAAGCAGGTGAAGTTACCATTACAACTCTTGGCGTGGAAGGTATGCCACTTCTTCGCTATAAAACAGGTGATGTTGCCATTGCTTACGATGATGTCTGCACTTGTGGAAGAACAACAATGCGATTAGGACCTGTGTTAGGAAGGAAACAGCAAATGATCAAACTAAAGGGAACAACAATTTATCCTCCCGGAATTTTTGATATCATCAACCAATCAGAAGATGTGCGCGATTATGTAGTAGAGGTTTATACAGGTGAGTTGGGAACAGATGAGCTCAAGGTGTACGCATTGGCAGGAGATGAAAAGAAGGCCGAAATATTTTTGCGAACTACTTTTCAATCTCAATTGAGAGTTGTACCAACCTTTGAATTTGTAAATCAATCCTCGTTAGACCAATTGCAATTGGGAGGGCAAAGCAGGAAGATTAAAAAATTCATTGATAGCCGCAAATATTAATATTAGAATGAAAACTGGTACTGAAGGTATTTCTTTCCGTTCGTTGAGAATACTTCAAATAAAATTTCAGGACTGTTTCCAGACCAGTCTATCCGAATGATGCCAAAATTCTTCTGCTTGATCAATTCACCAATCCGGTATTTATTTTCTTCCGTCCCGGCATCCCAGGTGTGGGTTAGGCCACTGGATGTAAAATCATATAACGTATACGGTAATCCTTTTACTTTCAGCCGTGATAGTTCAGCAATGTGTCGGTCGCCACTAATGAAGAATGTTTTCTTTGTGTTGTGTTTTTTCAAAAGATCAAGCATTCGTTCACGCGAGGAGCTAAGGTTCATCCATTTTTCATAGCCATGTTGAGTAGGAATAAATTGAACGCTGCTTCCAATAATGTTGATGGCAGCATCAGAATGCTGAAGTTCATTCTCGAGCCAGACCCATTGTTCTTCTCCTAGCATATCTCCTTTACCTGAGATTCGGTATCGTTCATTTGGACGTGTTGATTTTTGAAGAGTATCACGAAAGTAGCGGGTATCAAGCAAAATTATTTTTACTTTCCTTTCTCCTTTGCCAAGAGTATAAGATGAATAAATGCCTTCATGTTTTCGTACTTCCGCATCTTGAGGTATATCCAAAAAATCAAGCAGTAGTTCTTTGCTTTGTTTTTTCATGGGATATTCTTTGCCACTATCATTCAATCCATAATCATGATCGTCCCATGTACCGATAACCGGACAGGTAGCAAGAAGCTTTTGGTAGTCAGGGCGATTTTTTTGTTTGTCGTATTTTGATTTTATCACTGCTCTGTCGGTGGTGTCAGCGTAAATATTGTCGCCCAGCCAAACCCATAGTTCTGGTTTTTGCAGAACGATTTCACGCCATAACTGCACGGTATCATCTTCATCGCTGCAAGAGCCGAAAGCAATAGTGGTCGTGGTTTGGGATTGAGCCAGAAGAGTGGAACTCGAAAGAAGAAGGAAGAGAAGCGTATTTTTAATCATTGCATAAAATTAATCCCTTTCTTCATATTATGAATTGTGAATAGGTTATCGATTCGTTAATTTGATAACCTTAAATAAAATCTATGAAAACCGGATCACTTACATTACTCCTGCTAGTTGTTTTCAGTATTGGATTGTTCGCTCAAGATATTAAAAAGGACTCCATTTACATGCGTACCCATTATGACAAAGTTGAATATCAAATTGTGATGCGTGATGGAATAAAGTTATTCACCATTGCCTACATTCCAAAAGATAAAACAAAGACGTATCCGATTTTAATGAATCGCACATGTTACAATGCATCTCGCTATGCCGACTTTAAAACGTATTCTCATCCATCCAGATTTTTAGTCCGTGATAAATACATTCTTGTGTTTCAGGATGTTCGGGGAAGATATATGAGTGAGGGAACTTTTGATAACATGCGACCAAACATTCCGGGCAACGATCGTAAAAACAAAAATGCTATTGATGAAAGTTCCGATACCTGGGATACGATCGACTGGATGATAAAAAACATAAAAGGCAATAACGGAAAGGTAGGGATGTACGGAATTTCATACCCTGGATTCTATACGGCAGCTGCTTTGCCCGATGCTCATCCTGCATTAAAAGCATCTTCACCTCAGGCACCCATATCTGATTTTTTCTTTGACGACTTTCATCATCAAGGCGCGTATTTGCAAAGTTACACCACAGCCTTTGCTGTATTTGGGATACAAAAAAAGGGACAAACAAAGGAAGATTGGTTTGAAGATGAGCTCATGCAATTTTATGCTAATCCGGTTGCAGATGGATATGCATTTCATTTACAGAGCGGGCCGCTTAAAAATTTTACTGAGAAATATTATAAAGACAATTTTTTCTGGCAACAAATTATCGAGCATCCAAACTATGATCAGTTCTGGCAACAACGAAACTTGCTGCCTCATTTAAAAAATGTTACACCAGCCGTAATGACCGTTGGAGGTTGGTTTGATGCTGAAGACCTGTATGGTCCTCTTCATATTTATAAGGCGATAGAGCAAACTACACCTTCTGCTTATAACACGATTGTTATGGGGCCCTGGGGTCATGGAGATTGGGCCAGAGAAAACGGTAAGAGTACACATAATCACATTTATTTTGGTGATAGTATTTCTACCTTTTATCAGCGCGAGATTGAACGAAACTTTTTTGCATATCACTTGAAAGGAGAGGGCGCGGCCAATCTTCCGGAAGCCTATATGTTCGATACAGGAAAAAAATCCTGGTTCAAGTTCGATACATGGCCACCTAAAACTGTAGCACCACTGCGATTGTATTTTGGTGAACGAGGGAAATTATCTATCAATAAACCGATAGATGAGAAAGCTGTATTTGAATATGTAAGTGATCCACAAAAACCAGTACCCTATACTTCACAAACAGAAGGCTCAACGTTTACCCCTCGAAGTTTCATGAGCGATGATCAGCGTGAAGCGAGTACAAGGCCGGATGTGCTCGCTTTTCAAACCGAAATATTGGCAGACGATCTAACCGTAGCCGGGGAAATCATGGCCAAGTTAAAAGTTTCAATGTCGGGGACGGATGGCGATTTTATTGTGAAGCTGATTGACGTTTATCCCTTGGATCATCCCAACTTCGAACACAATCCTAAGAATATAGTAATGGGAGGGTATCAGCAGTTGGTTCGCAGTGAAGTATTTCGGGGTCGTTTTAGAAATAGCTTTGAAAAGCCTGAGCCCTTCAAACCAAATGAAATTACAGATGTAAATTTCCCTTTGCAGGACGTATTACACACCTTTAAAAAAGGACATAAGTTGATGATTCAAATTCAGAGCACCTGGTTTCCATACATTGACCGCAATCCGCAGAAGTATGTAGATAACATTTACAAAGCCAATGAGGAGGATTTTATCAAATCGATCATGCGGGTTTATGGTTCTTCGGTTGTGGAAGTAGGTGGAGAGCAAAAGTTAAAGGCTACTCTCGATTTGAAGAAGTAAAGAGTGGCTAAAAAGTCTGTTCAGAATAGAGTGGAGTTTGTTTAAATACGCTTCCTTTACATGAACAGACTTTTTATTTTTGATCAAACTACTGTGAACATGCGTCTTTACATTTTGCTTTTTCTAGTCTTCTTTTCAGTGCATTCTTTTGCACAGCATAAAAATATAAAGCTCGATGAGCAGACTGAGATCAATAAAGTGGCCGAGCCCAGCATCGCCATTAATCACAAAGACCCGAATAATATTGTAGCCGCTTCCGTACTTGATAATATCTACACCACCAAGGATGGTGGATTAACCTGGAGGAAAATAAAGGTGACGTCACCATCGGGCATGTATGGCGATCCGGTTTTAATATCAACAGATAAAGGCACGTTTTATTATTTTCATCGATCAGATCCTACAGGTGAAGGATCGCGCAATGAAAAAAATCTTGATCATATTGTTTGTCATGAATCCAATGACGGAGGTTTAACCTGGGATGAAGGTTCAATCATAGGAAGCAATCCTCCAAAAGATCAGGACAAGCCATGGGCTTCTTTAGACGACAAGGGAAATTTGGTTGTAACCTGGACCCAGTTCGATAAATACAATAATACAGATCCTAATTGTCAGTCTTTGATTTTGTTAAGTGCTTCATCGAATGGAAAGAAATGGAGTAAGCCTTTACAAATTTCTCAGACACCTGGAAACTGTTCGGATGATGGCAATACTGCAAAAGGTGGAATGCCCGCAATTAGCGGTGATGGGAAAATGTTTGTGAGCTGGTCAAATCAAGGTAAGATTTTTTTGGACCGCTCTTTTGATGGCAATATGTGGCTTACGAACGACATTGCTGTAACCGAACAAAAAGGTGGATGGAATTTTAAAGTACCGGGCCATGACCGTTGCAACGGATTGCCCATTCTGATGATTGATAAATCAAAATCACACTATCGCGGAAGTCTATACCTTACCTTTTCAGATCAGCGTAATGGTGCCAATAACACGGATGTCTGGTTCATGCGATCTGTAAATTACGGAGACAACTGGACATCACCAATGAAAATGGGCATCGATAGCGTAGGTCAACATCAATACCTTCCCTGGATGACCGTGGACCAAACAACAGGATACATCTACATCGTGTATTATGACCGCAGAAATTATGCAGACAATCAAACGGACGTATATCTATCATATTCGATTGATGGTGGTTCATCTTTCAAGAATGTGAAGATCAGTGAGTCACCCTTCATGCCAACCGATGCTAATTTTTTTGGCGACTACATCAACGTCTATGCTCACAAAGGAATTATCACTCCCATCTGGACAAGGATGGATAATGGTAAAACCAGCGTATGGACATCCGTTATCAAACAAGAGGACTTGTTCAAACCCAAACCACAACAAAAAGCAGTGAAGGGGAAAAAGAAGAAGTGATGAGAGTTGCTATCAATGATTGTATTTAATATTGAATAGATTAGATGGCATTGAAAGAGTACTTTGTAAAATCCGGAATCCTCGACCGAAAAAGAAGGCTGGCAGTCACAGAGAATTACATTGAATTCGAAGACAAAGATTTAATAGGAGAAGAGTTCACTCGATTTGTCAAAGCTGATATTGCTGATTTCAAATATGGAACTGATTGGATTGTCTGGTATAAACTCTACGTAGGCCGCCACTTCACTATCACATTAAAGGGTAAAGATAATAAAGAGCTTAGGATAAGTTTTAAGGGCTACTTACGATTTGCAAATGAATATGAAGTCATTTATTCAGACTTAATTAGTGATATCAGGAAGTATTTTTATCAAGACATCCTTGATAAATACCTAAATCAATTCAATGCAAATGAGGAATTGATTTTTGGAAGAATAAAATTGTCACAAAAAGGAATTGATGTACTAGAGACAGGATTAGATTTTACCTGGACAAACTTAACTGTAAAGGTATATCAAACCTATTTTTCTCTTTACAGAATTGACACTCCGGAATTTCATATATGGATTAACTTTAATGAATGGAATTCAGGAGTCATCTATTACTTGACTCAAAGAATTCTAAAAGACTATCACATAAATCCTTCGATGTGATGTTTGAACTGGAGCAGATTCTCAATTTTAAGCCTTCTCCGTCCCAATTTCCTGAAACGCTTTCATAAAAGTCTCTGACGACTGTGCTCCTGAAATTCCATACTTATTATTGATGATGTAAAAAGGCACACCACTAATGCCGAGCTTGGAAAGTTCCTGCTCTGCAAGGGCAACCTGTATGGGTGCATTCTCATCGGCTAATATCTTTTCAACTTTTTCAGCATCAAGCCCGGCTTGTACATCAACGTTTAGGAGATTTTCTTTTTTAGAAAGATCAACACCATCCGTAAAGTATGCTTTCATGAAAGCTTCTTTCACAGCAAGTTGCTTACCTTCTACACGAGCGAATTGAATAAGGCTATGAGCCTTTCTGGTATTGGGAGAAATGGGCTGTTTGGAAAAATCAAAAGTCAACCCTTCTTCAGCAGCAACTCCTGTAACACGATCGGTTATTTCAGCATAACGATCTTCACCTCCAAATTTTTTGGTGAGGTATTCCCGTTGATTGAACCCGCTTTCTGGTGTTGTAGGGTTAAGTTCAAAAGGATGATATTCAATATCGAAGTCGTAGGTGTCAGAAAGTTCGCCTACTGCTTTTTCCAATCTCCGCTTCCCGATATAGCACCAGGGACAAACCACATCCGATACCACATCAATCTTAATTTTTGGCTTCATCACTAAATTTTCAAACCTAACAGAATAGAATGCTTAAATAGTTCAATTCAGCAAATAATCAGAGGGTAAAGTACCTCGTTGACAAATAGTCTCCTCAATCTCAAGCCCTTATAGTTATTTAATAACCTTTGTTTTATTTTTGTGTTCTCAATTACGAAAACAAACAAAAACATGACAGTTGATACAAAACTCAGTTACAAGGTTAAAGACCTTTCTCTGGCAGCCTGGGGCCGTAAAGAAATTACATTGGCAGAAGCCGAAATGCCCGGTTTAATGGCGCTTCGTGAAGAATTTGGCAAGCAAAAACCATTGAAGGATGCCCGTATTGCGGGATGTCTTCACATGACTATTCAAACGGCCGTATTGATTGAAACATTGGTTGAACTTGGTGCGCAGGTAAGCTGGTCATCCTGTAATATATTCTCTACACAAGATCATGCTGCTGCTGCCATTGCTGCTGCTGGTATTCCAGTTTTCGCATGGAAAGGTATGAACGAGCAAGAATTCGACTGGTGTATTGAACAAACTCTTTACGCTTTCGCTGATGGCAAGCCTTTAAACATGATTTTGGATGATGGTGGTGATTTAACCAACATGGTATTAGATCGTTTCCCTGAACTCGTTTCAGGTATCCGTGGAATTTCTGAAGAAACAACAACAGGTGTTCACCGCTTGATTGAGCGTATGCACAATGGTAAACTTCCATTGCCAGCGATTAATATTAACGATTCAGTTACAAAGTCGAAGTTTGATAATAAGTATGGTTGTAAAGAATCATTGGTTGATGCTATCCGCAGAGCAACCGATGTGATGATGGCTGGTAAGGTAGCAGTTGTTGCCGGATACGGTGACGTTGGAAAAGGTTCTGCTGCTTCATTACGCGGAGCGGGTGCGCGTGTTATTGTTACTGAAATCGATCCGATCTGTGCATTACAAGCTGCTATGGATGGTTTTGCGGTGAAGAAGATGGAAGATGCTGTTAAAGATGCAGACATCGTAGTAACAGCAACGGGTAACTTCGGTATTGTATTAGGTAAGCATTTCGAATCGATGAAAGACAAGACCATTGTATGTAACATCGGTCACTTCGATAATGAAATTGACGTAGCGTGGTTGAATAAGAATGCGAAGAAAGATGAAGTAAAACCTCAGGTTGATCTGTATACATTGAAGAGTGGCCGTCAGGTAATTCTTTTGGCTGAAGGTCGTTTAGTGAACTTAGGTTGTGCTACTGGCCACCCTTCGTTTGTAATGTCGAACTCCTTCTCAAACCAAACCATTGCACAGCTTGAACTTTGGACCAATACAGATAAGTATGAGAACAAAGTATACATGCTGCCAAAGCATTTGGATGAAAAAGTAGCTCGCTTACACTTAAAGAAAATTGGTGTTGAGTTGGAAGTATTAACTGCGGATCAAGCCAAGTATATTGGTGTTGAACCACAAGGTCCATACAAGCCAGAGTACTACAGATATTAATCATAGGATTAAGTGTCTTATTGAAAGGCCCCGGGTTGAAAAACCAGGGGCTTTTATTTTAAATGCATCGCACCGAGGTCTGTTCGTGCTACTGCGCGGGATATTAAGTGAGCGTCTATTAAAATAGCAGTCCGCGCAAAGAAAAGCTGATCGATGCAATCCTGCCATCGGCAGGATTGCATCGATCAGTTAAATAAATCACTAAAGCCCAAGCCGCCCCAAGCGGCTTGGATTTTAGTGATTTTAAACGCGCGCCTGCTCTTTAACTGTGAAATGCAGTTTGCCTTTCGCGCGTCAGCGATGAAAGTAGTTAGATGGGGACGTGCTCAATTCAATACACTGTTTTCTAATCCGTTAGGTTCTCAAGAGAATAAGAAGATTGCTTTGCAAATGAAAACTAAGAGTATTAAAATTATAAACTCTATAATGGCATTATCCTTGTTACACCATAACTTTGTAAAAAAAATCACCAATATGAAAAAATCAGTTGCTTCTATATTCTTTTTAGCCATGATACTCTCAACCGGTTTTCGCTCTGATCAGGGAGAGAACGTTGAGTTCAGTTGCATGAAGATGCAGAAGTCTACTAATACCTGTCATTTTAATTTCATAGTAGACGGAGCCAAATATCGCTATGTAGACATTGGTTGTAAATTCAGCAAGAAGAAAGATGAGGCCATTAAGAAAGTAAAAGAAGGCTCATTAGCACTTTCTAAAGACTGGAAAATTGAATGCCCTGAAGTGAAAGAAAAAAAGGAAGATCAGGATTTTTAGGTCTGACTACTTATACAACCCATTCTTAAAAGCATAACTCGAAGATTGGTACCAGGCAATTGCTTCTTGTAAAAGAAGTTCATCAGTAGCTGTATTTTCTGTAGAGCCATCTTCAAAGTTTGGTTTCACCTCACTTGCTTTTTTCTGCGGAGCAAGAATCACAAGTTTATCATCTTTAATAAATCCAAGCGTTTGATACGTGCTAATGAAAGCGCGTTCTCTACCTTCTTCCAACTGATACATATCATACCCGAAGAATTTGCTGGTGTAACTGAAGTTCAGCAAGCCAAGCAACGTAGGACCAAGATCAATTTGACTCATCAGTCTGGTCATCTTCGCGGCCGGTATGTTGGCCGGTGAATAAATGAATAGAGGTATATGATATTTATTGACAGGTAACTCGGTTTTACCTGCACTCGATGCGCAATGATCTGCCACAATCACAAACACAGTATTATCAAACCACGGTTTGGTGCGGCAGGCTTTAATAAATTTACCAATAGCGTAATCTGTGTACTTTACTGCACCTTCACGACTGGTGTGCGATGGAATATCAATTCGTCCTTCAGGATATGTATAAGGTCTATGATTAGTTGTGGTCATCACATGAGCGAAGATGGGCTTACCGTTTTTTAAGGTCTTCTCAATTTCTCTTTCGACTAAGGTGAAAAGGTTTTCATCGGCAACACCCCATACATTTTCATAGTCGATGTCTTCATCTTTTAGGAGACTTCTATCGGCTACGATGTAACTGTTATTCGCGAAGAAATAATTCATGTTATCAAAGTATCCGTAACCACCATAGATGTATTTGCTTTCATATCCTTTTTCGGTAAATACTTTTCCAAGGGAAAAAAGATTTTCATTGTTGGGTCTGCGCACGATCGATTGACCGGGAGTTGGAGGGATGCAAAGTGAAAGTGCTTCCAGTCCGCGCACGGTGCGTGTGCCGGTGGCATATAGTTTTGTGAAGAATAAGCTTTCACTTGAAAGTGAATCCATAAAAGGTGTAATATCCTTTGTGTTTCCAAATGTTCCAAGAAAATCAGCACTTAAGCTTTCAACTGAAATCATTACAACATTTAATTTTTTATCAGGTCCTTCGTGTGTGATGGTTCGGGTTAAGTCGAAGGGATCATTGCTAAGGTATTTGCTCTCGCGTGTCTCTAATAATTTCTTTGTTACTTCGAATGATGTCTTATCATCTAATGTTTTGTAAAATTGATTATAGTTCAATTCATTGTTGATATAAGCAGCAAAGAGTTCATACATGCCATTGCCAGCCAACTCATTCGCAAAAGTGTTTTTGCTAAATTGATGATAGCGCGTGCTTACTGTAAAGAATGAAAGTACAGGAAGGATCAAAAGACCAACAGCGAAGATGCTTCGCTTCTTAAAACGCATGGAGTGATTCGCGGAAAGCTTGATCAATGGATAGAGGAAGTAAACAACAATACCGGTTATTGAAAGCAGTCCTGCGATGATCCAGGGTATCGGATAAGATTGTTGAATGTTGCCAAGTACTTCATTGGTGTAGACTAAGTAGTCAACCGCAATAAAATTAAATCGTGTGTTGAACTCATCCCAGAAAAACCATTCTGAAACCGCATTGAAAAGCAAGATGAAAGTTAGAATAGAAAAGAAAGCCGTGAGAATGTAGGTATGCCATTTTTTATGAAAGATAATTTCAGGCATCAGCCATAAATACAATACCAGGGAGATGATGAAATAACTTGCGTTAACGATATCATAAAAAACTCCAAAACTAAAAACACCTAATATATTGGAGAAACTAAGGCCGGCATTTTTGAATGAGTAAATCAAAAATGCCAATCGAGTGATGGTTGAAATACCGACAAGCAAGAATGCTAATAATGCTACAGGTCCAAACCGATGTTGAAGGATGGTCTTGAATTTAGTTCTCATAATCTGTTGAATGCTTCGCGCCTATAACGATTTGATCACCTTCCACATTTCTTCGGCCACAAACTGATTTCCTTTTTCGTTTAGATGAACGCGATCAGAGGTGAGAATGCCCGACTCTTTATTTTCAGTATTGAATTTTAGATTATAGTCTAGGAAACTTTTGCGTAGATCAACCAGTGGTAAATTATTTTTGCTGGCCAAGCTGCGAATGATGTTGCAGTAATTATTCAAGTCACCATCCAACTCGTTACTAAAATCAGTCCGCTCACCAATAGCAGCAGGAGTGCAGAGTACAACCTTGATATTCTTCGCTTGAAATTTCTTGATGAGCGCTGTATAAAACTTTTCAAATTTATCTGCGTCAGTACCAGTGCCATGTGTGCGTTTGTGCCATACATCGTTTACACCTACATACAAGATAACAACATCTGGATTTTTACTCAGCACATCATCTTCAGCGCGCAGGTATAAATCATAAATCTTATTTCCACCAATTCCCGATCCTATAAAATCAAATTGATCAGCCTTATTTTCTTTTGATGCAAGCTCCCCAACTTTTAAAATGTATCCTCCTGGTTGTACACCTGCCTGTGTTATCGAATCGCCAAAGAATACAACTTTCTTTTTTTGTTGCACGATAAAGGATGAGAGCGTTGCCAAAAGTATTGCTGAAACAAAGAGAAATAGTGTTTTCATTCCTGGGAATTTTTAATCTTGTTAAACACGGGAAAGAGCGAGTATTAAGTCTTCCAATAGATCTTCGACATCTTCGACCCCAATGCTCAGACGGATCAATGAATCTACTAATCCACTTTTAGCGCGTTCTTCTTTTGGAATACTGGCGTGCGTCATCGATGCCGGATGGTTAACAAGAGACTCTACACCACCCAATGATTCTGCCAATGAAAAGAGTTCGAAGCTCTCCATGAGTTTAATGGCTTTCTCCAAGCTATCATCTTTCAAGGTGAAGGACAACATGCCGCCAAAATCTTTCATTTGTCTCTTAGCGATAGCATGATTAGGGTGATCAGCAAACCCAGGCCAATATACCTTGCCCACTTTTGGATGTTCTTTTAAGAATGCCGCAATTTTTTTTCCGTTTGAGCAATGACGTTCCATGCGAAGATGAAGAGTCTTGATACCGCGCAATACAAGAAATGAATCTTGAGGACCTGGAACAGCACCACATGAATTTTGAATGAAAGCCAACTCCTGGTATAGTTTTTCATCGTTCATCACCAACGCTCCCATAATTACATCGGAGTGACCGCTTAAATATTTTGTTACTGAATGCATAACGATATCAGCACCAAGATCAAGTGGATTTTGCAGATAAGGAGAAGCGAAAGTATTATCAACTGCTACAATTGCGTTAATTTTTTTAGCGATATTAGCACAACCTTTTATATCGACAATATTCATTAATGGATTGGTTGGCGTTTCCAACCAAAACAATTTTGTCTTCGGAGTAATGTATGCGTTTACATTGTTGATGTCGGTTAAATCAATGAAGTGAAATTTGATTCCGTACTTTTCAAATACACGCTTGAACATGCGATAAGAACCTCCGTACAAATCGTTGCTTGTAATGACTTCATCACCCGGATTTAAAAGTTTGATCACAGCATCCGTAGCTCCCATGCCAGACGAAAAGCAAATGGAAAACTTTCCATTCTCTAATGCAGCAATACTTTTCTGCAGCGCATTTCGGGTAGGGTTTGCACCACGGGCATACGCATAGCCTTTATGTTTCGCAGGCGACTCCTGCACATAGGTAGACGTTTGAAAAATAGGCGTCATAATTGCGCCTGTTGATGGGTCTGGTTCCACACCAGCATGTACAGCTTTGGTTCCGAATTTCATTTCTTATCTGTTAATAGTTACTATGGGAATGAGAAATTTGTTTGTTAATCGTGTTATAAGCAACGACTAATCCTTAACGTTTGTTTGATTTCCAATAGTTCCGGATGGTATCTTTCCAATTATCTCCGTTCTTAAGGTAAAGAGCAGTGTTGATTAGCATTTTGTCTTCCGGAAGAGACTGGTTTTGATTCTCCAAGGATTGGATAATTAAATCGTAGAATTTTTTTCTATAGGATGAGCCCTCCTTAGCAGCAAGTGTATTGAGGTCGCGCAATAAAGTTGAGGTAGAAATCTCTTCGCTGACGGTTGGAGTTGCGACAGCGATAGGACTTTGTCTTACGGGCTCTGGTGCTTCAATTTTTTCACTGAGCTGAACTGGGGAGACCAACGTGGCAGCCTGCTGTTTCAGAAATTCATCCAGATCCTTTAAAGTATTTTTCTTTTTGCTCATACGAGGTGGTTCAATATGGCCTGCGCAATGGGTTTGTATTCTTGCTCCGCGTCCACTGTGCTGAAATTTACAAAAAGATTTTTCTGGGGCACGATTACCGGAAGGATTATCGCATCTAAGTTTTTCAGGCTATCACGTACCGTATGTAAACCGGTTGACGAATGTATTCGATTGGGCAAAATAAGAATGCGAAGCTGTGGATTAAGCTCACGTGCCGGAGCTAAGTCGGTTACCGTTTGATAGGTTACCAGCAGATCGTTTTGAGTAAGACTGGTAGGAACCACAACTGCATCACTAACCAGGCATAGTTTCTTAATGCCCTCGTCAGTTGTTTTTCCGGCACTGTCTACAACAACAATATCAACCGTGCGGGATTGCTTCATACTGACCAATTCACCTGCAACCTGTTCATCGTTTGATCCCAGGATTTCAAAACCAAATTTTCCATTCTCGCCTTTGAAGATCTCCATTTTCCGAAGGGTATTCAAAGTATAGTTGGTGTCGGTTTCTACGAGCAATACTTTTTTGCCCATTTGGTGAAGGGTGGTGGCCAGGTTAATGGCATTGGTGGTTTTGCCCGTTCCACCTTTACGACTGATGAAGGAAATAATTTTAGCCATCCTTAAATGTAAAGAAAGCTTTTGGTTTCGGAAACTGAATATTTATCAGGTGCTATGCAAATCTTTGTCATGTGGCCTTTGTGAACCTTTGTGACTTAGTGACCTTGTGGCGAAATACTCAGCTTTTTTGCCACGAAGACGCAAAGACACTAAGTAACCACAAAGACTGAATAGTATTTAACCCTGGATTGATCTAAGCCAGACGATTCGTATCAAACTTCTCCAGGTAATCCGCAACCCTTCTTACAAAACTTCCGCCCAAAGAACCATCTACCACACGGTGATCGTAAGAGTGCGACAAGAACATTTTATGACGAATGGCAATAGCATCACCATAAGGTGTTTCAATAACCGCTGGTTTTTTCTGAACTGCGCCTAAAGCAAGGATGGCCACTTGAGGTTGCATGATAATAGGTGTACCCATTACGTTCCCAAAAGAACCAACATTCGATACCGTGAATGTACCGCCTGCCAATTCATCTGGTTTGAGTTTATTTTCACGCGCACGTTTCGCAAAGTCATTTACAATCTTAGCTAAACCTGCAATGTTATATTGGTCAGCATTACGGATAACCGGCACAATCAAATTTCCACTTGGAAGAGCTACAGCCATACCGATGTTGATATCTTTTTTCTTAATGATCTTGTCGCCATCTACCTGAATGTTGATCATTGGATAGTCTTTAATGGCTAATGCTACAGCCTCGATGAAGATCGGTGTGAAGGTAAGCGCATCACCTTCGCGCTTTTGGAATTCGTTCTTCATCTTATTGCGCCAGAAAACGATGTTCGTCACATCGGCCTCGACAAATGAGGTAACATGTGGAGAGATGCGTTTTGAATCCACCATGCGTTCTGCAATCATCTTGCGCATACGGTCCATCTCAATAATCTCATCGCCACCGCTAATCGATACCGGAACTCTTGTTGGAGCTGCTGAAACAGAAACCGAATGTTGAACCGATTTCACAGCAACGCCAAGCTTTCTGTTTTCTACATAAGTCAAAAGATCTTTCTTGGTCAATCTTCCTTCTGCACCTGTTCCTTCAATCGTTTCAAGTTCGGCTACTAATATATTTTCTTCTTTTGCGATGTTCTTCACAAGAGGTGAATAGAATCGTGAAGACTCTTTATAATCGGTTACATGTGAAGTGCCATTTCCATTTGTTAATGATGCAACTGGCGCAGCAATAGTTGAAGCTTTTGCTGCGCTAACCGGTTTATCAATTACAGGAGTAGTGGATACCTTTTCTTCTGCATCAGTAGTCAGAATGGCGATGGCACTGCCAACTTTTACTACTTCGCCTTCCTTGGCAAGTAATTCTTTCAATACGCCAGCATGGGTAGAAGGCACTTCTGTATCTACCTTATCGGTAGCCACTTCCAATACCGACTCTTCCAACTCGATTTTATCACCTGGCTTTTTGAGCCAATGCAAAATGGTTGCTTCGGTTATGCTTTCGCCCATTTTGGGCATGATGAGTTGCACTTGCGCCATGAGAGTTGAATTTTCGAATTGCAAAGTTAGTATTTTTAATGCTCCACACTAACGTTTGAAATGACAGAAATGTAAATGAAAAGGAATCGTTTTCGGAGCAGGAAAATTCTATAGTTGGATGCTTTGCCGGAATATTATTCGGAATTCTAAACGAGTAACACAATTCAAATTGTTGAAAGCCATTTTCTCTGTCTGATTTAATGGTAGGGGAATTTTAAAAGTTTGGATCGGAGTAAAATTGTCTATAAAAAACATCCGACTCTAATTTACTGATTCCCTTCAATAAATTGAGTCTGCTACTATTGTGGCAGACTCGTCCGGATTAAATTCATTACTGAAATAGAAGCCAGCTTGATGTTGATCATTCTGTCTTTTGAAAGTTGAAGTTTCCTGGTAATTGTATGATGTTTGTCTGAGTACGCAATCCAAACGGTTCCAACAGGCTTATCATCCGTTGCTCCACCAGGTCCGGCAATTCCGCTGGTTGCAACACCAATGTCTGTATTGAATTTTGCACGAACCAGATTGGCCATCTCAATAATAGTTGGTTCGCTTACTGCACCATATTGTTCAAGCGTTTCAGGTTTTACACCAAGTTGACGCATTTTAATTTCATACGCGTACGGTATCATTGATCCTAAAAAATAATCAGAACTTCCAGGTACACTCGTGATCAAATGAGAGAGGTATCCGCCTGTACAACTTTCCGCAACAGCGAGTGTTAATTTCTTTTCACGCAATGTATTTCCTAACACAACTTCAATGGGATCCGATCCATAACCAAAAATAAATTGACCGATGTGTTCTTTTAATTTTTCAATCAGAGCATCCGCTTCTTTTTCAAGTGCAGGTAAATTCTCGCCAAAACAAGTGAGGCGAAGTTTCACCCCACCAAGACTTGGTAGATACGCCAACTTAATATGACTTGGTAAAGAAGCTTCCCAGCCTGCAATTTTTTCTGCAAGAAAAGATTCTCCTTGTCCGATAGTTTGAATTACCTTATGATAAATTACCGGAACCTGGAATGTCTTCAATAATTTTGGAATCACACGTTCCGTCATCATCTTCTTCATTTCGTGCGGAACACCTGGCATCGACATAAATACTTTTCCGTTTCGTTCGAACCACATACCCGGTGCTGTGCCAATTGCATTTGTTATTTTTTCACAACAGATAGGCAAAGCCGCTTGCTGACGATTGATCTCAGTAAGTTCGCGACCTCTGCTTTTGAAAAACTCAGTTACTTCTGCAAGAGCTTCTTCATGAATCTTTAATTCGCAATTAAAATATTTTGCGAGCAAGGGTTTTGTTAAATCATCATTTGTGGGACCAAGTCCACCCGTGATGAGAACAATATCTGCTCTTTTTTCTGCTTCCGCGAAAGCAGTGAGAATTTCATCTTCCTGATCGCCCACGCTGGTTTTGCGAATTACTTTAATGCCGGCATTGCTGAGTTCAACACCCATCCATTGCGAGTTGGTATCTACTATTTGACCGTAAAGAATTTCATCGCCTATTGTGAGCAGTTCAGCAGGGATTTGTTTCATGTGTTAAAAAATTAAGACCTAAATATAGTTGACAATTTATAATGAACAGTTTGTTGCGGTTATTGTTGCTGGAAATGATCGAATAGTACTATCCTTTTCCAACTTTATTCTTTGTCCTCTTACGGGTCGATGTTACCTTAGTCTCTATGAACAAGAGACCATCTGCACTCGACTGGCAAAGCCAAATATATATTAATGGTTTTGCAGGCATTCGCCCAAAGGTGAATATCGATTTAGCAACGCTTGAAGAATCGGCAAGAAAGGTAATCAGCCCGGAGGCGTTTGCATATATAGCAGGCGGTGCAGGAATTGAAAGTACCGTTCGTGCGAATCGAGAGGCATTTGAAAAATATAAAATTGTTCCACGCATGTTGCGTAACGTAGGTGAGCGCGACACCAGCATCACCTTATTTGGAAAAGAACTTCCTTCACCGTTTTTGCTTTCACCTGTTGGTGTATTAGAGATGGCGCATCGCGATGCTGATGTTGCGGTTGCGAAAGCCGCTGCTCAACTTGGAGTTCCTTATATTTTTTCGAATCAGGCTTCAAAGCCAATGGAAGAATGTGCAGCAGTGATGGGCAATAGTCCACATTGGTTTCAATTGTATTGGAGTAAATCAAATGATCTTGTTGCGAGTTTGGTGCAGCGTGCGGAAAAGTGTGGTTGCTCCGCGATTGCTGTAACGTTAGATACAACCATGTTAGGTTGGCGCACGCGCGATCTGGAATTAGCTTACTTACCTTTTATGGAAGGCAAAGGCATTGCTCAATATACTTCTGATCCTGTCTTTCTAAAAATGCTCGAAGAACAAGATGATGAAAGTGTAAAACGGAAAATTACTTTTCAATCTATTTTGGGTTTGTTAGGCATGGTAAAAAATTATCCAGGTGGTGGATTTTTTCAAAAGTTGCGATCGGGTAAACCGTTAAAGGTTGTTCAGAAATTTGTTACCACGTATTCCAATCCGTGTACTACGTGGGACGATTTAAAATTTCTTCGTCAACACACTAAGCTTCCAATTTTATTGAAAGGTATTCTTCATCCGGAAGATGCTCGCAAAGCGATGGATGTGGGCATGGATGGTGTTATTGTTTCCAATCATGGTGGACGACAGGTAGATGGTTCCATCAGTTCGATTGAAGCGTTACCAAAAATTGCGGAGGTAATCAATGGAAAAATTCCGGTGTTGCTTGATAGCGGAATTCGTGGAGGTGCGGATGCCTTCAAAGCCATTGCACTAGGTGCAAAAGCAGTTTGTATTGGCCGACCTTATGTTTATGGCTTATCAATTGCCGGACAACAAGGTGTTTATGAAGTGCTTCGCAATTTCATGACGGATTTTGAGCTCACTATGGGATTGACCGGGTGTAAGAATATAGGAGAGATTACAAAAGAAACGCTCTTATAAATTAGATGCGAAGTTTAAGGTACGATTTACGAGGTTGTAAATAGATCGTACTTCGTACTTGTTCAATGCACTTTTCGTTACTTTGCTGTATAAACAGAAAAACATGCAGCGTACAATCGTATTAATTACTCTATCACTCGTCCTTGGTTCGTGCACTTCAGCACAGATTAGTCAAACAATAGGAGAAGTTAATAAAGCCATCAGCACCGATCAGCAACCAACCACTGCAGAAGTGGGAGAAGGATTGAAGGAAGCCTTAGTAAAAGGTATTTCAAAAGGTTCGGATTTGGTTTCGCAATTGGATGGGTATTTCAAAAATCCTGAAATAAAAATTCCGTTTCCACCCGATGTAAAAAAGGTAGAAGATAAACTTCGTCAAATTGGTTTGGGTAATGAAGTCGATAAGTTTGTATTGTCGCTTAATCGTGGTGCAGAAGATGCAGCGAAGGAAGCAAAACCAATTTTCGTTAACGCCATTCGGCAGATGACCATTCAGGATGCGTGGAGTATTCTAAAAGGACAACCTGATGCAGCAACACAATTCTTAAAGCGTACTACTACTGCTCAACTGAAAGAGAAATTCAAACCTGTAATCCAGAACTCGTTAAATAAAGTAAATGCCACAAAGTATTATAGCGACTTGGTAAATACATATAACAAGGTGCCGTTTGTTCAGAAAGTAAATCCCAACCTTGATGACTATGCAACTGACCGTGCGATTGAAGGATTGTTCATCATGATTGCGAAGGAAGAAAAAAATATTCGCCAGGATCCTTTGGCACGAACTACCGACTTGTTGAAGAAAGTTTTCGGAGCACAGAAATAAAGTACATTTGTTTTCAAGGAGTTGAACGTAGTATTGCACGTCCAACACTTCGTCAACGTGCCTCTGATCATTAATCCCTGATTTAGATTTTATCTGCTATACATAATAACATTACAATGAATCTCTTTGATAAACACCAGGCTTTAGTTCTCAAAGCCATTGAAGCATTACACGAACGAACTTTTTTTGCAGCCTTTCCTGAAAACCCATCACCAGCTAATTATGGTGAGAATGCGGATAGTGAAGGAAGAGAGAAATTTCAATCTTCATTAGGAAAAAAGTTTGATGAGTTAAAACAATCAAATCCTGAAAGCTGGATCGGACAAGAAGAATCACCGTACACACAAGATGCGTTAGGTATTCTTTATCCTTCCTTTTCTGTGAATACATTGATTAATCGATCAGCAAAAGCATTTCACGTTTGGCGCAAAGTGAGCGTACAAGATCGCACGGGAATTTTAGTAGAATCATTGGAACGTACGAAGGCAAGATTTTTTGAAATCGCCTATGCTACTATGCACACCACTGGCCAGGCATACATGATGTCGTTTCAAGCCTCAGGCCCACATGCAGCCGACCGTGCACTCGAAGCAATTGCAGCAGGCTATGAAGAGTTGCAGCGTTTTCCATCGAAGGCGTTGTGGGATAAGCCGATGGGTAAGTTTAATCTACAAGTGAATAAAGAATGGCGTGCTGTGCCGAAAGGTATTTCAATCGTGATTGGTTGTTCGACTTTCCCAACATGGAATTCCGTAACCGGAATTTATGGAAGTTTAGTAACGGGTAATTCAGTAATTGTAAAACCACATCCGGGTGCTATTCTACCTATCGCAATTTTTGTAGCGGAGATTCAAAAGGTATTGGCTGAAAATAATCTCGATCCGAATATTTGTCAGTTAGCTGTTGATACAGCTGATAAAATGATCACAAAAGAACTGGCAGAACATCCAGAAATAAAGTTGATTGACTTCACGGGTAATGCTGTATTCGGAAGTTACCTCGAAGGTTTGAAAGATAAAACCGTCTTCACTGAAAAGACAGGAGTGAACTCCGTGATTCTTGATTCAGTGGAAGATGCAGATAAGGTAGCTGCGAACTTAGCATTCTCTTTGAATTTATACAGCGGACAAATGTGTACCGCACCGCAAAACTTTTTTATTCCTGAAGGAGGTATTAAAACTGCAACAGGAACATTATCATTTGATGAAGTAGCACAAAAGCTGGTGGATAACATCAACGGTTTGGTTGACAATCCAAAAGCAGGACCACATGTATTGGGTGCTGTGCAAAGTAAAAAAACAAGCGAACGTGTTTTGGTATCAGAAAACCTTCCTGGAAAAGTTTGGTTGAAATCACGCTCTTTCGAAAACCCAATGTTTAAAAATGCACGGGTAGCAACTCCTGTTATTATAGAGGTAGACGCAACCAAGAAAGAAATTTTCAGCAAAGAACTTTTTGGTCCGATTGCTTTGCTGATCAAAACAAAAAACACGGATCAGTCTATCGCATTGGCAAAAGAAATGGCAGAACATCATGGTGCTATCTCATGCGGTGCTTACACCACTGATGTAAATGTGAAAGAAAAGATTGCCGATGAAATGAGTTTAGCCGCAACACCGGTATCATTCAATTTAACAGGCGGCATTTACATGAATCAAAACGCAGCCTTTTCTGACTTTCACGTTACCGGAGGTAATCCGTCCGGCAATGCATCATTCACTAATCCTGAGTATGTGAACAAAAGATTTACTTGGGTGGGACATAGGGAGTTGGTGAAAGTATAGAAACTGCAAATAGAAAGTATTAAGTGGTGCTAACGGAGCACAGAATGAATATTCGAGATAGAATAGAAGTTTTCAAAGGAGACATCACTAAGGTAACAGTTGATGCAATTGTAAATGCTGCCAACACTTCTCTTTTGGGCGGTGGTGGAGTAGATGGTGCAATTCATAGGGCTGGTGGAGGCGCAATTTTAGAAAACTGCAGAAAAATAATTGCTAGGCAAGGAGGTTGTAAAACTGGTGACGCTGTAATCACAAGAGCTGGAAATTTAAATGCAAAGTTTGTCATTCATACTGTTGGACCTGTTTGGAATGGTGGACAAAAGAATGAAGAAGAAAAACTTGTGAATTGTTATAAGAACTCATTGCAACTTGCCATAGTGAATGATTGCAGGTCTATTGCCTTTCCGTGCATAAGCACAGGTATTTATAAATATCCAAGCAATGATGCAGCGAGGGTGGCAGTTGAGACGGTCTCAAAGTTTGTTTCTCAATCTGATAAAATTGAAAAGATTATTTTTGTTTGCTTTGATGATGTTAACTTTTCTTTCACTAACAAACATCTTGATTATAGAGTCTAAACCATCCTACCTCATTAATTTCCTGCTAATGAAAGTGATAGTAATTTCAATTGCAATAGTGTTGTCCATTCAATCATTTGCTCAAGTAAATTACATTAAGAAATACTCTGCTGCGTACAATATTGGACAGGATACTGGTGAAGCATATTCATTAAAAGAGAACGGAACGTGCACCTGGATTTACGAATGGAAGAACAACGGTAAACTGAAAACTCAAAAAAAGTACGGAACGTGGACTGCTCGAGAGGGATATCTTCGTATTTCAGTAAGCGGCAATACAGGAATTATTATTGAAGAGTATATTCTAAAGAATGGTCGATTTGTTAATAAAGAGGATTCTAATAGATATTTAGTTAAAACTAATTAATGCCGTCTCCATCATTGAATTTGAGTACTCAAATGTCAAAACTTAGCTCATCGGCTACATGAAAAATGTATTCTTTATCGTTAGTTTTTTATGCATTGATCATTCTGTTCTTGCTCAACAAACTTTTTATGATAGCCTCTCAACGTCAGCACTCGCTTTAACAAAACAAAACGTTACCTACGATCCAACGTATTTCAGCATATCTTATCCAAATGGTGATGTGCCAAGTGATAAAGGTGTTTGTACCGATGTTGTTATTCGAGCGTATCGGAAATTGGGAATCGATCTTCAGAAAGAAGTGCATGAAGATATGAAAGCCAACTTTAGACTATACCCAAAGAAATGGGGACTAACGAAGACGGATAAAAACATTGATCATAGACGTGTTCCCAATCTCATGACATTCTTCACGCGACATGGCGAAGTGAAGTCGATGAATCAAACAGCGAGTAATTACTTACCCGGTGATATTATTTGCTGGGATTTGGGTGGAGGTATAACACACATTGGACTTGTCGTCAATAAAAAATCGGAAGATAAAGTGAGGTACTTAATCGTTCATAACATTGGTGGGGGACAAGTGATTGCGGATTGCTTGTTTCAATTTAAGATTATTGGACACTATCGATATAAGAAACACTAGAGCGTAAAGATTTCTTTCAATTGATTATTCGATTACTAAAAGAATAGCGTCATTAGATAAAGCCTCAAACTCAATGGCATCAATGTTCGATAGTGCTAAACCATCTCGTGCATGAAGCAGTCTGTTTTGCACCTCAAAGGCACCTTCAATTACAAAAATGAAAACTCCTGTACTGGCATTCTTCAGTGAATGCGTTCCCTCTTGCCTTCCTTTAAACTTTCCTATCCAGGCTAATGTATTTTGATGTTGATTATCTTCTTTATTTGGGTGAAGTGGTATAAGTTGATTCCTGTTTCCATCTAAATCAAATTCAAATTTTTGCACGGTATCATCGCTTAATTGCAGATGAGTGGATAACTCGATGTGCAAAAAGTTAATCAATTCATTTTCATACAGATTTGAGAATTCAAATTCTGAATCTTTTGAAGCAAAAAAGAAGTGCGCTTGCCCAACTTCTATTAGGCTGTCAATGCCTGATTTATTTTTATAACGAACAGAACCAACAATCGGAAGAATTAAAATGATAGAATTCTCCTTAACATGTTGTTTTAAATTGGATCCTTCTTTTAGTGTATTGTCATTCAGGACCTGAAGATTTCTAAACGGTCTTCGGTGTTCGCGGAAATACGTTCCGTAATTAAAGGTATGATAACTTCTATACCAATCGACTTGGGTACATCCTCGTTGATCAGCCAGGTAAATAGTTGCTTCTGTTTTTGGTGTCACTGATTTTTAATTTAAAGAACAGAATTCAAAAGTAAATCGAATGTCAACTTTACCCGACTCTATACTATAGAGAAACTTTTTTGTTGATAGGAAGTAATGCTTACGTTCGGTGGCAAGACCATCATTTCCGTTTCAACTTTCTTTCCATTAGCTAAAGTCTCAAGTTGATCACCAGGCGCAAAGAGCATTTGATTATGGTTGATCGTATCAATCCATGTAATGATTTCGCTATAAAAATGGATTGCCACCTTATGCATGTCTTTATTTTTTACATGGGATTGAATAATCTCAAACCTGAAATTCTTGAAGGGCACACATGGTTTTCCAAACAAGTTGACTACATCCGGCATTCTCTCATTGAGCTGACGGATGTAGCCTATTGCAGCAGTACTCACCAGGTAATGCATCTGACCTGCTTTTGGTGTGTTCTTTAAAATTTCCTGGAACGTTGTGTACTTCTGTTGTTGATCGAACTGCTGAACCTGCATGTAGAATTCTTTGTAAGTATCTTCAAATACATATTGATCCCAGATACTCGTGGATGTAGCATCTATGATTTTACGATAACATATTTGAATGATTCCTTTTGCCATTGCATACGATATTAGAATTCAACCTACCTTGCCGAAGCTATGTTTCTGAATAAATAATTAAGCACTGACTACAATGGTGTGGGTAAGCTCAAATCCGTCAGCAACACTTCCAGTTACAGTAGCTATTTCATTATCTGTTGAATCTGTGAAAACACTATCACTTGCATTATAGCTATAACCGCTCATTCCTTTTGTATAGCCATTGGCGCTTGAAGCATTAACCAGGTTAACAGCACTGCCGCTACCTTCAGGAAACCCTATTTGAGTAACCAACAAGGAAGTTCCTGCTGCATTATAAATATGCACATGAATGTGAGTTGCCCTGCTTTGATACCAGCCCGGAAAGATGGAAGTGAATCCCACCATACCATTGCTATCGGTAGTTTGTCTCCCTCTTAAGAAATGAACGGCCGTGAAATCAACACTTTGCATTGTTGTACCCCCATACTCAGAGTAGTAACCGTCTTTGTCACAATGCCAGATATCAACGATTGCACCTTCTAATGCAGCACAATTGTTATTCTTGTCTTGTATGGTGATTTTAATAGTAAAGGCTACTCCTGTTCTATCTGATACGATACTGGTCAGTACGAGAGAAGATGGATCTTTTGTAGGGAAAGGACCTGCTGTTTCCGAATCAGTCGATGTACACATTCCTGTACTGGATGTCGGATCGTCTTCTTTTTTACAGGAGGTAATCAGTGGGAGTATGAGACTACTCATCCCCAAACGTTTTAAAAAATCTTTTCTTTTCATAATCGATATCATTTAGGTTTTTTTAAACTTTATAGTCCACGTCCGAGTCCTTCTCCATTATCAACACATTACCAACTCTTCAATCAATGGAGAAAGGACTTGGGTGGGCTCCCCTAGGACTTTTCTTTTAATCAATATCAATCTTCGGGATTTCTTTTTTTACAGTATTCACTTCTTCCTTCACTTCGTTCATTACATCTTTGAATTCGCGTACGCCTTTGCCAAGGCCTTTCATGAATTCAGGTACTCTTCTAGCGCCAAAGAATACCAATATAAACATTCCGATCAGTAGTATTTCCTGGAAACCTACTCCTCCTAAAAACAAAAGAATCGCATTCATCTTTTTCGTATTAAAAATTTATCAAATAGAAACTACTAGGCACTTACCACAATAGTATGGGTCAGTTCAAATCCATTGGCCACACTTCCAGTTACGGTTCCGATCTCATTGTCTGTTGAATCAGTGAAAACACTATCACTTGCATTATAGGTATAGCCACTCATTCCTTTTGTATAACCATTTGTGGTTGAAGCATTGACCAGATTAACAGCACTACCACTACCTTCAGGAAAACCGATCTGAGTAACCAGCAAAGAAGTTCCGGCTGCATTATAAATATGCACATGAATGTGAGCTGCCCTGCTTTGATACCAGCCCGGAAAGATGGAAGTGAATCCCACCATACCATTGCTATCGGTAGTTTGTCTTCCTCTTAAGAAATGAACGGCCGTGAAATCGACACTTTGCATTGTTGTTCCACCATACTCAGAGTAATAACCGTCTTTGTCGCAATGCCAGATATCCACGAGTGCACCTTCTAGAGGAGCACAACTGTTATTTTTGTTTTGAATGGTGATCTTAATACTAAACGCAACTCCTGTTCTGTCTGAAACAATACTAACCATCACTAAAGAAGATGGATTTTTTGTTGGAAAAGGACCGGCCGTTTCCGAATCGGTTGTTACGCAGGATGCCGAACCAACGACAAAGGCACTGGCAGAAGTTACGGTAACGCCATCCACTGTGACAGCGATGACACCCGATGTAGCTCCTGTTGGAACGGTGACCGTTAGTGACGTTGCTGTTGCAGCTGTAACAGTTGCAACAACTCCATTAATGGTCACAGTATTGTTAGCTGCTGTTGTGCTGAAATTAGTACCGGTTATCGTAATGGTTGAACCTACTGCTCCACTTCCGGTAAAACTGGTAATGGTGAGCGTTGAACTCCCTGAAGTTGTTACAGTAAAACTGCTTGTCGATGTTGCTGTGTTGCCGTTTACCGTTACCGTGATTGTTCCTGTTGTTGCTCCAGCAGGAACGGAAACCGTAAGTTGAGTAGCAGATGCATTAACCACAGTAGCCATTGTTCCATTAAACCTGACTGTCTTATTATCGAATGTGGTACTAAAGTTCGTTCCTGAAATGACCACTGTTGCCCCAACTACTCCGCTTGTAGGTGTGAAACTGGTGATGGATGGGGAAGGTGATACTTCATCATCTTTACTACAATTGGTTAAAAGTGGTAGAGCCATGCTGGTGACTCCAAGTCTTTTTAAAAATTCATTTCTCTGCATAGAATTATAGGTTTGTTTTTGGCACAGATACTCGAATATGTTTACGCTACTTATTTAAAATCATCTTCCACTTTCGGTAAATGTATGCCGCAAGCATACCATTTGTAATGAGAATACAGGAGACAAAATGGTAGACATTGCAGGATCACTAACATACGCCTCTGAAAAGATCCTATTCACCGCATTTTGTCAAAGTATTAAGACCTCGAAATATTTTTTGCAGCGAATTTTGTGATTGTCTTCTTCCCGAAACTTCTTTTGTTTTTAATTAAGATGATAACGGATAGGTAATCCTCTTCGTGTGTATAAAGAGTGAGATTGAGGTGAAGACCAGAAATACTGAGGTGAACATTCAATCCGAACGAGTTCACATAATGAGTAACCTTGTTAGCAAGGTTTACTAAAAAAAGGAGGTTCTCTATTTTTTGAAATATTCAAAGAAGTTTTTCTCGTAGCTGGAACCAATGGGTATTTCTTCACCGGCTAATGAGATCACTTTATTTCGAACTTGCTCTACGCGACTAAGAGGTACGATGTAAGAGCGGTGTACACGAACAAATTCTTTTTGTGGTAACTTTTCCAACATCCCTTTTATAGTCATATGTGCCACGATGGGCTTGGCATTATGGATGTGTATTTTCAGATAATCGTCCAGGCCCTCAATAAAAAGAATGTCAGCGAATGCAATTTTGTATAGGCTGTAATCAGCACGAATAAAAAGGTATTGTTCCTTTTTGTTTTCGTTGTGGTATTGATAGTTGTAATACTCTTTCGCTTTATATGTCGCTTGTTGAAAGCGCTCAAGTGTAAAGGGTTTTAATAAATAATCCACTGCACTTAGGCTAAAACCCTCAACTGCATACTCACTGTAAGCTGTTGTAAAGATGACCATTGTATTTTGTTTAACAGCCTTGTAGAACTCAATGCCTGTAAGCGATGGCATATTGATGTCCAGAAAAAGAAGGTCGACCGGAAACTTACTAATGTACTTGAGTGCTTCGTTGGGTTTGTCGAATGTTTTTTCAAGGTTAATATAATCCAACTGCTTGCAAAAAGCCTCAATCACGTTTAGAGCAGGTGTCTCATCATCAATGGCAATGGCGTTTATCATTTCAGATGAAGTGTCAGCGATACAAAAAAATCCTTTTCATTATCGTGAATAATCAACATGTGTTTGCCAGGATATACCAACTGCAACCGGCCACGAGTATTCTCTATACCCAATCCACTTTTGATTTCTTCAGCGTGGTGAACCACTACTTTATTATTGCTTACCATCAGGTGCAAGTTACGCTCTTCAATGATAATGTGAATTGTAATTTTGGAATTCTCCTCCGCATTAATGCCGTGCTTAAAAGCATTCTCCACAAACGGAATCAAAATAAGAGGTGCTATACTATGGCCTTTTGTTTCCCCCTGAACGTTCACCACAATCTCGACAACCTTGCCAAAGCGAATTTTTTGAAGATCGATGTAATTAAAAATGTAGGCCATCTCCTTTTCAAGTGAAACAAAATCTTTATTGGATTCACTGGTTACATAACGCATCATTTCCGAAAGTTTCACAACAGCGGCAGGGGTGTCGTCTGATTTCATGATGGCCATGGAATAAATGCTGTTCAGTGTATTGAACAAGAAATGTGGATTTATTTGTGCACGAAGGTAAGAGAGTTGACTTTTGAGTTTTTCTTCTTCCGCTTGTTTCCATTGTAAATTAATCCGCAATAATAAAGAGAGGAAAAAAGAAATCAGGAACAGGAAGAACACTTTACCTACTTGAAAGAGAAAAAATCCGTCACCCTTTGGTTTGGGAGGAGGAGGTGGGCCAGCATGTTTGAATGGAATGATGAAATCCGGAAAATAAGAAATGATAAAAAAACAGAGGATAACGACTGCCAGAAAGTAGAAGTATTTTTTGTTTAGGTATAATGCTGGGACGAAAATAAAATAGTTGAGATAGAAGAAAACAATGAGCAGCAAATAAGACATGAGGTCGCTACGCGATCTCGGATCGTTGAAAACATCAAAGTTATCCGTTGATCCTGGTCGGAATACAATTGGCAAAGCCAGGAAGGTTAAGCACCCGATGATATGGATTATTATTTCCCTTGCTTTACGGTTCATTAAAAACAATTTGGTACTAAGCTAGGGTGCTTCTTTGAAACCTAATAATTATTGAGGTAAGAAAGGTCATTTTATCGGTAAGACGAGAGGATTTAGAGAGCGGACTTCGATTTACTTCCAAATTGATTTCAGCTCCCATGCCCTTATACTTTTTACATTCTCTTTCATCGGAATCACAATAGTATTTTCACCTCTTGGAAAAACCTGACTGGTAATGGAGGCTTCACCATCATTCACAAAAACTTCGATGATGGATTGATCAACAAAAATATGAAGGGATAATTTTTGATTGGTACCATCGATTGATGCCTGATCGTTGCTTGCAAAATCAGATTGGAAATCTACAATGCCTGATCCTGCTCGATTTACGAATACGATATTATCTCTTTTCGCAATAACTGTTTTCTCATCTCTGTTCGAAAATAATTCAAGTATTGTTCCGTCAGCACCATTCCATTCTAATTCAATTTCGAGAGAGCTGCCATTGAATTTTTCCAAGTCTTTTATTTCTTCACTCCGAAGACTTTTTGCTTCAGCAATTGTTTTTTGAAGAAGAAAATATTCGTCATTCTTTCTCTTTAATGAGAGTTGTCGTGGCAATGAGAAGCCACCACGCCAGGTTGAGGTTGGTACTTCATTCGCATACGTCCAATTATTTATCCAACCGATCATGACCGTGCGATCATTTACATTGTTGTATACAATACCTGCATAGAAATCTTTTCCGTGATCAATGTATTTTGCTTCTTTTTGTGTTGATATAAACTTTGTTCCATCAAACTCTCCAATAAAATATTGCATTCCAACAAAGGCAGGTCCGGCAGGATGTCCACCAGAAAGTGATAATACCCACTTAGATTTTCCCGACTCATTCTCAACAGGAAGTTGATACAGATCAGGACATTCCCAAATTTTTGTAGTGTCTCCAACTTTGCCGAACTCACTCATCAAATCCCATTGCAATAAATTTTTGGATTGATAGAGTTGTACTTTGTATAAATCAGGAACGACTAATACCATCACCCATTTCTGTTGAAATTCATACCAAAATACTTTTGGATCGCGAAAATCTTTGCGTTGAATATCGAGGATAGGATTCTTATCATAACGCTTCCATGTTCTTCCTTTATCATTACTATACGCCAGACTTTGATGTTGCCTCAAACCTGTATTGTTTTTGTGAAGATATGATGTGTAAATGGCAACGAGACAATCTTTGCCTTCGCACAAACCACTCGTATTATTTTTATCGACCACAGCTGTGCCGGAAAAAATCATGGTGCTGTCGTTCGTTTTGGGATCAAGGTATTCTTCAAGGGCAATTGGAAGATGTTCCCAATGTAGCATGTCTTTACTCACCGCATGTCCCCAACTCATGTGTCCCCATTTATCTCCATACGGATTATATTGATAGAAGAGATGATACTCACCCTCGTAAAACACCAATCCGTTTGGATCGTTGATCCAATTTTTCTCTGGTGTGAAATGAAACTGTGGTCTGTACTTTTCTGAATATTTTGCTTCACGGTTGTTGTTACTTGTTTTTGGTTTGCAACCCATCAACAATGTCAGTAAGCAAAAGAGAATGTAGTTTATCTTCATGATGTTGGTATTTCTGCTCGTTATCAACTTCCTCTCGAACTTACGATCTTCCGTTAAAAATTCCCTATCTTCGTCCACTCAAATTTTTAGTACACAACCCCATCAACTAAATCAAAATACGTATGAAAAAGAAAATCTTTATCGGCCTTGGCGTAATTGGCGTTTTGCTTGTTGCCGTAGTCCTATATGGTGTATTGGTCGCTTCAAAGAAGAGTCCAATCAAAACAACAGAATTCAGTAACAATGGCCTCGATTTGAAAGTAGTGTATTGCCAACCTTATAAAAAAGGAAGATTAATTTTTGGCGTAGAGAAGGATGGAGCTTTACAACCTTATGGAAAATACTGGAGGCTGGGTGCAAACGCAGCAACTGAAATTACCTTCAGCAAGAATGTAAATTTTGGAGGTAAGGCAGTGAATGCCGGAACATACCGTATGTATGCTGTACCTGGAGCCAGTACATGGCAAATTGCATTGAACAGCGAATTGGGTGTTTACTTCGCAGTCAACGAACCCAAATATGATTTGGATGTAGTGAAAGTAGAAGTCGCACCTGGAGTTGCTCCCTCTGAGACTGAACAACTCACGATCGACTTCGCAGCAGACTCAACAGCAACCAACATGAATATTGTTTGGGATAAAACACAAGTGACCGTTCCGATTACGGTTCAATAGTCTTTTAATCTTTTGAATCCTTCGGAGTTGGTTATGGTTTATAATCTGACTTCGAAGGATTTCTTATTTAACACTATATGCAGATCTCAAATCTCTTAAAGAAGAAGCGTATTATCATCCCCATTGTGTTGCTTTCACTCTGGGCAGCTTATTATATCATCGGGCTGATTCAATATCGAAACAACGTAATGGATGTGGAAGATTACGAACCCATCTCAACATTGATTGTGCCGAAGCATGAATTGAAGCACGCCAAATTTCCATTCATCGATGTGCACAATCATCAATATACAATGCCGGTTCAGGATCTTGATAAGTTGATTAAGGAAATGGATTCATTGAATATGAGCGTGATGGTGAACCTCAGTGGCTTTCGTGGAAAATTTTTGGAATGGTCACTTGATAATGTAAACGAGAATTACCCAAAACGTTTTATCATTTTCTTAAATATCAATTTTGAAGAGCTTGATGACAAAGGTTGGCCGAATGAAACACTGGCCATGATGGAAGAGGCGGTGAAGCAAGGCGCACGCGGTTTAAAAGTTTATAAAGGTCTTGGTCTCACAGACAAAGACAACGATGGAAAAAGGATTGCCGTTGATGATC
Organism: Chryseolinea sp.; assembly: GCA_039930485.1. GTDB lineage: Bacteria > Bacteroidota > Bacteroidia > Cytophagales > Cyclobacteriaceae > Chryseolinea. Next base: position 48,999 of record JBDTTT010000012.1, read on the forward strand.
CACGACTTGATCCGATCTGGGCGAAGTGTGGTGAGTTGGGAATACCGGTGTTGATACATTCCGGAGAACCGAATTCATTTTGGAATCCAAAAGATAAACACAATGAACGTTGGCTTGAATTAAAACAAGAACCCAGTCGGTATCGTGATCCTAAGGTAGTGCCACCTTTTGAGAAGATCATGGGTGAACAGCATAATGTATTTCGCAAACATCCCAACACAAAATTCATTGATGCGCACTTGGGTTGGTTTGGAAATGATCTCGATCGATTGGGGAAACTATTTGATGAGATGCCTAATGTATACACTGAACTTGGAGCTGTGTTGGCTGAACTCGGAAGACAACCCAAAGCTGCCAGAGCATTTTTAATAAAGTATCAGGATCGTGTGATGTTTGGAAAGGATACATATAAGATGGAAGAATACTACACTTATTTCCGTGTGCTTGAAACAGGCGATGAATATTTTGACTATTACAGAAAACGCCACGCACATTGGAAAATGTATGGGCTCGAATTACCTGATTCGGTTTTGAGAAAGATCTATTATAAAAATGCGCTGAACGTTATTCCGGGAATTGATTCCACTCTCTTTTCACTTGAGTAGCGACATTATATTAATCAAAGGTTAGAATGAAAATAGTCGTATGACTTTCTCACTCTAACCTTTATTTGTTATCTCATCTCATCTGGTTCTTAAAGTTCATCTACCGTTTTCACGTTGTCATCCGGAATACGATCGATTAATTTATTGTATGGATCGATGCCGGCCTTCACAGGTTTGCCCTCCACTGTAAATTCAAGTTTATGTTCACCAGGAGCGAACCAATGTTTCTTCAGGTAGATCGGCATTTTCTTTTTCATGCCTTTTTCGTTTTTACCTTCTTCAGCGAAAATACCAATCTCGATTAAATCTTTGCCTTTACTGGTTTCAATTTCTTTACCCTGTCCATCATAATATATTTTTTTTGTCTGCACGGTCAACGTCACTTTATATTTTTCCCCTTCCAGCTTTTTGTACTCTGCTTTGGTTACGCGGTTTTCATAGAGCGCAATTTTTTTAAAAGCATCGTTAATAAAGTATTTTACTGAATCTGGTGTGGCTGCTTTAATGTACGAGTACCACTCATTGGAAGTAGCGAAGGGAGGTTTCTGCCGGAAGGCTGCTGCATTGGCAAACTTTTTGAAGGCTCCGTTTAACTGATCTTCACCAATCAAATCCTGTAGAGCATAAAGTACAAGCGCACCTTTGCGATACCAAACATAATCACGGGTATCGTTGTCAAGTAAGGTCGCTTCAAACTTATCCTCGCCTGCGCGACCCCGCAGGTACCGATCCAGTTCGTATTTTAAAAATTCCTGCATGCAATCTTTTCCGTACTCATGACTCAGCACCATCATCGCTGAATACTGCGCCATCGATTCAGAAATCTGATTGGCTCCTCGAGTGGCACTGGGTGTTATTTGATGTCCCCACCACTGATGGGCCACCTCATGCGCTGTTACATAGAAAGCATAATCCGTATCATCAACATCGCTGAAGTCGGCTACCCATCCAAAACTTTCTGAGTATGGAACCGTATTCGGGAATGACTGCGCGAAGCTGGCATAGCGGGGAAACTCAAGTATGCGCATTTGTTTGTATTGATACGGCCTGAAACTTTTTTCGAAATAGTCCAGCGAAGCTTTCACAGACTTTACATATCGTTCAAGATTGTACGTGTGCGTTGGATGATGGAAGATTTCAATGTTCACATCTCTTCCATCCGGGCTTTCCCATTTATCGCGAAATACTCCATAACGCGCAGAGGATAGATTGAAAAATAAATCCATCTCGCCATCCATTTTATATTGAAAATATTTGCGACCATTCTCTTCCCATTCCTTTTGAATATAGCCGGGAGCAACAGCAATTTGATCAGGCTCTGTGCTGACAACAGCTTCAAAGGTGATGTAATCTGCATCGTCATTGAATAATAGATTACTCAAGCCAAACTTATCCGTTTGTGGTGGAGCGCTCCATTCTTTTTTCGGTAAGCCATATTTCTTTCTGTCCTTATCACTGGTCATCGGATCCCCCGGATAACCGAAGGAGGGAAACACACCGAGATCAAAGAAGGTACCGTTGTAAACAATCTCGCGACCAAGACCACCATTCGGAAAACCTTCGTAACGAGCGTCCATCATGATTTCCAATTTCATGGTATCGCGAGGTTTCATGGTTACTGGCATCTGATAGATATAGAATCGGTTCACTTTATCTTCCATCAACATTTTTAATTCTTTGTTATCGATGGTGAGTTTTTCAATGGTTGTTTTTCCAATGGCGCTTCCTATGTTGAGAATAAGCGAGTCAATGGGTTTACGTGTTTTATTCACTATGGTGAATACACCTCCAGCCTTTGTATAACGTTCGCTTGGATAAATATCAACATGAACATTTACATCCGTTACTTTTGGCTGCGCTCTGAATTCGTACTTTTTATAACTCTTTTCAAAGTCGGCATTAATCTGTTTGCCTTCTTTAGAGGTTCGATAAACATTCAGCACACTTACGTTGTAGTAAATGAATACACCACATCCAAGCCATGCAATGGTGAAGAAGGTAAGCCCTGTAGCTGATTGTACATTTAGTCTTTCGAGTGCAAGTTTCCAACGTGAATTGAAACTTGATTCGGCTCCACGATTCCAAAATAAATTTCCGAGGATAAGGAAAACAATACCAAGACTTAACCAGTAAGCATTGAACCACGAAATGGATTTTAAAAAATGTCCAAATCCATTCATGTCTGAAATCATGTAATTCGGAACATAGCTGTAGAAGAAGAGATTATAATCCAACTCAGCAAAATTGCGTAAGCCAAATAAGGCTATCCAAATGCCAATCGATACAACATGGCCAAGAAATTTATTGTTTATTAAAATGTGTACGATAAATGCGAGCATTACCAGCTCAATGTATTCAGGAAGTTCAATCAGATAGAGATCAGTAAAATACATACTGAACTCAAAATTAAAATATCCTTTCATCACTTGATTAATGACACCGCTGACCAAAACCAAATTCACTAGCACAAAACTAATCAACAGTAAAGAAATAAACTTCGAACCGTACATCACCCAATTCGGGATGGGTAAGGCATCCGAGATATTTGAATAGTTTACACTCTTATCACGATGCACTACTTCACCGGTATAGAAGATGATAATGATGAAAACGAAAATGATGTAGTTAAAATCTTTTACCTCCAACATGTAATAGGTGAGGGGCAAAGAAGGTGTTCCATAAATGGGCGAGCCAAACCACCCATCTAAAAATAAGAAGAGCACTCCCGCCAGAAGGATGGCTATGAAATAAAAATCTTTAATCACGTTCTTGAACTCAAGCCAAGAAAGCCTGAACATTTTATTCATGAAGATCGAAGGAGAGTACAGTTTAGTGATGATCGGAAGATCGGCTAATGAACGTCCTTTCTTTTCAACTATTTCATCCTTCTTTATTTTTCCGGATGAAACTTCCAGCATACTTCTGAAGGAGAATTTAAAAAAGGTGAATGCGAAAAGCGCAAGACTAACACCCATCCATAAAATCCTGTTCCATAGAAAATTTCCTTCCAATGGAATCAGCATTACATTTTGTTCTGAAGGTGTCCAGTATTTTGTAGCGTTGGTATAGGTGTTCAGCGCAAAGGGATCAAGAATATCTACCAACGTTTTATTGTCGAGGTCACGCATTAGCGCATTAGCAAGTAAGTACCCAACAAAAAGTAAAACACAGGCTACATATGTTGAAACAATTTTGCGCGTAAGTGCTACAAGCGAAAAGAAAACAGTGCCGGAGAAAAACAGATTTGGTAAACTAAGGACAAGCGTATTGTAGACATAATAATAAAGCACTACCGGGCCAAATTGTTCAGGCTCAATTTCACCAGACGCTACACCAAGAGGTCCACCTAACAGTGTTCCGAAGTGATAGCCAAAGCTGATGAACATGAGAATCACAAAAGATCCCATAAACCTTCCCATCAGATAGGATTTCTCATTTATGGGATAGGTGAAGAAGTAATCTTTTGTTTGGTACTCAATATCACGATAGATGGGTACACCCATGATTGCAGAAGCCATGAGCATTTCAAAAATGCTCATCACAATAAGAAACTGCCCGATAGCATAGGAAGAATTAACAAATACCTTTTCAGATGCCGGACTGTTTCCGTAAATGCCGCTGACAAAAGCAAACAAAAATAGGATACCGAAGTAAGCCCAGGTTGCCGGGCGCTTAAGTCGATACTTAATTTCGAATAGAAATATTTTTAAAAACATAGGAGTTGCGTTGAGATAAAGAAATTAAACCGTTACGATATCCATCTTCTCAGAAATTTTTGAGAAGTACACATCCTCGAGTCCGGCTTCAACAGCTTTGAAACTTTCATCCGGACGGATATCACTCAACACGTGGATTTGTGTTTTGCCTAACTTTAACTGTGTGGAAATTACCTGGAACGAATTCCGGTAAACGGTCATTTCACTTTTCTCAATACTCTTACTCCATATCTTACCTTCCATTGACTCAATCAATGTATTCGGATTACCTTGTGCAATAACTTCTCCCAGGCAAATGATGGCCATGTTGCTACACAAGTTCGTTACGTCTTCTACTATGTGTGTTGATAATATCACGATGGTATTCTCACCAATCTCACTTAATAAATTATAGAATCGATTTCGCTCAGCAGGATCAAGACCAGCGGTAGGTTCATCTACAATAATCAGTTTCGGATTTCCAATCAACGCCTGGGCAACGCCAAATCGTTGCTTCATACCTCCGGAAAATGTTCCTAGATTTTTAGTTTTAACATGGGCAAGGTTTACCTTCTCTAACAGAGTAGCAACAATTTCTTTGCGCTGTTTTTTATCGACAATTCCTTTCAGGTCGGCAATGTGATCGAGCATTGTCTCGGCCGTTACGCGCGGGTAAACACCAAACTCCTGTGGTAGATAGCCCAGTATTTTTCGAACTTCATGTTTTTGACATAATACATCTAATGCACCTAGTTGAATGGACCCGCTATCGGCCTCTTGAAGCGTTGCGATGGTTCGCATCAAGGAAGATTTACCCGCACCATTTGGACCAAGTAAACCAAACATACCTTTGTCGATGGTGAGAGAAATGTTTTTGAGTGCTTGAACTCCATTTGAATAGGTCTTGCTAAGATTTTCAATAACTAGTTGCATAGGTTAATGTTGATTGGGTTTGGAAGAGACGTTGAATATAAGTAAAAGTTACGGAGGCGAAATAGTTCGCTATCGAAATGTACCTGAACCTATTGCCGGAATAGTGACGCTAGGTAATGCTCATCAATGAACCAACCGGACGCATCAGTCTTAAGACCTGAAACTTTAAACTTGGAGCCTTGAACTTTAAACCTTGAACTTTAAACTCCGAATCGTCTCGATTTCTTATTTTCGCCCCTGAATCTGAATTATTAAAGATATGAGCCAAAACGGACCAATTTCGAATTTTATTGAGAAGCATTACCTGCACTTTAACGCTGCGGCACTGGTAGATGCTGCCAAGGGATACAAGAAACACATTGCCGAAGGCAAAAAAATGATGGTGACTTTGGCGGGTGCCATGAGTACAGGAGAGCTGGGAATCAGCTTTGCCGAGATGATCCGTAAGGACAAAGTGCAGATTATTTCATGCACAGGTGCCAACCTTGAAGAAGATATTATGAACCTCGTAGCGCACTCGCACTACAGACGTATACCCAACTACCGTGATCTTACTCCTGAACAAGAGTGGGAGTTATTGGAGAAACATTTGAACCGTGTTACCGATACCTGTATTCCGGAAGAAGAAGCATTCCGCAGGTTGCAGTCGCATTTATTTAAAGTGTGGAAAGATGCTGAGGATAAAGGCGAGCGATTATTCCCGCATGAGTTCATGTTCCGCATGATCAACAGTGGCGACTTGAAACAATACTATGAGATCGATCCGAAGAATTCATGGATGATTGCTGCCGCAGAACGCAACATGCCAATGGTGGTTCCGGGTTGGGAAGATTCTACCATGGGAAATATTTTTGCTTCTTATGTATTGACCGGTGAGTTGAAGGCATCCACCATGAAATCAGGAATTGAATACATGGTGTGGCTTGCGGATTGGTATACGCAAAATGCAGGTGAGCATGGTATTGGCTTCTTCCAGATTGGTGGAGGTATTGCTGGTGACTTCCCGATTTGTGTTGTGCCGATGTTACATCAGGATTTAGAGCGCACAGGTGTTCCGTTCTGGAGTTACTTCTGCCAGATTAGTGATTCAACAACAAGTTATGGTTCGTACTCCGGTGCTGTGCCGAACGAAAAGATCACATGGGGTAAATTGAATATAGACACACCGAAATACATTATCGAAAGTGATGCGACTATTGTTGCGCCTTTGGTTTTTGCCTATGTATTAGAATGGTAATTTAATTTTCAATGGTCAATGTGCCGATGTGCAAATTAGTCAACGCTGACTTGCACATTGGTACAATTATAAATTTCAAGCCTCTGTATTTTCATCTGCACATTAGCACATCGGAAATCTGCACATTAAATCATGAATCTCGACTTTACTCTTCGCTTAAAAATACAAAAAGCCGTTACAGCTGTTTTCCAACAGTCAGTAGAAAATCTTCAACTGCAACCCACTAATCAGGAGTTTGAAGGTTCGCATACATTAGTTTGTTTCCCTCTTACTAAAATTTCCCGTAAAGGCCCGGAGGAAACGGCAAAGATGGTGGGCGAATACCTTGTTCAACATTCTGGTATTGTAGATCGCTTCAATGTTGTAAAGGGTTTCTTGAATCTGGTATTGAAAGATCAGGTTTGGGTAGAAGTGTTTCAATCGATTTATGCGAAAGCTGACTACGGCCAGCTTCCCTCGAATGGAGAAGAGATCATGGTAGAATATTCTTCACCAAATACAAACAAGCCATTACACCTTGGACATTTGCGAAATAATTTTCTGGGTTATAGTGTAGCCGAGATTTATAAAGCTAATGGTTACAAGGTTCACAAAGTACAGATCATTAATGATCGCGGCATACATATCTGTAAGTCGATGGCTGCTTGGAAACTCTTTGGAAATGATGAGACACCAGCAAGCAGTGGAATCAAAGGCGATCATCTCGTAGGAAAATATTATGTTGAGTTCGACAAGAACTACAAAGCACAAATGAAAACGCTCGTTGAAAATGGTGTTGACGAGAAGGAAGCGGAGAAGCAAGCACCCATTATGCAACTCGCTATTGAGATGCTGTTGAAGTGGGAGGCAAAAGATAAAGAAACGATTGAGTTATGGAAGACCATGAACGGTTGGGTGTATGCTGGATTTGAATCCACCTACAAACGTATGGGTGTAGATTTCGAAAAACTATATTTTGAATCGGATACCTATCTTCTCGGAAAAGAAGAAGTAATGCGCGGCTTGGAGAGTGGTGTATTCTTTAAGAAAGACGATGGATCGATTTGGGTTGACTTAACTTCAGATGGTCTTGATCAAAAAGTATTGCTGCGTTCCGATGGAACTTCCGTTTACATGACGCAGGATATTGGTACTGCCATTTTACGTTTCCGTGATTTTCCAAAAATTTCAGGACAGGTTTACACAGTAGGTAACGAGCAGGAATATCACTTCAAAGTATTGTTCCTTATTCTCGCGAAGCTTGGGTATGAGTGGGCAAAACATTGTTATCATTTATCATACGGTATGGTGGATTTGCCTACCGGGAAAATGAAATCACGCGAAGGCACTGTTGTTGATGCGGATGATTTGATGGAAGAAATGGTGCGCGAAGCTGATAAGCAAACGCGTGAGCATGGCAAGCAGGAAGGTGTAAGCGAAGAAGATCTGAATGCGCTGTTCGAAATGATTGGATTGAGTGCATTGAAATTCTTTTTGCTAAAAGTTGATCCTAAAAAACGAATGCTTTTCGATCCTACAGAGTCAATTCAATTGCAAGGTTTTACAGGGCCGTTTATTCAATACACTCATGCTCGTATCAAAGCAATCATTCGTAAAGCGGAAAGTATGAACATTACTGTTCAAGTGGATGATCTTAAAGATGTAACTGCACTTGAGCCTGCTGAACGCGATGCGTTGCAATTGCTCAGTCAGTTTGAGAATAAAGTACGCGAGGCGGCTAAAGATTATTCGCCAGCGGTTATTGCGAATTACGCTTTTGATCTGGCTAAAGCTTACAATCAGTTCTATCAAAACATTCCCATATTCAATGAAACGGATATGGCGAAATTGAAATTCAGAATTGCTTTATCACGATCGGTTGCCAGTGCCATTCAAAAAACAATGAAAATGCTGGGCATTTTGGTGCCGGAGAAGATGTAAGGATAACCGCTCGTAAACAATTACTTAATTGGCGTGTTAATTCTTTGTAATTTCATGACCATCATTCAAAATTAACTTATATGAAAGCAATCTTATTTGTCCTCTTATCTTTCTTTATGTCAGTTCCTTCTCTTTATGATTTTAAGATGAATTCTATTGACGGAAATCAAATTGATTTTGCGCAATACAAAGGGAAGACTTTATTGATCGTGAACGTAGCATCGAAGTGTGGTTACACGCCTCAGTATGCTGACCTCGAAAAATTGCATGAGCAGTATGGCAAGAAAGTTATCATTCTTGGTTTCCCAGCAAATAACTTTGGTTCACAAGAGCCTGGATCGAATTTAGAGATCGCTGAATTCTGCCAGAAAAATTATGGTGTAGCGTTTCAGATGTTTGAAAAAATTTCTGTGAAGGGTGATGATCAACATCCACTCTATAAGTTCTTAAAAGAAAAAACAGGACAAGAGCCAAGCTGGAATTTCTGCAAATACTTAGTGAAGCCTGATGGTACCATTACTTTTTATCCTTCCAAAGTTAGTCCTCTCGATAAGGAAATTGTAGATGCGCTTATTTAGGGTAACAGTTGGTATTGCAATCGTTATGGGGTTAGTAGCATTTCTTTCCAGTAAACTTTCTTTTGCAAAGAAAGATGATTCAGTAACAGGAAGTATTTACGATTTTAAAATCAATTCAATTGACGGACATGAAATAGACTTCGCCCAATACAAGGGCAAGTCTATTTTGATCGTCAACACCGCATCCAAGTGTGGATACACTCCACAATACGAAGGCCTGGAAAAATTGCACGAGCTCTATAAGAACAAAGTAACTATACTTGGTTTTCCTGCAAACAATTTCTTGTGGCAAGAGCCTGGTTCGAATGATGAGATCGCTTCGTTTTGTCAGAAGAACTATGGAGTAACATTTCAGATGTTCGAAAAAATTTCTGTAAAGGGTGGAGATAAACATCCGCTATATAAGTGGCTTGAAGCAAAAACAGGCCATTCACCATCCTGGAATTTCTGCAAATACATTGTCAGCAAAGACGGTACGTCTGTAAAATTCTTTTCGCAGAAAGTAGAGCCATTGGATTCGGCTATTGTGAACGCGATTCTGAAGTAAAATCAGCTTCACGCAAAGGCGCAAAGAAATTCTTAGTAACAACGATCACACTTTTAATGTCTTTACCTTTACGCTCTTGGTATTTAAACCTTAGCGCCTTTGCGTGAATTGGATTTTTAGAAAACACCTTACACTACAATGAATCCTTCTCTCCGACAAAAATTATTCAATGCCTGTGCCGATTATGTAAATATTCGAATTGATACCTCGAAGCAAGCCATGGCCAATGCTCAGGAATCAGCTAATGCAGAAGAGAAAAGCAGCGCGGGAGATAAATATGAAACCGGTCGTGCAATGATGCAAATCGAACGCGACAAAGCTGCACAGCAATTGAATGAATCCATGAAACTGAAACAAGTATTGGATCAAATCAACAATACTGAAGTAAGACAGAGTGTGGTTTCATTAGGTAGTGTAGTAATCACTTCTACTGGTCCGCATTTTTATGTAGCGATCAGTGCAGGTAAAATACAGATTGATAGTGTGGAGTATATAGCGCTTGCGCCACAATCACCTATAGGGAAAGCTCTTCTTGGTTTAAAAAAGAACGATACGTTTGTGTACAACAACAAGAGTTGCACAATAATTGAAATTGCCTGAAGTTTAACGTCCTTGACTGAACTTTTTAGTAGTGTCAAGACTTTAAGTCGTGGACCACTAATCACAAATCCAGTATATTCGGCCCAGAATTTTATCATTATGAACACAAAAGCATGGTTACAAGCATTTAGATTAAGAACATTGCCCTTGGCACTTTCTTCCATTGCTATGGCAGGTTTTTTGGCCGCCACAGCTCATGCTTTTCGATGGGATATTTTTTTGTTGTGCGTAACCACCACCATCTTTTTGCAAATCCTGTCCAATCTTGCTAATGATTATGGCGATTCCATTCATGGTGCTGATAGTGTAGATAGAAAAGGTCCAAAGCGCGCGGTTCAAAGTGGCGCGATTTCATCTCAACAAATGAAATTGGCTGTGATGGTTTTTGTATTCCTCTGTTTGGTTAGTGGTGTTTCATTGCTGTGGATTTCATTCGGATTGAATTGGAATGCCATCTTATTTTTCTTTGGCTTGGGTATATTATGTATTTTAGCTGCGATCGCCTATACGATTGGCAAAAGACCCTACGGTTACATCGGCCTTGGCGATTTTTCGGTTTTGATTTTCTTCGGACTAGTAGGTGTTCTGGGCTCACAATATCTCTTCACTCAGCAATTTGTTAATGTAGATATTTTACCTGCTTTAAGCTGCGGCTTCTTTTCCATTGGCGTATTGAATCTCAATAACATTCGAGATATCGAATCAGACCTCAAAGCTGGTAAGTATTCTATCCCAGTTCGCATTGGTCGCGAGAAGGCTATCGTTTACCATTGGTTCTTATTGTTGGGTGGATTATTCTGTGCCCTGGTATACTCACTTCTAACTTATCATTCCCCGTGGCAGTTTCTCTTTTTACTAACCTCGCCTTTGTTTATCCGCAATGGTTTGATTGTTAGCAGTAAGCCATCCCACGAGCTCGACCCCTACCTCAAACAAATGGCACTTTCGACATTGGCTTTCGTCCTGCTGTTTGGTATCGGCTTACTCCTGGCTTAACTATCAAAAGTTACCGGTTGCCAGTCACCGGAAACTGGCAACCCGAAACTTATTTTGAATCTCCCCAGATTGTTCTTCAATCCAAAATTTCTCCGTTTATCTTTGCGGGATGTCACAACAAATTCTCATCCTCGACTTCGGTTCTCAATACACACAGCTCATCGCCCGTAGGGTGCGCGAGCTTAATGTTTACTGCGAAATTCATCCGTTTAACAAGGTTCCGGCCATTACATCTGATATTAAGGGGGTTATCCTTTCTGGAAGCCCGTGTTCAGTTCGGGATGCCGGCTCGCCTAATGTTGACATTAAGCAGTTTGAGAAAATACCGGTTTTGGGGGTTTGTTATGGTGCCCAACTCATTGCGCATCAAAGTGGTGGGGAAGTACTCCCGTCACATATGCGTGAGTATGGCCGTGCCCGATTGACCACTGTCGATCATCACAACGAACTTTTAAAAGAAATCACTCTCGATTCACAGGTTTGGATGTCGCATGCCGATACCATTGCGTCTGTTCCCGCATCGTTTGAGGTAATTGCCAGCACACCATCTGTAGCAGTGGCTGCTTATAAAGTGAAAAATAAAGCCGTGTATGGAATTCAATTCCATCCGGAAGTAACCCATACAACAGAAGGTAAAAATCTGTTGAGAAATTTCGTTGTACATATCTGTGGATGCGCCCAGGATTGGACAGCCGATCAGTTTGTGGAAGCTACAATCGCTGATCTCAAAACTAAATTGGGTAACGATCAGGTGGTAATGGCGCTTTCTGGTGGAGTTGATTCTACAGTCGCTGCGATTTTAGTACACAAAGCCATCGGTAAAAACCTCCATTGCATTTTTGTTGACAACGGCCTTTTGCGCAAAAATGAATTCGAGCAAGTGTTGGATTCATACAAGCACATGGGTCTGAATATTAAAGGTGTTGATGCGAAAGAAAAATTCTACTCGGCTTTATCAGGACTCACAGAACCGGAATCCAAACGCAAAGCCATTGGCAAAACTTTTATTGATGTGTTCGATGAAGAATCACATTTACTTAAAGATGTAAAATGGCTTGGACAAGGAACCATCTATCCGGATGTGATTGAATCCGTTTCGGTGAATGGTCCTTCACAAACGATCAAATCGCACCATAACGTAGGTGGACTTCCGGAAAAAATGAAACTCAAAATTGTTGAGCCACTCAATACTTTGTTTAAGGATGAAGTACGAGTAGTAGGTAAGACATTGGGTATCGATCCTACAATTTTGGGAAGGCATCCTTTTCCTGGTCCCGGTTTAGGTATCAGGATTCTAGGTGATATCACTGCGGATAAAGTAAGAATACTTCAAGAGGTGGATTATATTTTTACAACAGGCTTACGCGAACACGGACTCTATGACAAAGTTTGGCAAGCGGGCTCAATGTTGTTGCCGGTGCAGTCCGTTGGCGTAATGGGAGACGAGCGAACCTACGAACGTGTTGTTGCCTTGCGTGCCGTAACCAGCACGGATGGTATGACAGCCGATTGGGCGCACTTACCGTATGACTTTTTAGCGACTGTATCGAGTGATATAATCAATAAGGTAAAAGGTGTTAATCGTGTAGTATATGACATCAGCTCAAAACCTCCGGCAACTATTGAATGGGAATAATCAGATGTTCTTCGTTTAAGGTCCGATATTTGGGGTTGACTCAACTTGAACTTTAAACGTGAACAATGAAATTTGATTTTGGAATTTCGAACTAAGACATGGTAAAAACGACTCTAGTCTCTCTCATTTTTGTTCTATCGATAAATCTTGCGACTGCGCAGGTCGATTACAACAAACAATACTTCAATGCCAAGATGTTGTTTCGCGAAGGTAAGTACAACCTCGCGATGGAAAGCTTTAAACCATTAACTCAGTATAATCAGAATAATGTATTCACTGAGTATGCTTCTTTTTATTATGCGTTGTCGGCATACAATTTAAACTTCAAAGCAGTAGCAAAAGATGCCTTCACACAACTGAAGACACTTCATCCGACTTGGGAAAAAATGGATGAGGTAAATTTATGGTTGGCTAAAATTCAATTGGAGAACAAAGAGTATTTCGTTGGATTAAAAACAATCGCGTCAATCACTGATAAAAAGTCACAGAAGGATGTTGATCATCTTAAACAAACTTCACTTCGTGAGCTCACTGATTTAGAAACGCTAAAAAGAATTCATACAGAATATCCAAAGGATGAAATTGTCGCTACTTATCTCGCAACAGCGTTGTCAAAAAATATGGGCAAT
>JBDTTT010000013.1:0-60959 GCA_039930485.1 Chryseolinea sp.
TAATTGGTATCGGATCAACGTTACCATCCCTGAAAAGCTGGGAAATTTTTCAACAGAAGGCACCACCATTGTTTTTGAAATTGTGATGGATGACTATGCGGAAATAGTCATTGATGGAAAACTTACAAAGTCATATGGACAAGCTGGCGGTAGTGTAGCAAAAGGATGGAACGCACGCAATCGAGTTGTGCTAACCGATCATGCTAAACCCGGCCAGCAAATTCAAATTGCTGTGTTGGGAACCAATGCACCAATCGCTGATTTACCTGAGAATTACATTTGGGTTCGTTCGGTTACCTTGGATTTTTATAAATCATTTCCAAAAAATCCAGCATGGCAACATGTTGGTGAAGTAGTGAAGATTGATGCTGCATTGGATAATATTATTTCTCCCGGAACAACATTGGAAAAACTAGCAACGGGATTTCAATTTACAGAAGGACCTGCCTGGCATCCTGAAGGATTTTTAGTTTACTCCGATCCGAATACGAACGTGATCTATGCTTACAAACCTGAAAATGGAAATGTAGAAATCTATCGAACGAAAAGTGGATATTCAGGAATTGACATTGGTGATTATCATCAACCCGGTTCCAACGGTTTAACATTCGACAAAGAAGGAAGACTAACCATTTGTCAACACGGAGAACGTAGAATTATTCGCATCGAAAAGAAAGGGCCTGTTACTGTACTCGCAGATAATTATGAAGGTAAAAAGCTAAACAGCCCCAACGACTTAGTGTATCGATCAGATGGAACATTATTCTTCACCGATCCTCCATATGGTTTACCAATGGCCTTTAATGATCCGCGAAAAGAAACTCAACATTCCGGAGTGTATGCTGTCATAAAAGGAAAAGTGAAATTATTAACCACTGATTTAAAAGGCCCGAATGGAATTGCGCTTTCACCCGATGAAAAATATTTATACGTCAGCAACTGGGACATCACGGATATTCACAACACGAAAGTGATCATGAGATATGAGGTAGCAAAAGATGGGTCGCTTGCCAATGGAAAAGTATTTTTCGATATGAATAAAACCGATGGAGATGATGCGCTTGATGGCTTGAAGGTGGATACGAATGGAAATGTATTTTGCTCCGGACCAGACGGGATCTGGATTGTTTCCTCCGAAGGAAAATATTTAGGAAGAATCAAAACACCAGAACATGCCGCAAACATGGCCTGGGGCGATGATGGTCACTCCTTATATATAGCTGCCAGTTCGAGCATCTATAAAATCAAACTAAATACAAAAGGTATATTGCCAGGTCATTAAATATTTTACGCTTCAATACGAATATGGCACTTGTCTGTATTTTATAGCAAGACTTAAATTAAATAAACACCATCATTGCTCTCTCAATTGTGAGCAATGATGGTGTTTGTGCAAAAATCCATCTCCACACCTTAAAATGGGGTCGCCAAACTGTTAGTCACTTCATTTTTAGGAACGACTATTCATCACTATTGGCTAATTAAACTCCTAGGGAAAATTGTCCACCACGCTGCGGTAATAGTCCATGTTAACATAAATGCCTTCGCTGCACCTTTGTTCCGTCAACAACGACAGAACTAAAACAAATAAAAATGACACGTCTTAAAGCACTAAATCCTGATGCAGCATCGGGTAAAACAAAAGAATTATTCAATACCATTCATTCTAAATTCGGAGTGGTTCCAAACATGATGAGAACCATGGGGAACTCATCTGCCTTTCTGGAATCGTATCTCAATCTAAGTGGAGCGCTGAGTGGCGGAACGCTAGGCGTAAAAACCAGCGCCTTGCTTGCGCTTGCCGTAGCGGAAAGTAATGCTTGCAACTATTGTTTATCAGCCCACACTTACCTCGGAGCTAATCTCGCAAAGCTAGATGCAGAAGCAATGGAAGCTGCGCGCATTGGCAAATCGAAAGACGCAAAGATCGAAGCCATTTTAACTTTTGCCCAAACATTGGTTCGCAAAAGGGGTCACGTTAGTGATGAGGATGTAAATGTGGTAAGAGCTGTAGGTGTTACGGAAGGAGAAGTAGGTGAAATTGTTGGTCACGTTGCCTTAAATACACTTACCAACTATTTCAACAACACGGCCAACACGGAGATCGATTTCCCGGTTGTAGAAGCACACGAAGTATCTGTAGTTTAATTCAAACCTTAAATAATAAAAAAATGAAAACCATTTTAAGCGCCCTTTTCCTCGTTTTTGTTTCAAGTGTAACATTGTTCAGCCAGATTGTGGAACCGGTTGACAAAAATAGAATCGCCAATGGTGGTTATGATTTTGTAGCCTACTTTACTAATAATGCCGCTGTGAAAGGAACGAAAGAATTCACGGAAGAAATTAACGGAGTGAAATATCAGTTCGCTTCTGCTGAGCACAAAAATCTATTCAAAAGCAATCCCGAAAAGTATTTGCCTGTTTGTGACGGATACTGCGCGTGGGGCGTGGCAGAAAAAAGCAAACGAGTTCCTGTCAATCCGGAAACGTTCAAAATACTGGATGGTAAATTATATCTTTTCTTCAATGGTGACTTCAATGGAAAGCCATTCAACACATTACCGGAGTGGAACAAAAACGAAACGAACTTATTGACGCAACTACCGGTTAATTGGGCCAAGCTCAACCGATAGGATTCACCACAGAAAGCCAGAGTAATTGCTGTGGCTTTCTTTAATTCACTTCAACATGGAAAATAAAAGATATCCCCTACCTCCCTTCACGATGGAAACAGCACTTCAAAAAGTGCAGGCCGCTGAAGACGCATGGAATACAAAAGATCCGGATAAAGTAAGCCTCGCCTACACGATTGACACCGTATGGAGAAATCGCACAGAATTCATCAATGGTCGTGATGAGGTAAAAGCATTTCTCACTCGCAAATGGCAAAAGGAAAACGACTATAAATTAAAAAAAGAATTGTGGGGCTTTCGGGAAAACAGAATGGCAGTGCGTTTTGAATACGAATGGCGTGATCAATCAGGTCAATGGTTTCGAAGTTATGGCAATGAGTTGTGGGAGTTTGATGAAAATGGACGCATGAAGAAACGCTTCGCGAGCATCAACGATTTATCCATTCAGGAATCCGAAAGAAAATTATAAAACGATGGCGACTAATTTTGCATCCCTGGCATTTACCCCTGAAGTGAAGTTCTTGCAGGAAAAGTATGGAAGCCGTGTTGGCTACGAACGCATGGAGAAGCGGATGGTCGTAAATGGGCTTTCCGAAAATGAAATGGATTTCATTGGTGATCGTGATAGTTTTTACATCGCCAGCATCGGAGAAAATAGTTTTCCTTATATTCAACACCGTGGTGGACCAAAGGGATTCGTAAAAGTACTCGATGTACATACACTTGCCTTTATTGATTTCTCCGGTAATAAGCAATACATCTCTGTTGGTAATCTGGTGACCCATAAAAATGTATCTATCATTATGGTTGATTATGCATCAAGGTCGAGGTTAAAAATATATGCAAAAGCAGAAGTTGTAGAATTAAAAGACCGACCTGATTTACTGAAGGTATTGACCTTGGAAGATTATACTTACAAACCGGAACGGATGATGGTGTTGACGATTGAAGCGTATGATTGGAATTGTCCCCAACACATCACGCCACGCTACACAACTGAAGAAATTGAAGAAGCCCTGATGCCGCAGCGTGAATACATACGAAAACTGGAGGAAGAAATTAAAGTGCTAAAATCAAAATAATGGACACTCAGACTTCACTTACTTTAGTGGATCCTCAAAATGGCAATCTTGCATTCAAGATTTTGTCGTTTGAAGATGGCGGTCATTTTGATCACGTTCAGCGCAACAATTATTATTCATTGATTTGGATAACAGAAGGCAATGGTAAAGTGCGAGCCGATTTTGCTGAGTATGATTTCGGAAAGAATAGTCTCTTTGCATTTTCTCCGTATCAGCCCTTTATGTTCTCCTCAAAAAACATAAAAGGCACGGCCATTCATTTTCATCCCGACTTCTTTTGCATCATTAAACATCAGGCTGAAGTAGCGTGCAATGGAGTGCTGTTCAACAATGTATATCAGCCACCCTACACCACGGTCAATCATGTTGCGTCTGCTTCATTAAATACCTTAATTGATCAGATGCGAACCGAAATGAAACAGGCGGCATTGGCACAATTCGAAATCCTGGTGTCTTATTTAAAAATATTTTTGATTACAGGTTCACGACTAAAGACCGAGCAACAACCGGAAGCGCTGAGCCTGGTTTCTGACTTGAAAGAACCCTTCATTCTTCAGAACCTTAAGGATGCCATCGAAAAAGACTTTAAGAAAAAGCATTCGGCTGGTGAATATGCTGAAGCTTTGAATATTTCAGCAAAGGCTCTTGCTAAAATTGTGAAGAATTATTTCAATAAAACGCTTACTGAAATAATCTCCGAACGGATTATCATCGAAGCCAAGCGAGAACTCTACCTAACCAATAAATCAATTAAAGAAATTGCCTACGAACTCGGGTATGAGGATGAACACTACTTTAGTCGATTCTTCAAAACCAATGCTGATATCTCTCCTCAATTGTATCGCGAAACAGTGGGCGTTGGAAGGGGCGAAAATTAATATGTCGTAAAAGAGAGTTGGCACATTAAGCATGCCATACGGTTATTGATGGCGCAATCGTTCAACACGTTTGTGCAATTCTTTTAACCGAAGATTAAGTTCATGTATTGACGTATTCCCTTTCTTCAATTCATATCTTAATTCCACTTCCCGCATCACTTCAATGGCCAGCTCTTTTAAATTCTTTAGTTCATCATCACTATAAACACGAGGCGTTTTATCAACGACTGCTAAGATGCCTATAGCAAAACCATCTTTTGTAATCATTGGAGCTCCGGCATAAAATTTATATCCTATTCCTGCCAATGTCTTTTCATCCGCCAACACGCAGGGTTCAGAAAGTGCGTACCGAAACTGTGTTACATCCTTGCTCATAATGGCCAACGAGCATGGACTATTTTTGCGATCCACAATCTGACCGGTTCGCTCTACGCCATACGCCTGTTTATAAAACACGGTATCTACATCAACGAACGACATGAGACCGATGGGCGCTTTAAAGGTCAATGCCGCCAGTTCTGTGTAGGCGCTGAAAATTTCTTCTGAAGGTGTATCGTAAATCTCAAGCCTGCGCATAACTGCTGCGCGCTCACCATCATGATCCGGTTTTAAATTAGGATCAAAAGATTTTGGCACGCCATTTCTAATATTCCGTACGATATTGAGATAACTCATTCCTTCAATTTTATTAAATCAAGTTACACATCTTATGGATCACTTCCATTTCTTTTAAATGAACCATTAGTCATCTTACTGACATGCTAAATAAAATCCAATCCGTTAGATTCACAATATGAAAACGCCACTTCTATTCTGCCTCACAATGTTTGCTTTTCTGAATGGAAACGCCCAATCCAATGCGGTGATCATTGAACTGTTTACATCACAAGGTTGCTCCAGTTGTCCGGCAGCCGATAAAAACCTGAGTGAAATATTGAAACGTTTCGCAAAGGAAAATAAACCCGTCTACGGACTTTCCTTTCACGTGGACTACTGGAATAACATCGGATGGAAAGATCCGTACAGCAGCAAAGAATTTACAAATCGCCAGCATCGATATGCGCAACAAATGAATCTTAGTTCAATATACACACCACAAATGATTGTGAACGGCAAGGATGAATTTGTTGGCTCCAACATGAACCAAGCTGACGTATCAATTAAAGAGGCGTTAAAAACTACACCAGCCTATCAAATAACGATTAACAGTGTATCCATTACGAATCAAATGATCACCATTAATTATGCAATCAATAAAGAATCAAATGGTGAAATTCTGAACGTAGCACTCGTTGAAAAAAATGCAGAGAACTATGTTTCGCGCGGAGAAAATGAAGGAAAAAAACTTCATCATGATAATGTTGTCAGATCCTTTACAACTGTTCAACTACAACAAGGAGGGGAAATTCACATTCCAATCGGAAGTATTAACGCTCAAAATTCTTCAGTGATCCTGTACATTCAAAATAAAGATTGGCGCATTCTGGGTGCTGTTGCAAAATCGTTGGAGGGATTGTTATAAGTACACGCGATCGGATGGCGAGTAAACAGACTCAATCGCCCTCTCTTTCGGGGAAGGACTCGAACTTAGCCTAAGATTCAGTTTTGTTTCCTTGTTCATCCGAATAACAAATTCGGTCCCCACTCCCAACTCAGTCTTCACCTGTATTTCACCTTTTAATCTTTCAACAAGACCTTTTACAATTGCGAGTCCTAAACCGGTTGATGATTCACCAAACGTAGGTTGAGCACTTAGCTTTTGAAAGCGCTTGAACATCTTCTTTTGATCTTCCTCACTTATTCCCGGACCTTGATCCTGAATGGAAATGTAAACTGCATCATCTACACTTATTACCTTAATGAATACTGTAGAATTTAGATTGGAAAACTTCAATGCATTTGAAATCAGATTGTCGATTATGCGTCTGAAGGAAACAGCATCGGTTGAGATGTGAAGGTCGTCATCAATGGTAATGTTGATTAGAATATTCTTCTTCAATGCCTGTTCCTGAAAAACCTTCTCAATATGATCGCTGATGAACTGGCGAAGATGAATTGGTGTGGATGCCGGTTTTGTATACGAAGAGGAATCCGTTTGAAGGATGTCCGTGATGATCTGAGAACCTTCTTCGTTTACCTGGAGCAACAAATTTAAAATGCCGCGCTGCTCATCCGTAATTTGAGAATGCAACAGAATCTTCGCCAGGCCTTTGCTGCGGTTGATGGGCGAACGAAGGTCGTGCGCTACAATGCTGATCAACGCTTCGCGTTCATTATTAATCTCGATCAGTTTGCGGTTCTGATGTTCCAGAAAATCGTTATTCACTTTCAAATGTTCGGTCTGTAGGGTGATCTCTTCATTCTGTGCGAATATTTCTTCGCTTTGCGAATGGATCTCACGGTTTTGAACATTCAACAAAAGATTTCTTTTCCTGATTCGTTTATACGATTGATACAAGAGAACCGTAATCGAAGCACCGAATAAAGACAGGACAACACCTAGGCCAATGATCAGATTCTGTCGATATACTCGGGCTTCTGCCATCATCAATTCCATCTCGGTCTTTTCAATCGTGTTTTGTCGGATTTCCGACATCAGACTATCAATCCTTTCCTGCTGGGCAAAGACTGGTACTGAACAGATCAAAAGAAAAATAAATAAGTAATTACGCATAAAATGCATTACCAAATATTGGCAGATGGTTAGTCGAAAGTTGTAGATTGTTTAGGTAGGGTGAGGTAAGTTATCTGACACAGGATACTATTCTCCGGTTGGAAGTGTGATGATAAATTCGGTGAAATGGCCATACTCGCTATTAAAGTGAATCGCTCCACCTGATTTCTCTACCAGCTTCTTCACAATGTAAAGACCCATACCCGATCTCGCGGAGTTATTCCCTCTGAAGAAGAGTTCAAAAATCCGATCATGATGTTCGGTTGGAATACCCTCACCATTGTCGGATATTTTCAACATAACGCCATTCGATGTATTTTTCACTTCTACATCAATGATGGGTTTTCGTCCTGCAATCTTCTTGTGAAAATGAACTGCATTCTCAATACAATTCGAGAGAATCAACTGTACGTGTTGTTGGTTCGCTTCGAACTGCACGTCTTCTAACGCTATGTTCACCTGGATATTTTTTAAATCGATTTTTCTTTTTGTATTTAGAAAAATCAAATCCAGCATTTCTTCGAGATTGCTTTTGTTCAGTATGGTCCTGTGAAGATTGCTGCTTTGGTTTTCGCGAAGCAGTGAATAGATCACTACCAGTTTGCTCAAGGCCTCATTCATGTTGACGCTGACAATGGAAAGCTTTTCCATATAACTCAAGGCCATCGTATCGGTTAACTCCTGGTGGGCGAGATTCAGCAAACCGGCCATGGTCGAAAGTGGTCCCTTCAAATCATGTGAAGCGCGGTATAAAAAGTTATCCAGTTCCTTTTGTGATTTCTCTAACTCCGATTGTGTGAAGATCAGCTCATGATATTGAGCCCTGACTTTAGAATTAAGTTTGTGAAGCTCCGTGAACGAAAATAAACGCAACTCCATTTCGAACATCGCCATCTTGCCCAGATTCTGCAAAATGCGCTCATCCTTTTCGCTAAAGTCGCGCGCTTCGTAATCGGCAATGGCGATCACTCCTATATTATGTCCGTCCTTACTTTTTAAGGGAACGCCTGCATAGAAGCCCAAGCCGATTTGTTTTATAAAGCTAGGGTTGATGGAATGGCATGGATTGCTGTGAAGATCTTTAAATACGGTAGGATTATCCTGAAGCACCACCATGGAACAAAGTGAATGACTTCTTTTAATGCTTCTACCAGTCAGTTCGCCTCCATAATTTTCTTTAAAGAATACCCGATCGGAATCAATAAACGAAATCATGCCGATGGAAGCATTAAAAATCAGTGCGGCTGTCTCTGCCAGATTCCGAAACATTTCTTCAGATGGCGAATCGAGAATGGCGTAGTTTCGTAACGCTTCAATTCGCGTGGCTTCATTATGAGGAATGAGCTCCTTCTCCAGTTCAACTTCTCCAATATTCATCCCTTTTGCTTTTAATAAATCAAATTTACATTCACGAATTACCGTAGACTTTCACAACCGTATCGCGAAGCTTACTTCCATTAACAGAAGTCAGAAACGACATTACTTCTGCTACTTCCTCCGGCTTTACCCAATCCGAAAAATTAGCAGATGGCATGGCTTGTCGGTTGATGGCGGTATCGATGGTGCTCGGTACGACAACCGAAGTTGTTACATTTTTTGATGCACCCTCGGCATTTAAGAAATCAGCGAGTTTGAATAGTAACGACTTTGCCAATGCATACGCCAATAGGTTTTTACCATCTGCAGGAATTAACGCAGGACGTGCGCCAATCAAAACAATACGTCCTCCTGTTGTTTGCTTTTGCATTTGAAGAAAGATTGGGCGTGCTGCATAGTAAGCCGTTTCAAAATTTAGAGTATACATTTTCCTTAACGCTGCTCCATCGGTTTCTTTAATACCTCCTACAGTAAATGCTCCTACTAATAAAAGCGCAGCATCAATCTGATGATGCTTGTTTACAATTTGTGCAATAGCATCCTCTACATTTTTTTCATTGGTAAGATCAGCTTCCACGATCTCAAGATCGCCAGTTACATCAAAGCCCAGTGTTTTACCGGGCGAAACCGTAGCAATGACTTTGTATCCATCCTGGATAAATTTTTCAACTGATGCTTTTCCAAGGTTGCCCGAAGCACCGGTGATGATTACATTTTTCTTCATTGCCTTTATGGATTTACATCATTAATTCATTCCGCAAAGTGTCATGTCGGTCTCCATGGCCGCAATCATGCGATGACTAATGGCCGATGCCGATAACGTGTGTAATTCACTTGTATTGATCATTACTATTTTCCAATCATCAAATTCAAATACTCTACCTTCTAAGGAAATATTATCCCCAACGATATTCAGCACCTCCTGGTTCAAGGGTTGTAAGTTTTCTCCCAACAAAAGAAAGTAATCTGACTTTTCTGCTGAATGAAACACAGGAGGTATGCCTCCTGAAATGCAGCGAATGGCGCACGAACGATGCGCTTTCCCTTCAGCCGGATTCATTACACCAAAATAACACTTGGGATCTACTATTTCACCTTGCAAGGTAACTTCACCTAATTCGCGCAGCATTCCTTTTCGTGCGTGTACCTTATTTTGAGAAACCATAAGAACGTCACTCTCCTCATAAAGTTGCAACAGTGCCTTACCCTCACCATAGATCAATGATCCATTGAGCCTCACTGACTTTCCATCGAGGGAAAGATTTTTCTCCAATTCGATTCGCTTCAACGTTTCCAATGCTCCGTGTTTTCCAACGCCTACCAATAGAATAGTTTGATAAATGGAATCGTGACTTTTGTTTTCGTCTACACGAATCCGCAGATGAGGAATGGGATTAAGAAAAAGTGTTCCTTCTAATGTAGTTGGTATTCCATACTCAAATGTATTAGACGTAAACGTTTGTCTGCTGCTCGCAATGATGACGCCCAACAACGCCACCGAAATGCCCAGCACGATAATTACTTTTCGGAAAAACGAAGAGGTTTCTTTGCCCGTACCCGGAATGTATCCGATAAAGAACTCATCTGTTTTGCTTATCCATTTCATAATCGTAGTCGTTATGTCGTCAGATTATTTCTATTAAATGTGGCCGGTGGTCTTTCTGTGCCATCGGGATAGGGTGTTGCATTCAACCACACTTCTCCTTCTATTACACGCACATCGTAAGTCGCTACCTTTTCTTTGAAAGGTGGTGGCGAACTTCCATTGTGCGGCAAGTACTGATAGCCGTGCCACGGACACGTTATGCATCCATCGATAATTCTTCCTTCACCCAAAGGACCGTTCTGATGTTTGCACACATTCGATATGGCGGATACTTTATTATCGTATTTAAAGATGGCAATGCGTTCATTGCCCAGGCTTACTACTTTTGCACGCTTCTCCGGAATATCTTCTACGCGACAGATGTGTTGAAAGTCATTTAATGCATTGTCATGTTCTTCTTTGTCTGCCCGCGTTTCTTTTCGTCCCGCAATAACATGCAGCGTGCTGATGGTGATGAATCCAATCGCGAGCAGCGATACAAACACAGGCGATGTTTCATATTGAATAATACCCAAGAGAACATGAAGGATGATTAGCGTGTACGCCAGATAAACCATCATGTGCAATGACTTCCAGAATCGTGGGCCAAGATTGTGTAGCCAAAAATCATGACTCGTAATGGCCATCAAAAAGAAGATGACCAGAGCGAAGAATCCGAAGACTTCAAAGGGAAACTTCGAAATGGAATTGTAGTGAACGTTGGAAACAAAAATGGAAAGAACGGGATTAATATCACCCAATGCATGAAACTGTATAATAGAGAATATTCCATGAGCAGCTCCAATGCAAAACATGGTAACGCCTAAATGTCTCCTATTATATAAGAGTGGGAGAAATATAGGATTCAAACGGGTCAACGGACCGATCATTAAAATAATGTGTAATAATAAAATAGCAAGGGTTGCTGTCGATCGAATGATGAGGGTCTCTTGAGTAATCTCAGGATGAATGACGAGGTTGACGGAAATAAAAATGGATAAATACAATACAACAAAGGTAAATATCACCCAGTCGTACACCTTCTTATTCCTGTTCCACAATATGGATTGATACGATGCACTCATAGACCTTTCGGGGTTATGGTCTCGATTTCTTTGTGGCGAATTGCATCGTAGAGCAAAATAGTTTTTACATCTGCAGAACAAGTAAAGGTGTAAATACCTTGTTCATTGAGTTTGCCTAAAAATATTTGTTGATTTGTCGTTTGAGCATATGCCACACACGAAGGTGCCATGATCGGATTCAAAACCTCAATTGTAATGTGCAAAATCGAATCTCTGCGCGAAGTTTCAACTTCGAAAGTCTTTGAAGATTTCTCTTTAGTGTTTCTTGCAGGCCTGAAGAATAGACCAAAAGCAAATGCAATTGGAATAAATACGAGTAGCATTCGCCAGACAAAAAAATGCGTGGTTCGCAAAGGCTTAATCATGGTGATTGCGTTTGGTCAACAAAAACTTTTTTAAAAGTACCGGCCAAAATACCATACAGCCAGGAAGAAGGGTAAGTTTAAACGTCCATGGGGTTTCATGGGCTGCTTCATCTACTTTATAGATCCAGTTGAATAAAAACAGCATCGAAAAGAGAAATCCAAAAACCAAATAGGTGCCCACAAAGTAAAGAATGATCATTG
The DNA here is from genome assembly GCA_039930485.1 of Chryseolinea sp. Lineage (GTDB taxonomy): Bacteria > Bacteroidota > Bacteroidia > Cytophagales > Cyclobacteriaceae > Chryseolinea. The sequence continues at coordinate 11,881 of JBDTTT010000013.1, forward strand.
TTCTGGTGAATTGATCCGAAAGGTGAGGCTTAGTTGGCAGTTACAAGGTCAACTAGCTGACGAATTTTAATACTTTGTTCACTTTTATTTTCTTCCAGAACATATTCAAGGTCGGTCAGCACATTCATATAATTAATGTAGGCATCGTAAGGCGTGTTATAATGACTGAAATATTTATGGACATCGCCATCGTTCCAATACTTGGTGCACATGTAATAGAAATGATCAGACGTAGTGAGCTTCGCCCACGTGTTGATTAAATTCAGATCGCCACTTTCCTTTACTTCCTTCTCCAATTTGTAAATGCGCTCCATTGCATCATGTTGCAAACTGTTTCCTAACCATGCGGAAAGATCACGCTCCAGATCAGCCCATGAGCTAAGGTTGTTAACATCGTATTCGCCTCTTGCTTTGTACGATCGAATCACTTCCGAAGGTGTTTTAAAATCGAAGTCAGGATGTTTGATAATTTCACCCGGTATGTGTTGAAGAAATTCAAAGATGCCGGTTTCAGGCCATTGATGTTCTCCAAACGTTTCATAGTCCATAAAGAGATTGATCGTTTCACCATTGCCCGCCACCTGGTGCGCCCAGTTCGCAAACTTCGGAGCCGTCAGCGGCCATTCATCCCAACCTTGATTGGAAAAACGAAACGCTATGTCATCTGACAGTTTATAATTCTTCAACAAACATTTTATCTTCATATTTCCAGGAGGATAATGAATGAAATTCGGACTGCGATAGCCGAGGATGTGATCTAATCCTTCACAGATAATTCCCTTGTAGCCCAGATCCGAAATGTAATTAGCAATGTCATTATTATAAATGAGTTCGGTATTTCTAAAAACAGTAGGTACTTGATTGAAGTGCTTTTTAATTTTTGCCTTATGTAATTCCACCTGCCGAACAAATTCTTCTTTGGAATATAGATAACTCAGCGAGTGGTGATACGTCTCCGATAAAAATTCAACACAACCCGTTTCCGCCAAGGCCTGAAATGATTTTAATACATCGGGGCGATACAATTCCAATTGCTCAATCAATACACCACTCAGTGAGTACGAAATTTTAAAATCGCCCTGATATTTATCGATCAAATTTAACATTGTATGGTTTGTCGGTAAATAGCATTTCTTCGAAACACGATCGAGTATCTCTCTGTTCTTCGCTTCATCTTCATAATCGTGATCGTTGGCAATCTTGAAACAATCATAAGGTTTTAACCGAAACGGTTGATGCACCTGGAAATAAAAACAAACAGAAGGCATAGAGGTTTTTTAGTTACGGTATAACTGATTATAAATTCCACAGACTTTCTCGGCAGCATGCTCCCACGTTACGTGTTGTATTTCATGGTTGGCTCCCAGCGAAAGATTTTGATGTAATGCATTATAACGAAGCAACGCATGAATGTAATTCGCATACTTGTCTGTGTCCCAATGATCTGCTTTAAGCGATGACTTCATTACCTCTGCTGCTCCGGATTGTGACGAGATCACACTGGGAACAAAATGCTGTGCTGCCTCCAATGCCGTAAGACCAAACGGTTCTGAAACGGAAGGCATAAAATAAACATCCGCCAACGCGAGCAATTCATTCACTTTTGCTTTGGAAAGAAAACCTGCAAAAATAAAATGATGGCCTAATTTTTTATAGGCGGATGATTCCAGTAAAGGTGCAAACTGATCGCCCATTCCTGCCACGATAAATTTCACACGCGGATATACTTGCGCTACTTTCTCTGCCGTTTCAACTAAATACTGCGGACCTTTCTGATGGGTGAGTCTCCCGAGAAAAACTACGAGCTTATCTTTTAACTTGTGTTGTGTGCGAACAATCCCGGCAGGATCAATTCCATTGTGAACCACTTCAATCTTATGTTCATCAATCTGATAATGCTCCATGATTTGTTGACGGGTATAATGACTCACGGCAATTACTTTATCAGCTTCTTCCATTCCTCGTCTTTCCACTTTATAAATTTCGTTGCGTGCATGTCCACCGACACGATCGGTTTCCAATGCGTGAACGTGTAATACCAGTGGTTTATGTGTTCGATGCTTAATGTTGATTCCGGCCGGATACGTTACCCAATCGTGCGCATGGATGACATTGAAGTTTCCATCGGCTGCAATCTCTTCGGATAACTTTGAAAACAAATACACCTTATGCATCACATTCGATCCATAGACTTCTTTTCCGGAGAAGATGTTGTTGATCTGATCGATGCTTTTCTGATCAGTTGATAAAGCATCGAAAGCATTACGCTGACTATCTTCAATAAGTTGATTGGCATAATGATAGGGGCTAATACTAACCGAAAGTTGATGCACTTTGGCGTTGAGAAATGAAAAGTTAAACGCAACGCGTTCGAGATCGATTTCTTGCGCAGTGAGTTGATTCAGGCCGATGATGTTGACATTGCTCAAATCATTTGCTGAAGCCTGGGGAATAATGAGACGAATGTCAGTTTTCGGACTTAATGCTTTTACCAGCCCATAGGTAGCTATGCCAAGGCCTCCGCTGAAAAGCGGTGGAAATTCCCAACCAAGCATGAGTATCTTTGTCATAATGTAAAAGCATTCAGATATACGAACGACTCTACAAAGTAGACGGAATTAACGGTTTCAAAATGCAAGGAAGGTGACAGATGCCTCAAGCTAATGATGAAATTACCGGCTTAAGGTAAATGCGCCTTCAAAATTCAAAAACTTCGAAAGAGTCTACTCAAAAGTACCCAGATTAATTCCGTAGATTGAAAAGACCAAAAGAAGAGAGGTGAGCCTCTCAAAGGCTTCAAGAATTTTAATCGACAAGCTCTTTGCTTCATAATGTTCGATCAAACTTGGGAGAAAACTGTAATTTTTTTTCTGTGAAATTTATTTGCGTAATGTCTTTCTATTCAGTCCATAAATGAGGTTAAGGCCAATCTTATTATCTTTGATTAAACTTCTTTGAAATTTTGCGTACGGTTCAAGGTGTTAACAAACACCCAAGAAAACCAGGAGAACACTAAACTGGTCCTTGAAAACTTAGGTTCTAATTCGGCTCTTTTGGGTAACTCTAGTTACCCCGTTGTTACCCATCCTTCCTTAAATAACCTATAAACCTGAAAGAAACCTTATGTTTGGAGGTTAAAAGAACTTTCCCGATTAACCATTAACTCAATCCGCAAGGACAGGTCTGCTCACAATTGCTTTCGCAGATGCTTCCATAATTTCAAAAGCACTTTCAGCCATTCGGTTTTCAGTATCAAGTGTGGGGTTTACTTCTACAATTTCCCAGGCACATACTTTCGGATCTTTGCAGAGTTCAACATTTAGGATTTTTGCCTCCTCTACAGTAAGGCCGTTGGGTACCGGTGTTCCGGTTCCGGTAGAAAAACGACTGTCAATACTATCCACATCAAATGAAACGTATATAGCATCGCAATGCTCTAGCATCGCCAATGCACGCTTGGCAACTTCTGCAGCACCTTGCTTCTTTACCTCTTCCGTTTCAATGAAGTTGATGTTGTATTTGTTGATCAAATAGTTCTCTGGCTTCTCTAAGTCGCGAACTGCGATGTACACGATGTCTTCAGGATATATCTTTGGTCCTGCTAAGCCTACATTCTTTATTTGCTCCCAGTATTCTTGAGTCTCTCCGCGAGGGTCGTTTACTTTACATTCGAAATTATCAATGCCACAGGCCATAGCGAGCGTCATGCCGTGCATATTGCCAGAAGGTGTTGTGAATGGTGTATGAAAATCTGCATGAGCATCAATCCAGATAACGCCAAGTCGGATTTTTGGGTCAGCCTTCTTTATTCCTGCCATGGTTCCATAGGCCGTGCTGTGATCACCTGCTACAATGAATGGAAAGTCCTCTTCCCAGATCGTTTCGTAAACTTCAAGGCATACGCGCTCCTCCATGATCATTACCCCATCAATGAACTTGGCGTAAGAGTGCTTGGCACCGTCAAACAGAAGTTCGTTTACGTTTTCTACTTCAACCGATTCGTGAATTCTGAAGAAATCGGAGCCCATGTCGAGGCTGGCAATCTTAATTGCCTCCACGCCTAAACTGGCTCCACGGGTTCCGGCACCGATTTCGGACTTCACTTCTATAATTTTTAATTCTTTCACAGGAATCTTGTATTAAATGTTTTGTGATGAACAGGTTATCGTTTGAAAAAGATTGGGAAATGCCTTTAGCGACCTTAAAAGTCAGGCAAGCCAACAACTGGCAGAGTCGTGAATACGGCTCTTTTACAAGAAAAACGATAAACCATGCGTTTAGAAAGCATGTTGCAAAGATGGCAAAATTATGACAATATTGCACCTCTTTTATCAAAACCACTGCATGCCGAAATGAAGAGTTACCGTGAGCTAATTGAACAGACTTTTGAGTTTCCTCAGAAAGAATTTAAAGTAAGAGAACACGAATTATTGTTCAACGATGTGCCCTTAATGGACATTATTAAACAGTATGGCACTCCCCTCAAGCTCACCTACCTTCCGCGAATAAGCGAAAATGTTAGGTTTGTTCAGGCTACCTTCAACAACGCGCTTGAGAAATTCAAGTACAAGGGAAATTACACCTACTGCTACTGCACTAAATCATCGCACTTTTCTTTTGTGATGGAGGAAGCCCTGAAGAATGAGAATGTTCACATGGAGACTTCTTCCTCATTTGATATTCCGATTGTAAGATCCTTGTTCAACAGCGGTAAAATTTCAAAAGATACCTACATACTTTGCAATGGGTTTAAGATGCCGGCCTATCGTCAATACATCAGTGAACTGCTGAATGATGGTTTTAAAAACTGCGTGCCGATTCTTGACAACCTGGGTGAGATTGATTTCTACGAAGAAAATGTAAAAAACCCGTACCGAGTAGCTATTCGCGTAGCGGCAGATGAAGAACCAAAGTTTGAGTTCTATACTTCTCGATTAGGTATCCGCTACAGCGATATTAATGCGTTTTACAAAGACAAGATTGAGAATAGTGATAAGGCCGAGCTGAAGATGTTGCACTTCTTCATCAACACCGGTATTAAAGATACTGCCTACTACTGGAGCGAGTTGAGCCGCTTCATCTTCAAGTATTGTGAGTTGAAGAAAATCTGTCCTACACTCGATTCAATTGATATTGGCGGTGGTTTCCCGATTAAGACCTCCCTTACATTTCAATACGATTACAAGTACATGATCGAACAGATTGTGGAAAACATTAAATGGATTTGTGATAAGAACAACGTACCTGTACCAAACATCTTTACTGAGTTTGGAAGTTACACCGTTGGTGAGAGTGGCGCTGTGTTGTATTCACTGATTGATCAGAAATTACAAAACGATAAAGAGCTTTGGTACATGATTGATGGCTCGTTCATCACCCACCTACCAGATGCCTGGGGAATGAATCAGAAATACATTCTGTTGGCCTTAAACAAATGGGATGATCCCTATCACAAAGTCAACATCGGTGGACTAACCTGCGACAGTATGGATTATTACAATTCAGAAGCACATACAGGCGAAGTATTCTTGCCAATGATTACGGATGAGGAAAATCTATATGTAGGGTTCTTCCATACCGGAGCGTATCAGGAATCGCTTGGAGGATATGGAGGTATTCAACATTGCTTGATACCAGCACCTAAACACGTTTTAATCGATCGCAACGAAGATGGCGAGATTACGACAAAGCTTTTTGCTACAGAGCAGACGAGCGAGAGTATGTTGAAAATTCTTGGTTATTAGTTACTCCTTAAATGTTAATCGTTAAGCTCCTTAACGATTAACATTTAAACCAGCCTTAGTGCTGACCTGTATACCCTTTTACTTCTTTAAAGTCAGCAGGCAATTCAAATAGTGAAGCGCTTAGTGATTCTTTCTTGATCTCCGTCACTTCCATTGTCATTGTACCTTCAGGCATTGTCATTTCCATTTTCAATGGCACACCATCAATATCCTGGTAGAACATAGACTGATTGCCACGGCCCATGCGTTGCTTAGAGAGGCTCTTTAAATCCAGATCTTTTATCTCTGTTGTTGTCCAATAGAAATTCTTCATTGTTTTTCCATTCTGGGTAACCTCTACAATGGTCTTTATGCAGGTGTAGTTAAGAATCTTCGCGGTCTCATTTGTCTTGGTTACTTTTATTTCCGGACTTGTCTTTTGCGGCTCATTACTTCCCTGAGGTAATGTGGTGTATGTCTTATTTTTTCGGTCTAAGGAATACGATTGATTTTTATCGGTGAGGTTGAGAATCTCCATGCCGCCTATCATACCACCTTCCATTTGCGCAATGCTATTATTGTTTTTGATCTTTACTGTAAATGCTGAGGGCATCATTGAATTCAGATTTCCCCCTTGCATCATTTGCATGGTCTTTTCCATTTGTGCTTTCATCTGAGGATTGGCATCCATCATGGCCTTAAACTGAGGATCGTTCATCTTAGCCTCCATCTCCTTCATTTTGGCTTGGTTCGCTGGATCGTTCATTTTCTTTTGGCCTTCTTCCATTCTCGCCTTTGCAGCCGGATCCGTTATTTCCATTTTCATCGACCATTTGATGGTTCCCTCAAACGAACTTTGAGCGAGACAGGTACAGGCGAAAAGTAAGCAGGCTATTACAATTGGCGTTTTCATGGTGAAGGTATTTTGTTAGTCCGGCATTAAAATTATCAGAATATCTACTGACATCAATTTAAAAGCCAGCTTTTTTACGAATTGATGAACTTTAAACATTGAGGACCTCATAGCCCTCCTAAGGCCTTGTATCTAAATAAATACCAGTCTTGTCAAACTAACGATTGATTAACCTGCATCTTTTTCTAGTTTTGTTTACAATCCAAAATCAGGTGAGCAACGCTATCGTTATTATTCCTACGTACAAGGAGCGCGAGAATATTCGCTCGATCATCGATACTGCACTTGCTTTACCGAAAGACTTCCATATTCTGATTGTGGATGACAATTCACCTGATGGAACGGGTGAAATTGTAGAAGAATTACAGCAACATTATAACGTTACCGAAACCAAACTTCATTTACTGAAACGTGCGGGTAAGTTGGGATTAGGCACAGCCTACATAACCGGTTTTAAATATGCCCTAGAGAAGGGATATGATTTCATTTTAGAAATGGATGCCGATTTTTCACACGATCCAAAAGATCTTGTAAACCTTTATTTGGCATGCTCTGAGCACGGAAGCGATGTCGCTATTGGCTCGCGCTATGCCACAGGCGTTAATGTAGTGAACTGGCCAATGGGGCGCGTTCTGCTATCCTATTTTGCCAGCAGCTATGTTAGATTAATTACCAGCATGCCCATTCGCGACACCACAGCAGGATTTGTATGTTATAAAAGAAAGGTATTGGAAACCATTTCACTTGATAATGTAAAATTTGTTGGATACGCCTTTCAAATCGAGATGAAGTTTTTGGCTTGGAAGTTTGGATTCAAACTCACAGAAGTGCCTATTATTTTTACAGACCGCACACGAGGAGAGTCTAAAATGTCGGCAGGCATTTTTAAGGAAGCTTTTTTTGGAGTGCTTCAGTTAACCATACAAAGTTGGTTTAAGAAGTACATCCCAAGTGGTCAGCCTTCTTAAACCAACACTTGTTTTCAGATGTCTCGTGGCTGGTGAAAATGTTCTTGTTCTTCCGAATCAATGAACGTTATCGGGCCAACGTGCGATTTCACCATCTCCAAATCAGGTTCAGTGATTTCTACTTCGTATCCATCTTCTTTCAGCATGGCCAGAATGTCTTCTGCTGCCTCGCGCTGTTTGTAGATGTGATAATCTTCGCGTGCAAAAACAGGGTAACGGCCTAATTTTTGTTCGCGATCAACGAAGTTGAAACCACATAAAAACAACTTGCTATCCGCATGTTGAATTCTGTAGAGCGGCATTTGCGGATACTGTTGCATCCACTCCACAAGCTCTTCGCGCGTACCTTGAATGATCTCGGTAAGTTTGAAGATCTTCATCAACTCTCCTTGGTTGGGTTTGTCCAACAAGCGAAGATCAAAGTTGTGAACGTAGGCCGATAAACCTACGCAGCCGCACAATACCATTAGTGGATTTTGTGCATCGCCATGCAACCGCACATCCAGGTTCTTTGCATTAAAGAAAGCCTGAAGTCTGCGGTTTCTTTTGGTGATCGTGTTGGTTAGGTCAGGCCTAACCGGATTTTTAAATTTTAACTGCATAACATTATAACCGTTAAGTGAGATAAGGTGGGCTCCTTATATAACAAAAGTATAAAAATATTTGAAGTTCAAACGCTTATTCCAATTAATCGAATCGAATGGCCTTTATCGGGTTTACGCGGGAAATGACCATGGTAGGGAGGAGTAATACCACAACAATAACCAAAAAGGCTAAAAGATTTAAAAGCCCCACAATTTCCCAATGCCAGCTGATGGGCACCACATCCATATAATAATCATGCGGGTTTAGTTTAACCAACTTGAATTTATATTGAATATAACAAAGTCCCAAACCAAGAGCATTGCCAAACAAGAGCCCTTTTAGAATAAGGCTAATGCCATTATACACAAAGATAGATCGTATCAATTTATTTCCGGCCCCGAGTGCTTTCAACATTCCAATCATTTGGGTTCGTTCCATCACCAGAATAAGAACAATGGAAACCATATTGACGCACACCACCAGAAGAATAATTACCAGAATAATATTGACCTGACGGCTGATAAGATCAAGCCATTCAAAAACCTGACTGTACTTATCGCTCACGCGTTCAACGTATAAATCATAATCCATCGATTCCTGGATAGCATAACCCGCATCATCTACATTATCGACATTTCTTACAAACACCTCCACTCCTCCTGCCAATGAATCAGACCAATCATTTAATTTTTGAATAAGGCGAATGTCGCTAATGATGATTTTGCTATCGAAATATTCAGACAAGTCTGTTTCGTAAATACCCATTACTAACAACTTCCTTGAGCGAGGTGGATTTTGAAAAAAGTGAACAACAATCTGATCGCCCACCTTCGCTTTCAATTTATTTGAGATGTCTTTGCTGATCACCACCTGATTGGCATACCCGGAGTCAGGAAGTGTAATAAATTTTCCATCAATGATATTCTTACTAAAAGCATTCGCATCAAAACTTTTACCAATGCCTTTCAACATCACACCCAGCACTTCATCATCAGCCTTAACAAGTCCGGCTTTGTGTGCATACTCCTGAAGGTGTTCTACATTTGGGTATCGTTCCGGATGGAGGTAGGCATCCATTTGAAAATTCATTGCTTGTTCTTCTGGAGAATTACTGGTGGTTTGTTTTGTTATAATGAGATGACCACTGAAGTTGTAGATTTTATTTTTGATGGTTTCCTGAAAACCTTTCAATATTAAAAATGAAACGATGGCTGCACCCAAACCAATACCAATGCTGGCGATGGCAATTTTATGAATGGTAGAGGCGAACCCCTGCTTCTGCTCCTGGCTGATTCTTTTCGATATGAAATACGAAAGGTTCAAACTTATGATTAACTTTTCAACGTTTATATTCTTACGCAAAGTAGGATAACATTAGACCACAATCAATACTTTCATTGCTTCTCACTCTGAATTAATAATTTTGTCGATATGAAAAGATTTGTTTTTGCTTGCCTCATATTGCTGACTTTCGTAACCTGCGGTAGTGGCGTGCATGTGTCGAATACATCTTCATCGCAGACCACTGAAAAATTACAACCAAAAAAAATTGTGATTGGTGCAGAGCAGCTCGACTTGTTACTGCCTAAACTAAAAGACAAACGAGTAGCACTGGTCGTAAACCACACTTCCTTAATTGGTCAAACCCATCTGGCCGATACACTGAAAAGCAGAGGCGTTAACATCGTTAAGATATTCGGACCTGAACATGGCTTTCGTGGAAACGCAGCAGATGGCGAAAGTGTCAATGACAGCATCGATTTTAAAACCGGCATTCCAGTAGTATCGCTTTACGGTAAAAACCGAAAACCAACAGCCAAACAATTTTCCAATGTTGATGTTGTGATTTTTGACATTCAGGATGTTGGGGCTCGCTTCTATACCTATATCGGAACCATGCATTATGTAATGGAGACTTGCGCGGAAACCAAAAAGAAACTCATCATCCTCGATCGCCCCAATCCAAATGCATTTGTTGACGGACCAATGAATGAAAAACCATTACAATCATTTGTTGCTATGCACGCCATTCCGATCGCACACGGATTGACCGTTGGTGAACTTGCTCAAATGATCAATGGAGAAGAGTGGTTGGCAAACAAAGTGAAATGTGAGGTAGAAATTATCACGTTAAAAAACTGGCAGCACTCGGACGATTACATATTGCCTGTTAAACCATCACCGAACCTTCCGAACAATCAAGCTGTAAAAATGTATCCTTACATCTGCCTTTTCGAAGGAACAGTGATAAGCCTGGGACGCGGTACACCTTTTCCATTTCAAGTATTGGGCAATCCGGAATTAAAAGACATGCCCTTTCAGTTTACACCACAAACAATAAAAGGTGTTGCCGTCAATCCACCGCACGAAAATAAACTCTGCTATGGAATTGATTTGCGAAATGCTTCGATTGAACGAAAGATTGATTTGAAGTATTTGTTTGAGATGTACAAAGCCTATCCTGATAAGGAAAAATTCTTTCTTCCCTACTTTGATATCCTGGCCGGCACCTCCGCATTAAAGCAACAAATCAAAGATGGATTAACAGAAGAAGCCATTCGCGAAAGCTGGAAGAAAGATTTGGAAGCCTATACTGAAATGAGAAAAAAGTACCTACTTTATCAATAGCATCAAGGGTTAATTAGTATACTTGTATATGGGAATAATCATTAAAATATCGAAAAAAAGCAGCGAGAATGATATCCGAAAAGCCCTTATCCCTTTGACCAAAAAGAAGAAGGGTAAAAAAACACTTGCCGATTTCTATGGTAAACTAAAAGGTGTTTATGGAGATGGTCTCGAATATCAAAAAAAAGTAAGGAATGAATGGGATTGATTACCTCGCTGATACAAATGCTTTCATTCTTTTACTTGAAAAGCACCCGTCATTAAAAAGATTATTATCATCATCATGGCATTATTCTTTTATTACACAGATTGAGTTACTAGGTAAATTTAATATCAGCACATCTGACATTAAGCAAGTAAAAAATCTCCTAAGTATTTGCATTAAGCTTACTCATAGCGAAGCAATCAATGATGTAGCAATATCTTTGAAGCAGCAATACAAAATAAAGCTTCCTGATGCACTGATAGCAGCAACAGCTCTTCACTACCAACTACCTCTTCTAACATTTGATAAAGGCTTTAAGCATATTAAAGGATTGGATATGATTATCCTTGAAATGTAAATTAAAGTTTGAATGACCAAATCCGAAAAAGTAGCCGACATCATTTCAATTCTCGAAAAGTATTTTCCTGAACCCGAAATACCGCTGAATCATAAAGATGCTTATACTTTATTAGTTTCTGTTCTCCTTTCTGCTCAATGCACCGATGTTCGGGTTAATCAAATAACTCCGCTTCTTTTCAGGCAGGCTGATAATCCCTACGATATGGTGAAGGTGAGTGTTGAGGAGATTCGGGAAATCATTAAACCTTGTGGTTTATCTCCCATGAAATCGAAAGGTATTTATGGTTTGTCTAAAATATTGATAGAAAAATACAATGGCGAAGTTCCGAATACATTTGAAGCGCTCGAAGAACTTCCTGCTGTTGGTCATAAGACCGCCTCGGTAGTAATGACTCAATGGTTTGGTGTGCCTGCCTTTCCTGTTGATACACATATCCATCGACTTGCTTATCGTTGGGGATTGACTACTGGGAAGAATGTAGATCAAACCGAGAAAGATTTAAAACGATTGATTCCGGAAGACAAATGGAATAAAGCGCATCTTCAAATTATTTACTTTGGCCGTAAATATTGCCCTGCGCGTGGGCATGTTTGGACCGATTGCCCGATTTGCAAAAAGTATATAAGGAAAGAGTTGAGAGATTGATTTTCTTTGTGGTCTGAATGAATCAAATGAATATTCTCCGCATCATCTTCATGGGCACACCTGAATTCGCTGTACCGAGTTTAGAAATACTGGTTGAAAATAAGTTCAATGTTGTAGCCGTCATTACTGCACCGGATAAACCACAAGGACGAGGACAAAAAATTACCTACTCACCTGTAAAAGAGTCTGCTCTAAAGCACAACATACCGGTTCTTCAGCCAACGAATTTAAAGTCGCCCGAATTTTTGGAAGAACTCAAAAGCTACCAGACAAATCTTCAGGTAGTGGTTGCATTTCGTATGTTGCCAGAGATGGTGTGGGCAATGCCTTCGCTTGGTACTTTTAATCTACATGCATCTCTTCTTCCACAATACCGAGGTGCTGCGCCTATTAACTGGGCCATTATCAATGGTGAAAAAGAAACAGGGGCAACAACTTTCTTTCTAAAACATGAAATCGATACAGGTAGTATCATCTTTCAGGAAAAAGAAACAATTGGTGAGGAGGATACCGTTGGTGAACTCTATGAACGATTGATGGTAAAAGGTTCGCAGCTTGTTTTGAAAACAGTGCAGTCGATCGAGAACGGTAATTATCCATCGATACCTCAAACTGAAAGTGCGGAAATAAAACATGCTCCTAAAATATTCAAAGAGACTTGTCAGATTAACTGGAGTCAATCGAGCGAGCAGATTCGAAATTTTGTTCGGGGCTTAAATCCTTATCCAACAGCATGGTGTGAACTGAATGGTAAGAACTACAAAATCTTTAAGGTATCGGTTTCAAAAGAAGGTGTAAATCAAAAGGAAATTGGAAGTCTAAGTACGGACAATAAGAACTATCTCCATATCCGAACTTCTGATGGCTTGATTTCCATTGATGAATTACAACCGGAAGGAAAACGAAGGATGGATATTAAAGAGTTTTTCAGGGGAAATAAAATCAATTGATTCCAGCTCGATAAGGTGTTTTTCCTTTCCGGAAAAACAAAAAATTATTTGCACCTTTGCATGTCCTATTATCTACCTATTGAATGATTATCTCTCTGATTGCCGCCCGCGCACAAAATAACGTGATCGGAAAAAATAATGATCTCCCCTGGCACTTGCCAGACGACATGAAATACTTCATGCAGACCACAAAGGGGCATCACACCATAATGGGTCGCAAGAATTACGACTCGATTCCAGAGAAATTTAAACCACTCCCAAACCGTACAAATATTGTCGTAACACGCCAGACCGATTTTCGTGCTCCGGGATGTATTGTGGTCAATACACTTGAAGAAGCGTTGGACATTGCACAAAAAAATGGTGAACCGGAAACCTTCATCATTGGTGGAGCTGAAATTTATAATCTTGGTTTTTCGCACGCTGATAAACTTTATGTAACAGAGATTAACACCACTCTTGATGGTGACACTTACTTTCCCAACTTTAATAAAAAGGATTGGAAAGAAATCTCAAGAGTTCATCATGGCAAAGATGAACGTCATGCATTTGATTTTGATTTTGTAGTCTATCAGAAATAACAATTGATTCTTACACGAATATGTCAACATTAGCAAATAAAGTAATTTGGATAACAGGCGCTTCTTCCGGCATCGGTGAAGCCATTACATATGAACTCGCCCGCAGAGGTGCAAAACTTATTCTCTCTGCACGAAGGAAAGAAGAACTTGAGCGCGTAAAAGGAAACTGCATTGCATCAGCACAGCCCAATATTCGTGTGTTGGCGCTTGATCTTTCACAATCCAGCACGTTACAACTTTCTACTGAAGCCGCCATTCAAATCTTCGGACACATTGATATTTTGTTCAACAATGGTGGTATCAGTCAACGCAGTCTTACCAAAGACACTGTTCTGGATGTTGATAGAAGAATTATGGAGGTGGATTATTTCGGAACAATCACGCTTACTAAATATTTACTTCCTCATTTCTTGCAACGCAAGTCTGGACATTATGTAACGATCAGCAGTGTGATGGGTATTATCGGAACACCATATCGCTCGGCTTATGCAGCTGCGAAACATGCTCTGCATGGCTTCTTCGATTCGCTTAGAGCGGAAGTGTGGCGCGAGAATATTTTTGTCACGGTAATTTGCCCAGGATGGATCCGTACAAATATTACAATGAATGCCTTGGTAGGTGACGGCACAAACCTCAACAAAATGGATGGCACTACTGAAGACGGAATGTTGCCAGAAGAACTTGCGAAGCGCATTGCCACCGCCATCGAAAAGAAAAAACGTGAAGTCTACATTGGTGGTACCAAAGAAGTAATGGCCATTTACATGCATCGCTTTTTTCCAGGCGTGTTTGCTAACATCGTAAAGAAGGCAAAGGTGAGATAATGATTTAGGATGAGTGATTAGTGATTTGGGTTTCAAATAACCTCTAAGAATTCTTCAATCCAATCATATATCCTTAATCGCAAATCACTCATCACAAATCAACTACTTACTTCTTTCCAATAAGGTAATACAATATTGGTCCGAGGATAGGCAGAAATACGACAGCAATAATCCACAATACTTTCTTCTCTAAGTCTTTGTTGCTACGAAGAATTTCAAGTACGACAACGATGTCGATAATTAAGATGATGAAGGATATGAGACGCCACATAATAAAGTATTTACGATTTTAATTTGATTCCAAAATTCTGAACAGCTCATCAAGATTTGGAGTGATGATGATTTCTGTTCTCCGATTCTTCTGTTTGTTCTGCGGAGTATCGTTTGCAGCAAGCGGCATGGATTCCCCACGGCCAGATGCTGTAATTTGTTTTGTTGAAACACCTGCTTTTGTAAGAATTCGAGTGATGGAGGTTGCACGCATTACGCTGAGATCCCAATTATCATTCATGTATTGTGATTTTTTCGAGATCGGTACATTATCTGTATGCCCTTCCACCATAATGTTAATGTCGCGTTGATCTTTAATAGCCTTCGCCAATTGCTGTAGTGCCGTTACACCCTTGCTGTCAACATCAATACTTCCGGAACCAAATAACAATTGTTCAGCTAATGAGATATATACTTTTCCGTTTTTCACTTTAACCGTGATGTCATTCTCTTTGAAGTTCAACAAAGCGTTGCTTATTTTATTTTTCAAGTCTTGTACTGCTTTATCTTTGCTGGCCATTACCTGTTCAAGCTCTCTTACTTTTCTTTCGCGTTCAGCCAAACTCGTGCTCAGTGAGTCGTTCAACTTTCTGGTATGATCAAGATTCTGCTGAATGGCAAGAAGTTGCTCTTGTTGCTGTGCCATGTCGCGGTTTTGTTTGCCGCTGCTGTTCAATAGGTTTTTATAATAAGTACTCAATTGACTATGTTCTTTTTCCAACTCAGCCAATTTACTGCCTGTGCTGCGTACACCCTTACCAAGACTGGTGGTGTCTTCTTTCAACTTTCTGATTTTCTGATCGAGATCTTCAAGACGAAGATTCGCACTGTCTAAAGCTGAAGTACGATCAGCCAAATCAGCTTCTGTTCTTATTTTTTGAGCAAGAAGCTCATCATATTTTTTCTTGGTGACAATGCAGGACGATGAAATAAAAAGTAGAAAAAGGATCAGAATTACGTTCTTCATATGAATCAAGTTTAAAAAATGGTGATTCGAAATTAAGAATTATTATTTACTTACAACCATCTTACTGTATGATGAGTCTATGGATAAGCATATTTTTTATACCCTGACCTCAATCCATTCCGTATAATCCCAGTATTTTTATCCATCTTTATCCTACTGTTAACCTTACTAAACTACGTTATGACATTCAATCAAAAATTTCTATCCGTTGCGGCATTATCTGTTCTCATTGGCTTGTCCTCTTGCAACGATAATGAAAAGACCAGCCAACTTTCAAAGAGCGAAGCGAAAAGCACCCTTAATGAATTTAATTCAACAGCCGTTACTGATTTGCAAAGTTTATCCGATGCAAGCGGTATGCAGGCTGTTCAGGATTTATTTGATCTCGTAGAAACAGATGATCCTTTTGGTAGAATTGGCACGGATCAAAAAAAGATTCGCAGCTTTTTTCGGAAAAAAGGCAAAGAATTTAAATCCATTTTTGTTACTGACAAGGTGTTAACAGGAAGAACCGCTACTGATGAAGCTTTCGACTTTGAAGCCAACTTAGGTGTGTACGCGTGGAATCCCGCACTGGGTGAAGCCGGTGCATTTGAAAAAACTGACGATTCTGAAATCATTGAGATTCAGTTTCCAACGGAAGGATCAACAACAAACAATGCCAAACTGCAACTTACTGAATACAGTGAGATAGAAGTATACGATGAAGAATTCGAAGAATATTCGTACCAACCTGAATTACTCACTGCTTCATTATTTGTAAACGACACGAAAGTGGTTTCCCTTCATTTTGAAACTGCATGGGATGAACTCGGATTTCCAATCGCTTCTGACATTGTGTTGGAGATTGATGATTTTAAGCTGGATGTTTCATTTGATGCAAGTGGATCTTCATCCTCTTCTCTTAGTGTTTCACTACTTCGCGGCCAGGAAGTCATAGTTGCAACAAGCGTTGTTGTAAAATATAGTGATAGCTCGAAATCAGAAGAAAGTTTAAAAAGCATTGATGGCTTTGTTCAATTCAGAAACCTGAAGTTACAAGGAAGTATTAATGCTGAGGCCGCAAATGCACAAGAAGTAAATTGGAATGATATTATTAAAATGGCATTATATAGTGATGGTAAAAAATTGGGTGACGTAGTTTTTGTTGAAGAAGATGGCGAGGTCATTGCATACATACAATATGCCGATGGCACCAAAGAGAAATTGGAAACCGTTCTGCAACCTGTACTGGATGAAATTGAAACACTTACCAATGGTTAATTGATTCGAAACGAATATCAAAAAAGGGTCGCATTAAAATGCGACCCTTTTTTGTTTTATTTCAAAACTGATTTTTTATGAAATAGTAGCAATAATGTATGAAACCGAATACGAAATTCTTACTTTGAAACACTTAAAAGAAAGATTATGGAAGGCATGCTGAAACCCGGAAGTTTAAAAGACAGAACGATCATTATTACCGGGGGCGGCACAGGCCTGGGCCGATCGATGGGCGAATATTTTCTGGAGCTTGGTGCAAACCTGGTGATTACGAGCCGCAAGATGGAAGTGCTTGAAAAATCGGCCGAAGAAATGATGAAGAAGAAAGGCGGAAAGGTGCTGGCGGTAGCATGCGATGTGCGCAAGTACAATGAAATTGAAAATGTAATTAATCAGGCAGAAACTAATTTCGGACAAATTCATGGTATACTCAACAATGCAGCAGGAAATTTTATCAGTCCTACGGAAAGACTCTCTCATCGCGCATTCGATATTGTTGTAGACATTGTTTTGAAGGGAACATATTACACTACATTAGCAGCGGGGAAAAATTGGATCGCTAAAAAACAGCCGGGAACATTTTTAAATATCGTAACAACGTATGCATGGACAGGCTCCGGGTACGTTGTGCCGTCAGCTTGCAGCAAAGCGGGTGTATTGGCGTTGACACGATCGCTTGCTGTGGAGTGGGCAAAATATAAAATCAGAAGCAATGCCATTGCACCCGGGCCATTCCCTACAGAAGGCGCGTGGAGCCGATTGTTACCGGGAGAACTAGTAAAGAAATTTGATCCGGCAGAACGCATACCCTTGAAGCGCGTTGGAGAACATCAGGAACTGGCAAACCTTGCAGCGTATCTGATGTCGGACTATTCTGCTTATGTAAATGGAGAAGTAATTACCATTGATGGTGGCGAATGGTTACGTAATGGTGGTGAGTTCAGTCATTTGGAAGCGATCCCTGAAGAGATGTGGGATGTGCTGGAGAAATCGAGAGGAAATAAATCTTAATTTTGGAAACAAGATAGTTCGTGGTACAAACCTGCATTCTCTAACGACTAACATCTAACTACTCACGATTAATTATAAACATGAAAAAATTCATTAAGCTTTTCTTCATCTTAATCGCTTCTATACTTCTTGTCGCATTAATCTATGTTGCTGTTACCTTCCCTCCTGTTATGGCGGGTATGGTTTCCAAAACAGTATGCTCTTGCGTTTATATTGCAGGCCGAACTGTTGAGAGTGTAAAAGAAAAAGAGCTTCAGGTTTTTCCTGGTCTCTCTAGTGCTGGTGTTGAAATGAACAATGTTGACTCAACTGTTGTGGCCACTATACTTTGGGCAAAAAGTAAGGCGATCTTCCGTCAGGGCTTAGGCTGTACATTGCTATCAGAGAAATCAGAAGAAGAAGTACGAAATCAAGAATTCAATTTAGCAGCTACGCCAAACACAAATCAAGATTCACTTCTTTGGCCGAATGGAAATCTTATACCTGATTCCCTTCTGGAGAATGTAAATTATGATGCAATCGACAAGGCACTTGCTGATGCCTTTGTTGACATCGATCCAAAGAAGCCAGCGAATACACTTGGTGTCGTGGTTTTGTATGATGGACAAATTGTAGGTGAGAAATATGCCGTAGGTTTTAATCAGCATTCCAAATTGATGGGCTGGTCGATGACTAAAAGTATCACCAATGCACTCATTGGTATTTTAGTGAAAGACGGAAAATTAAAAATAGAAGAGCCTGCACCTGTAAGCGAATGGAAGGATGACGATCGCAAACAAATTACCTTAAACAATTTGCTTCAAGCCAGTAGTGGATTAGAGTGGTCTGAATCTTATTTTGTTCCTACTTCTGATTTTCACAACATGTTTATCAAAAGTGATGACAAGGGTGAGTACGCTGCCAATCGAAAATTAAAGCATGCACCAAATACAGTATTTGAATATTCAAGCGGAACGACAAACATACTTTCCAGGATGATAAGACAACAACTAGGCGATAGTGCATACCATGCTTTTGCATATGACAGACTGTTCTATAAAATCGGAATGAATAATACGATTCTTGAACCCGATGCTTCCGGAACTTTTGTTGGATCTTCATACTGCTATGGCACTGGACGCGATTGGGCCCGCTTTGGCTTATTGTATTTGAACGATGGCGTTTGGAATAATGAACGTATCCTTCCTGAAGGTTGGGTGAAGTATACCATTACAGCAAATACCACATCTGAAATTGGAGAATATGGTGCACAATGGTGGTTGAATGTTGGAATGAAAAATAATTCTGCTATTCGGAAATATCCCGAACTTCCAACAGACGCCTATTGGGCTGATGGTTTTGAAGAACAATATGTAATGGTAATCCCTTCCAAAAAATTAGTGATTACACGACTTGGTGTTTCTCATCATGGATTTGATTTTACAAAAATGGCACTGGGAATAATTGACGCACTACCAAAGTAGATTGGCTTTATATATCTTCAAAAAAATCATCATTCTTTCTTCATCCTAAATTAATTAGACTTGTGATTCAATATCAGCCTGCAAGATGAATAGTTTGCAATCTTCATTAGCCAAGCAACTTGCACTTCGCGATACCGAAGGCACGCGCAGATTTCTAAAACCTGATCGGCACGGACTTACCGATTTTACCTCCAACGATTACCTCGGACTTGCACGTTCACCTGAACTGTTCAAAGCAATTGAACAAATGATAGATGCCATAAAGTCTAAATCAAATGGCGCAACAGGTTCGCGCTTGCTGTCTGGAAACTCCGATTATACTGAACAGGTCGAAAAAAAATTAGCTGGAATTTTTAAGAGTGAAGCTTCACTTGTTTTTAATTCCGGTTACGCTGCCAATCTTGGTGTGCTCTCTTCACTGCCACAAAGAGGTGATACTATTCTGTATGATGAACTAGCGCATGCCTGCATGAAAGATGGAGCGCGCTTAAGTTTAGCTAAACGGTTTAACTTTCGACACAATGATTTGAATGACCTCGAGTCGAAATTAAAATTAGCGACAGGGAAGATTTTCATTGCGGTCGAATCCATTTACTCAATGGATGGAGATCAATGTCCATTGAAAGAACTGGTGACTTTATCCGAAAAATATGGTGCCTCCATTATTCTAGATGAGGCACACAGTACTGGAGTTCATGGCGATAAAGGGGCTGGGCTTGCTGTGTCACTCGGACTTGAAGATAAAATAGACATTCGGATTTATACCTTCGGAAAAGGTATGGGCATACACGGTGCTTGTGTGGCCGGATCATCAACGCTTAGAGACTACCTCATCAATTTTGCTCGACCTTTTATTTACACCACAGCACTTCCTCCACATGGTTTAATTTCAATTGAATGTGCCTTTGATTTTCTTAATCAGAACATAAGTTTACAGGATGTATTAACTAAAAAAATAGAACACTTTGTTCATAAACTCGGCCTTGTTGGAGAAAATTCAACAAGCAAAAGTTCCATCCAATCAATATGTATTGGAGGAAATCACAAAACAAAGAAATTAGCAACTGATCTTCAACAGAAAGGATTTGATGTTCGGCCAATCCTATCCCCTACCGTTCCAAAAGAAACGGAGCGTCTTCGAGTTTGTCTACATACCTTCAATACCAATGAAGAAATTTCTAATCTTGTTCAGTCGCTCAGTTCATTGAAATCTTCTTCAAAGTAAGGTGTACCCGATAGATGACTAAGTTTCCAGTTACCAGTTGCCGGTTACCGGTATCTGGAAACGGGCAGTGGTAACCCTGCTTTAAGATTCACGTACATTATTTTGAAAGTTTCACATACCTTTCGGGATGAATTATTTTGTTACCGCCATTCACACCGATAGTGGCAAGACCCTTGTATCGGCAATTCTTTGTGAAGCGCTTCATGCTGACTACTGGAAGCCCGTGCAAGCTGGATTTCCAACCGACTCCGAAACAGTTGCTAACCTGGTTTCAAATGCTTCAACGAAAATTCATGCTGAAGCTTACCTATTAAAGAAACCTGCCTCACCTCACGCTGCTGCAAAAGCAGAAAGCATTGAAATCAGAAGAGAGAATTTCATTCTTCCCCGTATAGGTCACGATCTGATTATAGAAGGAGCTGGCGGTTGTCTCGTGCCACTTGCAAAAGATTTCTTTGTTGTGGATTTAATTGACAAGTTTAAAGCAGAGGTAATTTTAGTTTCGAACCTTTACCTGGGCAGCATCAACCATACCTTGCTAACGGTTGAAGCACTAAAGAACAGAAAAATTAATATCAAAGGGATTATTTTCAACGGTGAACCAAATCCGGAAAGTGAGAGTATCATTCTATCTACTACAAAACTTCCTCTCCTCCTCCACATCCTTCCTGAAACAATTATCACAAAAGAAGTAGTGCTACGATACGCACAACAACTTAAAAAAAATCTTCATGTCTGATCTTCACGATATCGATAAGAAATTAATCTGGCACCCCTTTACTTCACTCGTAAGTGAGATAGAACCGATTCTCATCCAATCTGCTGAAGGAATTTACCTTACGACAGATGATGGAAGAAAAATTATAGATGCTGTTTCTTCGTGGTGGGTAAATATACACGGACATAGTAATCCATTTATTGCAGATGCTATTGCAGCTCAGGCAAAAAAATTAGAACATGTAATCTTTGCTGGCTTTACACATGAGCCTGCCATTACCTTAGCAAAAAATCTGATTTCAATCTTACCATCAAATCAAGCAAAAATTTTCTTCTCTGATAATGGAAGTACTGCTGTTGAAGTGGGTTTAAAAATGGCATATCAGTTTTGGTACAATCAAGGTATCGAAAAGAAAAAGATAGTCGCCATTGATGGAAGTTATCATGGCGATACTGTAGGAGCCATGTCTGTAGGAGAACGTAGCCCATTTACCAATGCATTCTCTCCATTATTATTTGATGTCGAGTTCATTGATTTTCCTTCGGCTGATAAAGAAGATTATGTAGTCGAGCAATTCAAAGATATTGCTCGTCAAAAAAATGTAGGTGTATTTATTTTTGAACCACTCGTTCAAGGTGCTGCAGGAATGCGCATGTATTCGCCTGCCGTTCTCGATCGCCTCATTCAAATTGCACAAGAAACCAATATCATTTGTGTAGCCGATGAAGTCTTCACTGGTTTTGGGCGCACAGGAAAACTATTCGCTTCACATTATCTTAAGAATAAACCTGATATTATTGCAGTTTCAAAAGGCATTACAGGTGGAACAATGGCCCTTGGTGTGACAAGTTGTTCAGATAAAATTGTAAAGGCATTTGAATCGAGTGACGTATTGAAGACATTCTTTCATGGTCACTCATACACCGCCAATCCAATTGCTTGCGCTGCTGCTAATGCGAGTTTTGATTTACTCATGCGAGATGATTGTCAACAAAACATCAGACACATTTCAAGTCAGCATGATAATTTTAAACAAAAAATCAAAAGTCATAAAACAGTTAAAGAAGTAAGGAATATCGGAACGATCATCGCGATCGAACTGGCAAGCCAAGCCGGAACTTCATACTTTAATGATATCCGAAAAAAAATCTATCCCTTCTTCCTGGAAAGAAACATCCTGCTAAGACCGTTGGGTAATGTAATTTATATTCTTCCTCCGTATGTAATTAAAGAAAAGGAATTGGACGCAGTGTATCGTTGTGTTGAAATGTTCTTAGAGTCTTTGTGATCAACAATTGAGTTGAGTTCTTCCCGGTACTGAGAGGCAAATGAGTCAGGTGAACATACCCCAAACTGACCATACTTGCGAAGCAATGAGTATCTACTAAAACGGACGAGTTTGTGCGCAACCGAACACCTGGTCGATATGAGTATGCCTTTAAAGTGATTTAGGCAGCTAATTACGTCTGGCATCTTTATTGGCAACTGCGAGTGTTTAAGAGATTTCAAAAGTCATTAAACTCAATACCATGTTTAAGAACCACCTCCTGATCACTTTCCGCAGCATGATGAAGAACAAGTTCTTTATCATCACCAATGTTGTGGGAATGGGTGTTGCTATTGCCTGTTGCATTGTTGGATACTTTGCACACGAATACGACTCTACCTATGATGCGATCCATAAGAATGTAAATCAAATTTATCGTGTTAGTGTCATTCGCGAATTTGAAAACGAAGAGGAAAAAGTCGCGTTTGTTCCTTTCCCGTTAGGAGAAGTGGTGAACAAAACCTTTCAGGATGTTAACCAATCAACGCGATACTTCCGCTCCTACTCTAACTTCAAACGGGAGAATGATGTTTTCTCATCAAACCTCTCGTACGTAGATCCTGCATTCTTCCAGATGTTCTCCTTTGATTTTATTTCAGGAAATCCTTCCGATCTAAAAGATAAGTCCAGTGTATATGTTAGTGAAACGGTAGCCATCCGATTGTTTCGCACACCTGCCGAGGCTTATGGAAAAACAATAACGCAGGTATATGGAAATGAATTGAAGGAAGTTAAAATTGCCGGAGTCTACAAAGATCCGCCAATGAACTCAAGCTTTTATAAGCATAATGGTTCTGCCTACATGAATTTTGAAAACTATAAAGATGAACACAAGGATATTCGGGAAGATGATTGGAGAAATAGAAGTACGTTGTTTGTTCAGATCAATAACGCTAATCAACTAAAAAGTGTCGGCCAGCAGCTTCAGCCTTATATTGAAAACAACAATAAAGTGCGAGAAGATTTTCAGATCAAGAAGTTTGTACTCGATCCATTAACCATCATGGCGCGTCAGGATCGTGCGCAACAAGTCGATGCCGCAACATGGGTCGCTGCTCCGCCATCCGCCATCATTGGCTCTATGGTCATGGGAATTTTGATTCTTTTGATCGCTTGTTTCAATTTGACCAATACAGCCATCGCGATTTCATCCAGAAGGCTCAAAGAAATCGGGATACGAAAAGTAATGGGCAGTATGCGAAAGCAATTAATTATTCAATTTATTGGAGAAACCATGACCGTTTGTTTTCTATCACTAATTGTTGGCTTGGGTATAGCCGATCTTTTAGTTAGCGGTTGGAATTCAATGTGGGAGTTCATGCAATTAACACCACACTACCTTGATAATCCTAAGTTTCTATTTTTTCTTATTGGTGTTTTAATATTTACAGGAATATTAGCGGGGAGTTATCCTGCGTTTTACATTAGTAAGTTTGAACCGATTAGTATTCTAAAAGGGAAGCTCAAGTTTGGGGGCACAAATTATTTTACCCGAACGCTTTTAGGTTTGCAGTTTGCCATCTCCCTGATTGCGATCGTAAGTGCCATTGGCTTTATTCAAAATGCAAAGTACCAACGCGAGTATGATCTTGGATTTGATATCCATGGTTCGGTTATAGCGTGGTTTGAAAATCCACAAGAGTTCGATACGTATCGCAATGCCTTACAATCTAATCCGGATGTTCTCTCCATGGCAGGCGCGAAAAGCGGAGTATTTTCCAACCGGGAGCATCAACCTGTAAAACATGGTACACTACAGTCTGAAGTTGACATTATAGATGTAGGTGATAATTATATTCATACGATGAATCTTAAACTTGTTGCAGGCCGCGATTTCGCGAAAGACTCCAAGACCGATCAAAAAGAATCGGTAATCATAACCGAAAAAATGGCGAAGCTTTTCGCTCTTGAAAATCCTATTGGAAAAGAGCTGATCTGGAAAGATACGGTGAAGTATTATGTTGTGGGTGTTGTGAAGGATGTCTACACTACTGGACTATGGAGAGAACTGGAGCCCATGATGATTCGGTATGTACTACCGGATCAATACACTCAGATTGCAGTGAGTGCAAAAGCTGAAAATGTTGCCGCTGTTAATACCTATATGACCGAACAATGGAATAAACTATTTCCAACCCGGATATACAATGGACACATGCTCGCTTTAGAAATGCAGGAGATGATTGAAGTAAATGTTAACATCATGTACATGTATGTATTCTTAGGAGCAATTGCCATGATGTTATCGGTGACGGGGTTGTTCACCTTAGTGTCACTGAATATCATTAAACGAATGAAAGAAATAGGAGTCAGAAAAGTTCTGGGAGCATCGGTCGGCAATATTACCCGAATCGTCAATACAGAATTTGTGATCATTCTGACAATCGCTTCCGGACTAGGATCGTGGGCCAGTTACAGTATGAACAATGCATTAATGGGTAGTATCTGGAAATATTATCAGGGTGTTGGCATTTCGACTTTCATCATCGCCATCGGATTGATGTTCTTCATTTCATTCCTTACAATAGGATTCAAAATATTTAATGTTGCCAACATGAATCCGGTTAAGTCACTTCGTGATGAGTAGCAAATGAATTGTTCTTTAGGAATTACCTTTAATTAAATGATCCCATTTCATTAACTGAATTTGCTTTTAGTACTATGGCTTAACAGAAGTCTCCAACCACGATGAGGTAACTTCATTCAACACTTTCACTTTGTGGTTAAAGTCACCGGAGATTTTTTCGCGGATACGCTGCATGTTGTTCAGCAATTCATTTGTATCCTCTGGCAAAGCTTCTTCTAAATATTCTCGGATGCGTTTTGCAATGGTTGGCGATTTGCCATTTGTCGATACACCTATTTTTAAATTACCTCTTGTTACTACTGATCCTAAATAAAAATCACAGAGATCTGGAGTATCGGCTACATTAATCAGCAATCTTCTGCTTCGTGCAAATTTACGGATGGACTCATGCAGACTTCTGTTATCAGTCGCCAACAGCACAAGGTCTTTATCCCACAGATCCCACAACTTAAAATTGCGTTCAAATAATTTTACTTGTGGATATTCACTTGCTAATTCCCAAATGGCTTTCTGAATAGTGCGAGCCACTAATGTAACTTTTGCTGTCGGGCTGTTCTTCAACACGGCACTTAATTTCTCCAATCCTACATGTCCACCACCCACGATGAGCATATCGAGTGATTCAAGTTTTAAAAAAACTGGGAAGAGATTATTGCGATCCATGTTGTTTACTATTATTCGACTAGTACTTTAATTTTCTAATGTTTCTACCAGCACAGTATTAAGTTGTTTTGCATACCGTACTACCTCGCCCACCACAATCACCGCAGGCGCTCCAATACTTTCTTGCTTTGCTAAGGCTACGATGTTATTGACTGTACCCACCACACTTCGTTGATTGGGCAAGGTTCCATTTTGTATCACAGCAACAGGAGTATCGCCTTTTCCAAAAGCTTCAAATTGTTCCATGATTTCCTGAATCTTATGAAGTCCCATGAGTATCACAATCGTAGCACTTGATTGTGCAGCTAACACCAGGTCAGATGATACCTCACCCTTCTTCGTTGTCCCCGTTACAACCCAAAAGCTTTCACTCACTCCTCTCGCTGTAATTGGAATTCCAATACTTGCCGGAACTGACAATGAACTACTGATTCCAGGAACAAATTGTGCCTGTATACCATGTGATTCTGCGAATGCCATTTCTTCCGATCCACGACCGAATACAAATGGATCTCCACCCTTCAGACGAACTACATGTCCGTAGAGGTAGGCGAACTCAACAATGAGTTCATTAATCTCATCTTGTGAATGTGAATGTTGTCCAGCACGCTTTCCTACTGATAATGTTGGAACGCCATTCGGGATCATTTTCAAAATTTCATCTGACACCAGGGCATCATACAAAACGATATCAGCCGCTTCAATAGCTTTGATCGCTTTTAGAGTGATCAACTCCGGATCGCCAGGGCCTGCGCCTACTAGTGTAAGCTTAGGTTCTTTGTTCGAGGTAAAGATGGATGGTATCATTGCGCTACAGTTTCTTTTTCAATTGAGCGATGGGTCCTAGCATTCTCTACAAAATCAGATGCATCTTTTAAAAAGAGGGAAGCAAATTCGTAAGAAGGTTCGTTCTTATTGATGCGTAAAATATATTCTCTAAAATCAGGTGAGAAGGTAAATGCTCCAGTATCAACAAACTCACGTTGAAAATCGGTAATTACCTGATGTTGTGTACTTGGTCTTACATCTTTTGTTAATAACATCGCTTTTGCTGTATTAATAAAAGTTGTATAGCTCTGATAAATTGAATCTGCAAACTGCTCTTTTTCTAAAGCCTCTTTTGCCCATGTCAATTTTTCTTCAGACTCGTACAACAATGTAGAGATCAAATCAATCATTACTCCCGCACATTCACCTACTGCTGTGAACAAAATGAATTTATGTTCTTCTCCCCAGTCAATGTAATCTTCCGGAACGACTGTAGTAAGATCACCCAATGGTTTCAGAATTTGATAGAAGTGATTTCTACCGATGCGCTTGAAATAATCGTGATAGTATTCACCATCGGTAGCATTCGTCTGGTAGTCACTCAACAAAACGCGCAGTGCTTGCGGTCCACGCTTGCTTGGTAGTTTAATGATCTTATCTGAAATAATACCTTCGCCATTTTTTAACTTACCTCCACCCAACAATACAACAAGCGCTGGTAATACATTACCCTGTTTATCTTTTATAGTGCTTCCATGCAAACCAATGCTTGCAAGACCATGCTGTCCGCAGGAGTTCGGGCATCCGCTGATTTTTATTTTGATGTCACTGTTATAAATCAGATCGGGATATTCTTCTGTTACTACTTTTTCTAAGGCTAATGAAATACCTGTGCTGCTGGAAATTCCAAGCGCACAAGATTCAGTTCCAGGGCAAGCTGTAATGTCTGATACACTGTCGAAGCCAGGTTCAGCCAATGCTAGCTTATCAAGTGCTACATATAAATGTCTCAATGCTTCCGGGCGAACAAAGCGAAGTAAGTATCCCTGGTTGATTGTAACACGCATTTCGTTTGCTGCATACGCATCTACAATATCTGCAAAGGTATGGGCAAGCTTAGAAGACATGTTGCCCAGGGGAAGCTTTACGTATACACCAAAGAAACCTTCTTGTTTCTGATCAATCACGTTGGTAGCCAGCCAGCGTTGATATTTTTCTTCGTTCATTGTTCCTATATACTCCGTTGGAGCAAACTCTGGAAGAATAGGATCGGGTAGCGCATCAATATCAATTTTGTATTCATGGTGCTTCAATGCCAATCGCTCTTCATCTACGAGCGCCATGAATTTCTCAAGACCTATATCGTTAAGTAAAAATTTAAGACGGGCCTTCATTCTTCTGGTACGTTCACCATACCGATCAAACACTCTCAGTACACCTTCGGCAAAAGGAATGATCTGATCTTCTGGTAAGAATTCATATGCCGTAAGGGCCAGGTACGGATTTGCTCCAAGACCACCCGCAAGTACTACTTTAAAACCACGAACTCCATTTTCAATCTTGGGAATAAAGCCAAGATCATGAATGAAAGTGTATGCAGTATCATCTTCATTATTCGAGAACGCAATCTTAATCTTACGACCCATGTCCTGACAGATTGGATTACGTAAGAAGTAACGAAACATTTCGTGAGCATAAGGTGATACGTCAAACAACTCATTTGGATCAATCCCTGCTGTAGCAGAAGCCGTGATGTTACGAACTGTATTACCACAAGCTTCACGAGTTGTAATCTCATCTTTCTCTAATTTAGCCCACAACTCCGGAGTCTTATCCAGGCTTACAAAATGGATTTGGATATCCTGACGCGTGGTAGCATGAAGATTGCTCGATGCATACTCTTCTGATATATCAGCAATTCTGCGAAGCTGTTTTGTTGTAACGCGTCCGAATGGAAGTTTAATGCGGATCATCTGCACACCCGACTGACGCTGTCCATAAATCCCGCGTACTAAACGGAGACTTCTGAACTTGTCGCTGTCGATTTTTCCATCGCGAAAAAGTCTGATCTTCTTTTCAAGATCTATTATATCGTGTGCGACAATCGGGTTATTTAAATCTTCCAGTTCCGTTCTAAAGCTTTGCATAAAAATTTGTTCTCAATGGTGGTTAAAAAAAAAGCCCTCCCTGTTTTGCAGGGAAGGCTCGTTATGTTCTTTGATTTTATAATCGTTAGAAAGCACTACGTATCCAAAACTCCTGCATCTTGTATAAGATGTTTATAGCAACAACACATCTTGTTGTTTGCCATCATCTTCTTCATACAGGGCTTATTCATTTTCATATCTGGAACGAAAGTAGAGCTTGTAAAATAAAAATCAAATCAATGTTTAAAATAATTTGGAATTAATTCAATTAACAAGTGTTCGTAAAGAAGTGCAAACGATGGATATGAGGTAAGGTTTCAATATTGCGACCACAAGCCTGACCGTGGTTTTACTAAGCGATGCCAAATGAAATTTGGTTTGTCATTTTCTTTACACAGTGAAACTTTATCTCCTTACTTCGTCCAATCCAATTAAATAGTCACATCACAAATGTGAACTCCCTGGTTTAGAGACGCTATTTTATCCTCACGCTTCGGTATGAACTCTTGTGCTACATATCCCGTAAATCCTGTTTGCAGAATGGCCTTCATGATGGCTGGATAATTCAATTCCTGCGTTTCATCGATTTCATTTCGGCCAGGAACACCCCCTGTATGATAATGCGAAATATACTTATTGTATTTACGGATAGTGGCTACTACATCTCCTTCCATGATCTGCATGTGGTAGATATCATAGAGCAACTTGAATCTGTCGGATCCTATCTTTTCACACAAGGCAGCGCCCCAGGCAGTATGGTCGCACTGATAATCGTGGTGATCTACCTTACTGTTGAGCAATTCCATCGACATCGTGACTTTATATTTCTCAGCGATCGGCATCAGACGCTTTAGTCCGATGGCACAGTTTTCAATTCCTTTTTCATCATCAAGGCCATTTCTGTTTCCAGAGAAGCAAATGATTTGGTTTAGTCCTGCAGCAGCAGCTTTCGGAATGATATCGGTGTAACTCTCAACAAGCTCATCGTGCAAAGCGGGATTGTTAAATCCTTCGACAATGCCTTTCCCTGCTCCCCATGGCATGGCCGAAGTCAAGTCATACTTCTTTAATATTGGCCATTCTTCAGGACCAGTCAATTCAATAGAAGTCAATCCAATTTGTTTTGCGGCTTTACACAAGTCTTCCAATGGAATACTGCTGTAGCACCAGCGGCAAACAGAATGATTTACTTTTCCTTTTAAGTCACTTTCGAGTACGGCTTCTGCAGCGGAGACCCGATGAGAGAGTGCCGTTCCGGCAATAGCGGCCGCGGCTCCTCCAACCATTTTCTTGAGTGCCATTCGTCTTGATGAGTTTTCGTTTGTCCCTTTCATGATTGCTATAATGTGGTTTTACCTAGTTGATTAAAGATAAGTGTCTATTTACACTTTAAAGCTATGAGAATTTCTGCTTAAAAGACAGTTAATAGATTGATTATCCTAAAGCTGTCTATTGGTTAAATAAAATGAGGTTGTCCCCTTTTGTGTGGTTTTTGGAAATTACCTTGCAAATCGCCTCAATTGACGACATCCATCTAACTATGAAACTGAATTACATCGGCTGGACATTCTTTATTCTCTTCGCAGTTTCCATCGGACTTTATCCCTTACTCTATTTCATTATCGACATGAGCGGTGGATTGCTTTCGTCCAAAACAGAAAGTGTTCTTCACAATAAAATCTGGAATACAGCTTTTTACACTCATATTTCTTTCGGGGGATTATCGCTTCTTACAGGTTGGTCACAGTTCAGCAAATGGCTGCGAAATAAAAATCTCCTTCATCGATGGCTCGGAAAAATCTACTTGATTTCAGTTCTTATGAGTGGATCGGCAGGTTTATACATCGCGTTTTATGCTACTGGTGGAATGGTGTCTTCATTGGGCTTCGGAAGCTTAGCAATTGCATGGCTTACTACTACTACCATAGCGTACATTAGTATCAGACAACTTCAAATTGAGAAACACCAGCAGTGGATGATCCGGAGTTTTGCACTTGCCTTTGCTGCTGTGACGTTGCGATTATGGATACCTTCCTTTCAGGTTCTTACCAATATGGAATTTGTATCTTCTTATAAAATCATTGCATGGCTGTGTTGGACACCGAATCTTGTGGTAAGTGAATGGATTATTAGAAGAGTAAAATAATAATCAAAATCATTTTTTAAGAAAATAGTCCAAAACACAAAAGTCGCTCCTGCGGATTTTGTGGAGAATATCGGAGTCGAACCGATGACCTCTTCCATGCCATGGAAGCGCTCTAGCCAGCTGAGCTAATCCCCCTTATTTTAAGTGCACAAATATATTTTAAATTAAATTGACTGCAACTGGGATGAATTTTCCTCCATAAAAGAAAAAGTACCCCAAACGAGGTACTCCTTCTAACTAACCCAAATAAACTAAACACTATTGAATAATAAAGGTGCTAATGGAATGAGGCAAGCTCGTTGTTGGAGCCGCCATGCCATCCATCCATAAGTTGTATGCTATTTTTTCATCGCTAAGATTGAGTACTACTACTGCAATCTTTCCATCAGCATTAACAAACGCTGTGGTTTGTAACTTATCACGATTGGAAGAACTGCTAATGCGTTTCGCTCCTGGCCGAACAAATTTTGAGAAGTGTCCGAGATAATAATAAGCGTTAGTATAAATTAAATTTCCCGAACGCGTGTCGGCATGAACAGGTGCAAAACAAAAATTACCAGCATGATTTGGACCTCCTGTTTCATCTAACAAAATATTCCAGTCGGTCCATGCTGCTGTGCCACTGTTAAAGTCGTTTACCATAGAAAGTCCGTAACGCTCACCCAGTGACCAGTCATTTACTTTCGGAAGATTAAATTGTTCTTTGCATCCTTCTGTGAAAATCAAATTCATATTCGGAAAGGATTCGGATACGCGTTTCACATTTTCAAATTGCATTCCGCTTCCGGTCCAGGTTTCATACCAGTGAAAACCAATTCCCCAAATGTATTTGGCTGCATCTGCATCACCGAGGATGACACTGGCGCGCTGAAAAATCAAATCGCGGTTGTGATCCCATGCAATTAATTTTTTATTAGACATTCCGTTCTTTGCTAATGTCGGCCCTAAATATTCTCTGATAAAATCTCTTTCATCTTCGGCAGTATAAATACAGGATTCCCATCGTTGTTTTGCCATAGGTTCATTCTGTACGGTGAGCCCCCATATCGGAATTCCTTTCGCTTCATATGTCTGAATAAACTTTACGTAGAAGTTTGCCCACGACTGGCGAAACTGTGGAAGTAATTTTCCTCCCTGAACTACAGAATTATTATCCTTCATAAAAGCCGGAGGGCTCCACGGACTAACATACATGGTAAGCTTCCCTCCTGCTGCTGCGATGGCTTGCCTGATGAATGGTATTCTATACTTCTCATCGTGCGACACATCAAAAGTCTTTAGCGACTCATCGCTATTACTTACATAACTATAACTACCACTTGAAAAATCACAGCTTTGAATATTGGTTCGGGCTATTGAATAGCCTATGCCTTTATCAACATCATAATACGCAGCAAGCAATTCTTGTTGCTTCTCTTTCGGAAGTTTGGCAAACGTTTCAGCTGAAGCATCTGTTAATGAGCCACCAATGCCCACAACAGATTGAAATGTTTTAGAAGGATCAATAAAAACACAAGTCTCTGTTTCAAAAGGCTGCTTAAAAGTTTTGAAAGCTAGTGTTCCTTGTTCTGCTAAACGAAAATCAGTTTTATCTGCTGTCATATAAACCGTAATCGATTTTTCAGCTGTTGATTTAGGTTGATTTTTCTCCACCAGAGGCTGTGCGTACGCTGAAAACAACGCACAGTTAAATAAGAATGCTAAGTATATTTTTTTCATGTGAAGGATGTACTACGACTTCTGATGTTTTCAAAGGCTGTCGGTAATTTTTACCGACAGCTTATTAACCTTATTGTTTCTAATCACTTGTACCGCGCACTTCAATATTATCTACTGATATGCCACCGCTTAGATTCTCGCCACCACATTTGATTACCAAATACATAATACCAGTAGCAGATGCTGTAAAGGTCCCTGCGTTTTTGTCCTTGTTACAACCGATGCTGGAAATCTTACCACTAAATGCGGACGTTCCGCATCCATCCCACGTGTTAATATTTCTTAGGATGTCACCTCCGTAGTCGTTATTTTGTACCGGTGCGGTGGTAGAGCAGTATACTTCAAACCACGTGTTGCTTACCCCAGTCGTTGATGAACCAACCATGTCTATTTTATACTTCTTACCTTCTATTACATTTATTTCCTGGTAGAAACCTTGCTGATTCCAGCCTCCACCAGTCACTGTGGCTTTTCCGCCATTGAAACTCCATGATGCACCGGAAGCACTGATGTTTAGAATAGTCCATTCATCAATATCCTCTTGGGTATCCAACTTGCCACCTCGAACAATATTCCCGGAAACGGGATCAGGTACAGGAATGTTTAATGGCAGACTTTCAGATTCTTGAAATCCACCTTTACCCACAGCAGTATGAATCACAGTATAGTCACCCTTATCTGGCAGGAAAATTTCCTCTACTTCATTTCCCATAAAAGCAGGAGAACCATCGCCCAGCTCCCACTTCGACATGATGTAGTCTGTAGTGTTTGCTTTTAGTATAAAGCGATTGGATGAACCCTCAATTGGTGTAATCGTAAAAGTAGCATCGAGGCTTTCTTCTGTTAAGCCATTATTATCGGCCTCCTCGGGGAAACAACTTGTTACCAGGATGATGATCATCATCGCCCCAAATTTTGTCCATATATGTGTTTTATTCTTCATAATCATATTGATTAGCGTTAGTCATAATTTGGATTCTGAACGAGTTTTGTTCCTCTAAGCTCCGTGATCGGAATAGGAAATATTTCATTCTTATCGGCAGTAAATCCTTTGTCTTCCAGAACTGTTGCCGCATCACCCCAGCGCACGAGGTCAAAAAAGCGATGACCTTCACCTGCCAATTCAGCTCTGCGTTCTGTTTTGATTGCGGTTAGAGAAACCGGAACAGGAGTGAGTCCAACCCGTGCCCTGACAGCATCTAACAATGCCTGCGCACGAGCACCGGTTCCACCAAGCGCCTCCGCTTCCATCAAATAAGTGTCAGCAAGGCGAATGATGTAGCTGTCTTGCTGGTAGTTCAAATCAGTAGCACCACCTAATGAGCTGACATCTTCAGGGCGAGGCATAAACTTGTTCATGTAATATCCCAGATCCTCATCTCCATGCGTGTATGAAACTTCTCCAGATTCTTCATAGGCTGCCAGGTCAAAAACAGTGGCTTCAAAGCGTGGATCGTTTTTGATGAAGTCATAGAAATCCTGAGTGAACGTGCTGAAGCTCCAGCCTCCAGGCATTGATTCAGGAGCGTTTGTTCCGGATAACCTTTTGTATGTACGGATGCCACTCATCACGTTCAGTGAATTCCCTTCGTCAGCACCAGAGCCCCAGAAACCCCAATCGTTTTTCGATTGGTTACTGTGCGTACACTCAATGATCGACTCAGCATTAAACTTATTATTGAAATCCCACAAGTCTGCATAGTCATCCAACAACTCGTAACCATAACTGCTAGGCTGTCCGGGTGTAGTGCCATTTATATCCGCGAACTGTGCTGCAGCTTCGGTTTTTTTGTTGTCATACAAATACACTTTTCCAAGCAATGCTTTTGCGCCTCCGCGTGTTATGCGACCATGTTCTTCAGCGAGAATGGCGGATGGCATAGGGAGGTTTGGTATTGCATCCAAAAGATCTTGTTCTATCAGAGTGTACACTTCGCTTGGATCATTCTGAACAACATTGTACATACCATCCGTTGTTACCGGTTCCAGAATCAACGGAATATTGCCGAACATACGCACCAGGTTAAAGAAGTATAAAGCCCTAAGTGCCTTTGCTTCTGCAGTGAACCTTGCCTTTTCCGTTGCATCCATAGGAACACCCTCCATTTTGGAAAGCAATGTATTTGCTCTGAAAATACCCTGATAGTGATCGTTCCAAAAACTACCGGGCATGTTGGTTCCATTCAGGATGAAATTATCAAAGCGATGTATTTGTAAACCGTCTGTGGACGAGCCACCTCCTGCTACGTTGTCATCTGAACCTGCGTTCATCATGGTGACCATATTCTCAAAGCCACCCGTATTTTTCCGGATAGCATCATACACTCCGACAAGACCGGAGTATGCCTGATCGCGATTGGCGTAATAGTTACCAGTCAGGAACGCTCCCTTCGGAGGGACACTTAGAAAATCATCAGAGCATCCAACCAGCATGATGGTTAGAAGCACCGCAGCTATATAATTTAATCTTATTGTCTTCATAATTTTTAAACTTCATGTTTACATTAACGAACCATTAAAGTTGTATTTGGAGTCCAAACAGGAACGAACGTGCCTGCGGGTATTGCCCTTTGTCAATACCAAAAACGCTACCGCCTACTTCAGGATCATATCCTGTGTATTTTGTGAAAGTCAACAGGTTCTCGGCAGATATGTAAGGACGCAACTTCGTTATCTTGATTTTTTTCAGAAAATCGGAAGGAACGTTGTAGCCCACCTGCAAAATTTTCAAGCGCATATAGCCGCCATCTTCAAGATAGAAGTCAGACATTCTTCCAAAATTTTGATTCGGGTCTGTGCTCGTCAGTCTTGGGTAATCGTTAGATGTTCCCTCTCCAGTCCATCTACCCAGTACAGCAGTCGAGTAGTTTGCCTTTCCTATATCCAGACGTCTCAGGCCCTGGAAAATCTTATTACCACCTACACCGTTGGCAAATACCATCAGATCAAAACCTTTGTAAGCAAAGTTAAGCGTGACTCCAAAGGTATATTTAGGAAGGTTTGTTCCAAGGAACGTGCGATCAAGATCGTTATCTGTAATTTCGCCATCTCCATTAACATCCACCCAACGGAAATCCCCAGGCATGGCATTGGGTTGAAGAAGTTCGCCATCTTTGTTTTTATAAGCATTTACTTCAGCCATGTTCTGGAAAATACCATTTGTCTTGTAGCCAAAGAAAGCATTGTATGATTGGCCCTCTTGTGTTCGGGTAACTGTACCCATGCCCTGGAAGCCAGCATCACCACCAATGTAGTTCGTTTCGGAAGCCACGTAGGTTACGGTGTTCTTTAGTGTAGCAAAGTTTCCGGATGCGGAGAAATTCAGTTCGCCAAACTTATGGTTATACTTCAATTCGATTTCGATACCTTCATTTTCCATATTCGCCAGGTTAGCATATGGGCTATCCGTTACACCAACGTATCCCGGAATGGTTTTAGGTCGAAGCATACCGGAAGTTTTTTTAATGTAATAGTCAAGGGTCAGATCAAAGTCGTGTAGAATGGATGCTTCAAAACCTACGTTGACCTGATTGGTTGTCTCCCACTTCAAATCCGGATTGTCAAGAGATCTTGGAGCGTATCCCGTTACAACATTATTACCAATGGTGTAGTTGAACCCAGGAGGAACAAGCGACAAGAAGCCATAGTTACCAATATCATCATTACCCGTTACTCCGAAGCCACCTCTCAGCTTTAAGAAATCAACATACCTGACCGGACTCCAGAATCCTTCCTGCGAAATATTCCATCCAACGGATGCACCGGGGAAAACTCCATACCGGTTATTTGCACCAAAGCGGTTACTGCCGTCTCTGCGCACGATGGCCGTTAGCATGTATTTCTCTTTGTAGCTGTAGTTTGCCCGAGCGAATAAAGAGCTTAACTTATGAATGTTATTGTTTCCGGTATTGCCATCGGTGTTATACGCACTGGCCACGTAGTCAGAAGAGTTAGTATAAAACCCAAATGATGCGTCTTTGTAGCTCGTCACGGGTAAGTCATACAATGTGAATGAATTGCCTCCCCCCACATTGGAGACATATGCACCCTGGCCTAACAAAACCGATACGTTATGATCACCAAATTTTTTT
Organism: Chryseolinea sp.; assembly: GCA_039930485.1. Classification (GTDB taxonomy): domain Bacteria; phylum Bacteroidota; class Bacteroidia; order Cytophagales; family Cyclobacteriaceae; genus Chryseolinea. Next base: position 48,629 of record JBDTTT010000013.1, read on the forward strand.
GTATAGGTGATATAATTTTCGATATTCCAATTGGTTCTGTTGTTGATGTTTCGATACATATTGTTTCGGGGGGATGACAGGCCTCCTCCAGATCCAAGGAAGTAGGAAGGATTAAAACCTTCATCGCCCCAGAAAGAAAGCTTACCGGAAACAACCGACTTCACTTTTATGCTGGATGTGACGGCCGCCTCAAGAGAAAGGTTACCTACAATATTGTCGTCCCATGATTTTTGACCCAACTTGGTTTGAATGTAAGCCGATGGGTTAGACATTTCCTGAACCCCCGCTGTAGAAATACCATACACATTTCCGTTGTTGTCCTTCACAGATAAGGCTGGGTACAGACTCGGATTGGAAAGTTTGGAAGGATCTGTCTCAATAACTGGTGTTAACGGATCGAGGTTGATTGCTGAACTTAATGGCCCACCGAATTCACTGTTTGTGTTGCCAAGACCTTGGCTATTAGTGTGCGTATAACCAAGCGTTTGGCCCAACGTGAAGATACGTGAGATTTTATGAGAAGAATTAAGGCGAACGTTGTATTTCTCAAAGTGAGAGATTTTGGTTGCCACAATACCTTCGTCCTTTTGGTAACCTAGAGAAACATAGAAAGTTGATTTATCATTTCCTCCAGTAAGCCCGATCTGATGATTCGTGCGCATGGCACTGCTATTAAAAATTTTGCTTTGCCAGTCGGTACCTTTGCCCAACGCGGAAGGGTTAGCATAGAGAATATTTCCACCGCCACCAACAGAACGCTCATTCATGATGGCACCATATTGTTCACCGTTCAATAAATCCAGCTTCCTGGCTGGTGCAGATGTTCCTATAAAACCGTTGTAGTCGACAGTGAACTTTCCTGCTTTACCTTTCTTAGTGGTCACCATGATTACACCGGCCGCAGCTCGTGTTCCATAGATGGCTGCTGACGTTGCATCTTTCAAAACTTCAATCGACTCGATGTCTGCCTGGTTCAAATAGCCAATACCTCCGGCATCTACGACAATACCATCAACAACCCACAGAGGGTCATTGGCTCCAAGCGAGGTAATGCCCCGAATGCGAATGGTCGAGGACGATCCTGGCTGACCCGAGTTTTGTGCGATCGTTACACCAGCCACGCGACCTTGTAGAGCCGTTTCAATGCGACCGTTTGGAACATTCACTAAATTTTGACTCGTTACTTTGGAGATTGCACCGGTAACTTCGGATTTTCTCTGCTCGCCATATCCTACCACAACAATTTCTTCTAATGTAGAAATATCGCTTTCTAACGATACGTCAATTGTTGTTCTGCCTAATATGGCAATTTCTGCTTTGGCATAACCCACAAATGAAAATACCAACACGGTTTCCGATGATGGAACTTCAACCAAATACTTTCCTTCAGCATCGGTAATGGTTCCTGTTGCTGTACCTTTTACCACTACGTTCACTCCGGGCAAAAGATCACCCGTAGTTTTGTCTTTTACTGTGCCACTTACACTTTGCTGAGCTTGCGAAAAACTCCAGGCCAAAGTGAAGCACAGCATAAAGAAGTATTTCAGATACTTCCCCGTCTGTAAAAATTCTCTCATGCGTTTTACTTTAAGGTTGGGATAAAACTTATCCCGCAAACGTTTCAGTAATGCTGTTACAGAAATCGTTTCCGGTTAAGTCAAAAGTATGGGCTGACCTGAGGGGATTGAAAAAAACGACTACGGTTCTATTACTGCATGGATAAAATAGCATTCGCCAATACTACGTCACAGCCAAAAGAAATACTGACTATCAAGAAGTTGAGCTGAAAAAAGTTCAAATAAAAATTGGCGTCAAGTGGATATTTGGGCGCATCGATAGGGTTAATTATGATGAAGAATTATGGAGTAGACACAAAGTCCGCAAGATTAACAGCAGTGTAGAGTCTTATTTTCTTGAAAACCGGGTTTTGTAAATCCATTCTTTAGGAAGGGACAAGCTCAAGAGCGAAGTTATTTCTTGGGGGCTTAAGTTCATCTCTTGCTGCAGGAACTTACTTTCTGCGTATTACTTTAGCGAGTGGAAAATCTTTTGTGAGGAAGGTTATCAAGAAGTAATATCAAACTTCATTTACGGAAACAGGCAACGATCAAGCTGGTTATTCAAAGATTTAGCCCCAGCGGAACTACCTGTTTGTAGCCCCCGACAAAGTCGGGGTGAAACATTAAATCAATTATGCGCCACGTTCTGCATTTCAATCAAAGTTGAAACGATCATGGCGTAACATCTCAGCGACTCGATCGAAGAGCACAGATGCGTGCCAGAAAATATGAGCATCGATTTATTGTTTCCTATGGCACGCTTGCATTACCTAATTCATTTACACTACAAACAGGTAGCCCCGCTGGGGCTAAAACGAGAAATGGTTCTCTATGCTCACCTGTTCTTCGTTTGTTGCAACGAGATTCTAAATACTGATCACCGACTTTATTCCTCAGTACCGTCATTCAACGCTTTATCATTCGATGAATATAGTTTTTCAAGGAAGGCAGACATATCCTGTTCATGACTCATACCCAATCTTTTGCGTAAGCGATATCGTGCTGTTTCAACTCCACGCACAGAAATATTAAGAATTGAGGCAATTTCTTTGTTCGTAAGGTTCATCCGAACAAACGCACATAGCTGAAGTTCCTTTGGAGTAAGATCCGCAAAAGTTGATTTTAACTGCGTGAAAAATTCATGATGTACGCGTTCGAAATTGGCTTCAAACACCTGGATGTGTTCTTCGTTCTGAAGGTTGGATGTTATCTTTTTAATCAGGTCACGCACCATTTGGCGTGGAGCATCCTGACGCACGGATTCTTTTAAAGTTTTTAAATCATCGTGCATCTCAATGAGTAACTCGCGCTTCTTCACCAGCAACATCGTGTAATTCGCCAACTCTTTACTTTTGTGAATAACATCCTCTTCCAGTTGTTCTTTGTCTTTTATGATCTGTTCTTTTTCTTGTTTGAGTTTTATCTGTTCAAGTTCCAACTCCAATACCTTTCGTTTCTTTTCTTCTTCATCGCGTGTCTTATTGGTTTCATATTGAATTTTCCGCTTTACCATTTTGACTGTCGTGATCATTAACAGAAGCGCAGCAATGGTATAAAGTACATATGCCAAACGTGTTTGATACCCGGCAGGGAGAATTTCAAAATAGTAAATTGATTCAACAGCACGATCACCCAGTAAGCTTCGGGCCTTAACATGAAAAACATATCCACCAGGCCGCAGGTAACTAAATTCTTTGAAAGGGTCTTCACTCCATTCCGACCACTGTGCGTCTATATTATCCAGTCTGTAACTGTATTGAATATTCATTCGATCCTGGAGATCAGGAGCCGCAAATTCAAATCGCACGTTGACCGTTTCATTTGATAATACCAGTGGTTGTTTAGAAGATGTTTCAAGGATACCGGTTACTTCACTAGTGCCACACTGCGCTCGTACATTTGCGATTTGAGTTTGAGCTGAATCGGAGGGTGAGTAATTAAGATTAAAAGCATACAAGCCAGTATTGGTACCTAATAGCACTTGTCCATTGTCAATGGGCACAATACATTCCATGCCTTGATTGAATGAACCTTTCAGACTTAAGAATAAATCTTTGTTTAAAATTGATGGTGTCGAATCCGTAATGAAGTATCCGGCTTCATCTCCTTGAACAAACCATGTTTTATAATTGTCTTGGAACAACTTGCGCGTATTCAATTCTTTTCCAAAAAGTTCTGTAAGGAACTTATGAAGCTCAAATTGATTTGTCTTTTGATTGAAGGTGAACAGACCATGATTTGTTGTAAAGATAATTTCATTCTTCCATCGAAACACATTGTTGCTAAACGCAGAAGGCAGTCCATTCTGATCTTTGAAATGTTCAAGGCTCACCGCACGCGTAAGATTCTCATCTACTTTAATACGAAACACACCTTTATATCCATGGCAAATCCAGAATACTCCAGGTTCATCACTTTGTAATATATCACGACTTGATTCATTAAAGCCTTCCAGTTTATGTTGCAAAACAAAACCCTTGGCCGCATCATACCAAAGAACATAAATAGCATCGTATGTGCACGCGAAAAAATAATCGGGCTTGCCTTGAATCGAAACTACCTTCCATACTCCGGTGAGGTTGGGGATCTTCTTTACTATCCCATTCGATATCAGAAACAAACCACGATCGTGACTGCAAATAATTTGCCCGTTGAAATATTGCAGTGTCCAGGCCTGACCTTCGAGGCCTTCTATTTTCTTAAAGTTTAATCTTGACTTGGAAGTTGATGTCTCGGATACAAACACGCCCTGATTCGTAGCCATGTAAATTTTATTTTTCACTAAAAGTACATCGAATATGGCCGCATTCTCAAACACGATGGACATCGGTGATGAAATATCAATACAGTCAATTCCATTATTCAACAATGCCCAAATGTTTCCATCCTTGCTTTCAAAAAGATTCAGAACAGTTTTGTCTTGCAGGTTTTGAAACGCTTCGTCTGTAGTAACTTGTTCTCCCGATTCGTCTAATAAAATTACTTTCGTACTCAACGTACCAAAGTAATACTTCCCTCTGGAGGCTTTGATTCCGCAAATGATCAAATTGCTTGAATTCTGTGGTATCAATCTTTTTAGAAAGATTGCTTTATGCTTATTTTTGTCAAGTGAGTACGCACTTCCCTGTTTGGTTATCAGCAGCAATCCCTGATCATTAAAATCAGGTAATAGCGCAGCAACTTCTTCACGATGAAATTCTTCCTGGCGAACAACATCTGTAAATTCCATTGACTTTAGATTCAGCTGTTTGATGCCTTCGCTATCCAGTGCATATAATTGATCATTCACAACAGTACAATGCTGATACACACTCGTTGTTGGTATGGTTAGCGCTTTGTTGTTGCTGATGGCAATTAACATCTTCGAGCTTCGGAACACCATGTAGCCTTGCACTTCATGAATCTGCCAGATGTTTTCCAGATTGCGATCTTCTGGCCGCAGTAGATTTACCAACGACTCGTAATAATACTTTCCTTGTTCGTTTCTTTTAATAATACCAAGCTCATTGAAACCACCCGCATAGATTTCTCCTCGCTGATTCATTTTTAAACTCCGTACCGATGAGTTATTCGGAAGCGATACTTTTTGCCAGCGCTCACCATCAAAGACGAGTGTTCCATCATTGTTCCCGAAATACAACACTCCATTTTTGTCCTGACACATGGCCCAGAACTGAGGATCCGCATTAAATTCCTTTTTAGTATAGTGAATTATGCGCGGCACGCCCTGAATGGTCACGACCTTTCCTGGCAGCCCCCCAGTTTGAGCTTTTGTCAGCATGCCAAAGCAACAGAACCATGCTACTATAAAGAGTAAGCATGACCTCCATCGGAATAAAAATCGGGGGTCGGGTCTCATTTTATCATTGGCCAATCTGCATAAATAAGGTATGTTCCGGACTCTTGAAAGAAAAATTATTCCTAAGAGTCAATAAATTTTGTGTATTCATTAATTGAACCAATTACTTGATTCTCAACAGTTAGGATTTTTATGAAGTACTACTGACGTAAGCTGACAATTTATTTGAAGTGTATGAGATGTAACGCATAGTGTCGAATAGTCAGGTCAGGTTGATATACTTGAATCCCGAAATCGATTGTAGAACTTTTATTAAAAAATGTAGACGAATGAAGAACCTTGTACCTCGCAACTTCACACTGATTTTCATATTCTCATCTCTGACACTGCTAACCAGCAATCTTTCTGCGCAGTTTCTTCATGTTGATGGTAAAAAAATTGTCGACAAGAATGGAAGTGAGCTAATCTTACGAGGTATGGGCCTTGGCGGATGGATGCTTCAGGAGGGGTATATGCTGGAGACCCCTGGCTTTTCCACGCAACATGAGATTCGGGCAAAAATTAAAGACCTTATCGGAGAAGCGAATACCCAGGAATTTTACGATGCCTGGCTTACCAATCATTGCACCAGGCGCGATGTTGATTCATTGGCCTCGTGGGGATTCAATTCCATCCGATTACCAATGCATTACAACCTTTATACATTATCGATACAAGACGAACCCGTAGCCGGACAAAATACGTGGCTTGAAAAAGGATTTGCCATGACCGACAGTTTACTGAAATGGTGTGAAACCAATCACATGTATTTAATTCTTGATCTCCACGCTGCACCTGGAGGACAAGGAAGTGATGCGGCAATCTCGGATTACGATTCAACTAAGCCATCGCTTTGGGAAAGTGAAGCCAACAAACAAAAGACAATTGCTTTGTGGAAAAAATTAGCCGAACGATATGTCAATAAAGAATGGATTGGCGCCTTCGACCTGATCAACGAACCGAACTGGAATTTTGTGGCAGGACAGAATATACATGGCTGTGATGAAACAGGTAATGTTCCTCTCCGAAAACTGTATATGGATATTACGGCTGCCATTCGTACAGTCGACCAAAACCATATCATTTTTATTGAAGGTAACTGCTGGGGCAATCGATACGATGGAATATTTCCGAAGTGGGATAATAACATGGGAGCAAGTTTTCACAAGTACTGGAATTATAACGACCAGGGATCTGTGCAGTTTGCCGTTAACATGCGTGATCAACAAAACCTACCAGTGTGGTTGGGCGAGTCTGGTGAGAACTCAAACACATGGTTCACTGATGCAATCGAGTTGGTGGAAACAAATAAAATTGGATGGGCCTGGTGGCCGATGAAAAAAGTAGGATCAGTTGTTAATCCATTAACTATTGTGAAAAATAATGATTACAATACTTTGCTTCAGTACTGGGCGAACGGAGGAACAAAACCTACTCCTACATTCGCCAAAAATGCAATGATGCAACTCGCAGAGAATACAAAAATTGAGAATACTATCTACAGAAAAGATGTTATTGATGCCATGTTCAGACAGGTGAACAGCACCACTACTATTCCGTATGCTGCTAACAAAGTGCCCGGTGTTGTTAACGCTTCCGATTTTGATTTAGGTCGTTATGGAAAAGCATATTCCGACACCGACACGGCCAACTATAATGTAGCCACACAAGTTTACACTTCGTGGAACAGTGGATGGAGTTATCGAAATGATGGTGTAGATATAGAAGCCTCTTCGGATACAGATCCATCTTCTAACCATTTCAACATTGGATGGACAAAAGATGGAGAATGGTTGTTGTACACTTTGGATGTTGACTCAAGCGCTGTATATGATATTACCATTCGCTATGCCACATCGAGTAGTGCAAGCAAAATCATTTTAAATCTGAATGGTGCAACCATCAGTCAGAGCACCGCTTTAAGTTCTACAGGGGGAACCCAAAAGTGGGCAAACAAAACCATCAGTGATGTTGTGCTCTATAAAGGCAAACAAAAACTAAAACTGATCTTTGAAAAAGGCGGTGCAAATCTGGGATACATAAGCTTCTCATTAAAAAAAAAATTAAATGAAGTTCTGTTTACAGCGCTTTCATCTGAAACCAGCAACTCAGGCAAGACCCTTTACCTGACAGCAAACAAGAAAGTAGATGGATCAACCGTCACAACTTCAACAGGCTTTTCAGTAAAGGTAAATGGCAATGAAGCAACAATAAGTTCAATTCTACCTGATCCGGCTAATGAAAGTCGTCTTATCCTTACCATCGATCCAGAGATTTTTGACAATGATATCATAACCATAAGTTATTCAGCTGATGTTGTGTTGTCAACTGATGGAACATTACTGGAAGACTTCGCTGACCTTGCAGTAAAAAACAATCTTCCCTTTTACTTCGAGATACCTGCAAAAATTGAAGCTGAAAACTTTGTAGTAAACCAAGGTCTTCAACTCGAAACAACTACTGACACAGGTGGAGGAATAGATGTAGGGTATACAAGTGTTGGCGATTATTTGGAGTATCGCATACGCGTACCAGAAGATGGCGACTATCCACTCCAAGCTCGCATTGCCTGCAACAGCGTTGCTGGAAAAATTGAAATGCAGCAACGCACAAACACAGGAGAAGTATTAAACAGTGTGATCATTGATGTACCTGTAACCGGTGGATGGCAATCCTGGCAGACGGTAACAACTAAAATGAAATTGACTGCAGGCCGCGGAATTCTTCGCGTCAAAATACTTCAGCCCGAGTTTAACATGAACTGGTTTCGCTTTTTAACCGTAGATATTATAAGTGGAATAGAAGATGATAGGCAAGGGTCACTGAATATTTTTCCAAACCCTGCAGATAAATACCTAACGATTGAATTGCCTGAAAATATGCAACATCAGGAAAAGACATTGTCCATTCATTCACTCAACGGAATGATAATCAACAATACTACTCTTTCTATCAACGAATCCTTCGCTACTCTTTCTGTCGAATATCTTCCGGCAGGAATGTATGTTGTTGAATTGCAAGGGAAAGATAAAATATGGAGAAGCAAATTTATTAAAATGAAATAAGCTGCGGATCATTACATCTGATTGCGATCAATAAACTCCTTAAATGATTTACGATAAGTATCACTAATGGGTATCTGTGCCGAGCCAATCTGCACTTCACCCTTGTGAATTACATCAATAGCACTGATGGCGATTATGTACGAATGATGGACCCGAATGAATTTATCAGAAGGCAATTGTTCCTCCAGTGATTTGATTCGTTGCAAGCTTACGATTTTTTGTTGTTTGGTATGAATGGTTACATAATCTTTCAAACCCTCTACATATAAAATATCATCCCATTTAATCTTCACCAACTTGGTTCCGTCTTTCACAAAGATGAAGGGTTGAGCAACATCTGCCGATTTATTTTCAGACACAGAAGTCGGAGCAACTGAAGTACGCTGACTTGCCTTTTCTACAGCCCGAAGAAATCGCTCAAATGTTATTGGCTTTAACAGATAATCAATTACATCTAACTCATATCCTTCCAACGCATATTCAGAATAAGCTGTGGTTAATATGACCATTGGCTTTTTCTGTAAAGCTTTCAACAACGAGATGCCTGTGATCTCAGGCATCTGAATATCCAGAAATAATAAGTCGATTTGTTGCTTCCGCAAAATCTCAATGGCAGCAAGCGGACTGGAGCATGCATCAATCAAATTCAAATACGGAATTTTCCTGACGTACTCTGTCATCAGGTTGCGTGCTAATGGTTCGTCTTCAACAATAAGGCAAGTCAGGTTCACGCTACAATTAGTTTTAACTGAACGGTATATGTATCCGGTTGATCATCAACATTCAATTCGTACTGATCCGGATAACTTAGTGCTAATCTACGATGAACATTTTGCAATCCGATACCCGATTTTCCTCCATTGTCAGCCTGGGCTGAAACTATTTTACTGTTACTTACTGTATACAAACATTCCTTTCCGTTTATTCTTAACGAAATCTTAACCCATGCACTCGGATTGTTATTCGTTACGCCATGCTTGAATGCATTCTCCAAAAACGTAATGAGTATAAAAGGTGTGATCAATACAGTGCTTACATTTCCTTCCACTGCAAATTCAATTGGTATTTGATTGTTTAATCTCAACCGCTCTAAACTGATATAGCTTTCAATATATTCTATTTCTTTTGTCAGCAATACCTTTGCATGATTCGAGTCGTAAATCATATACCGCATCATCTGCGAAAGCTTGGCAATTACCTCTGTCGTGTTTTCAGATTTGGTGTACGCCAGATAGTATAAGTTATTCAGTGTGTTGAAAAGAAAATGCGGATTGATCTGCGCTTTTAAAAAATTAAGCTCGGCTGTTAGTTTTTCATTTTCCACTTCCTTCTTTCTCGCTTCCAACTCCAGCCACTCAACAACAAACTTCAATAAGCTCACGAAAACAACAATAAAAAAGTTGGTCATCACGACCTGAACGATGAATCGGGGATTGTACAAGTAACCATGCTCACCAGAATAGCCATCAATCAAATACCGCTCAGCTTGTATTCGAACAAACATCACAATAGTAAAAGGAATGGCAAACTCAAGAAAATACAACCAGGCATTTCTTCGCTTTAAAAAACGAGGAAGTAAAAAGAAATAATTGAGGTATGAAATGATCAACACAAACACCAATTGGTTTGCCACCACAATGAATATCCTATTCCAATCTATCTCAGGTCCTTTCTGCCACGAACTGATCTGATAAAAAAAGAATGAAAGGTAAACGCACCAAAAGGAAAGGTGCATCAGCAACATTCGGTTACGGTTAACAGTGGGTTGAACAGTGAGCATACAGTTGATATAATCCACCAATATAATTCTAACAACAGAAACGCACTTGCTTTCTTAACACTATTCTACCGTTCACATTATTTCATCGACCGTCAGGCACGAATGTCCATACCTTTGCCAGAGTCGAATATTTGTCTGGATTGTCGAATTAAAAGGCTCGATGGTCTAATAGGACAGAAAAACGATTAACAAAAATATTCCTTTGCAGTTAAAGAAGGTTGTTGCGCCTATGCAATGCCTGAAATCGAGATTATGAAAAATTTAGTTCTACTTACCTTACTCATTTCCACAGCTTTTGGCTCGCTGGCACAAACCCAGCCTGTTGGAAGTCCACAAACTACTCCTGTTAAAAAAGGTAATGTAAAAGTTATTGGAGCCGTTATCGATGCTGAAACCAACCAGCCGGTTGAGTTTGCCAACGTTGCCTTAATAGATCCAACTACAAACAAACCTATTGATGGAGCAGTGTGTGATGATCAGGGTAAATTCTCCATGCCTAAAGTTGCAGCCGGAACCTACACTATTTCCATTTCCTTTATTGGTTATGAGACTCAGAATATTGAACACATTACTATTCCAGATAAGAAAGAAGAGCTAAGTCTTGGCCTGATAAAATTAGCAACCAGTGCTAAATTGTTAAATGAGGTTGTAGTTGAGGGGCAGAAACAAATGATTGAAGAGAAAGTTGACCGCACCGTTTACAATGCAGAGAACGATCAAACTACCAAAGGTGGTGATGCAACTGATGTTTTAAAGAGAGTACCAATGCTTTCAGTCGATCTGGATGGAAACGTATCCATGAGAGGGAATCAAAACGTAAAAGTTTTAATCAATAATAAACCTTCTACCATTGCAGCCAGCAGCATAGCTGATGCTTTAAAACAAATTCCTGCCGATCAGATTAAATCGGTTGAAGTAATTACTTCTCCTTCTGCAAAATATGATGCTGAAGGTTCTGCAGGTATCATCAACATCATTACAAAGAAAAATACATTAGAAGGTGCAACTTTAAACGTTGACATGGGTGCAGGTCTTCGCGGATCAAACCTAGGACTGAATGGTAGCTACCGCAAAGGCAAGATGGGTTTCTCATTGGGTGGATTTGGAAGAGCAATGTATAATGTGCATGGCGAGTACTACAATAGGCAAACCATTGGAAGCACAGAAACTATTCAAAAAGCAGAAACAAGAAGTAATAATATTTTTGGTCGATATAACCTTGGTTGGGATTACGATATCAATAAAAATAACTTCATAGCCGCGTCTGTTCGTTACGGAATCCGCAACGGCAGTAACTATCAGGATAATGTAATCACAACGGATAACAACCCAAATACCAATGATGGTCTCCGTAATTCAAAAACAATTGACAACTCAGGAACTGTCGATGTAAGTTTAGACTATACTCACACGTTCGAGAAGCCGCAACAAGAATTCAGTATCTCTACATTATATAGCCGCAACAATCGCGACAATAATTTTCTAAATACGATTTACACCAATCAATCGATTGACAGTTTGTTAAAAAATTTAAACAAGAGTTTCAATCAGGAAATTACTTTACAGGCGGATTACCAAACACCAATTAAGAATACGATGTTGATTGAATTTGGGGGTAAAGAAATTATGCGCAAAGTTTCAAGCGATTACAAATACTTCGTTGCCGATGGAGAAAATCAGCCTTTTATTCCACTTACCGGATCAAGGGCAACAAACATTTTTAACTACGATCAAAACATAACAGCTGGTTATTTCTCATATACCTACAACACACAGAAGTCCTATAGCTTTAAAGCAGGTGCACGATATGAATACACTATTATCGATGCCAATTTTCAAAATACTGGTGAAACGGCTGCAAAGATTCCATCGTATGGCGTGTTGGTTCCAAGTGTAAACGTTTCGAAAAAACTAAAAAACGGAAACACGTTAAAGCTTGCGTACAACAGAAGAATTCAGCGTCCATCCATTCAGTTTTTAAATCCAAATGTTCAAGCATCGAACCCGCTTAATATTTCCCAAGGTAATCCCAACCTCGACCCTGAATTTACAAATAACTACGAGCTGGGATACAACACCTTTATCAAAG
>JBDTTT010000014.1:0-59064 GCA_039930485.1 Chryseolinea sp.
AAATAATTGGGGTGGTGGAGACCTTTCCTCTGGTGTATATTATATTGTATTAGAGGGTAATTGCATTGAAAAAACGAAAGGTACTCTACACATCATCAAATAAATATTGCTTTTCCGATTTTCTATGGAGTCTCGTTTCTGAGATATCAATGGATTCATACTGTTTTGCTATAGGACATTTCAAAGATTACTGACTTTATTTCAAGATTGTTTTTTATCCACCTTTAGTTGAAATCATAAAATTCAAACTTGTACTATTTTGGAGTAGTTATTTCTTAAATTTCTGACAATTATGGATATAACAAAATTTAGGAATGTGCTGGTTCTGGCGCCTCATACTGACGATGGTGAATTGGGTGCCGGTGGAACAATTGCAAAATTAATTGAGTCCCAGGCCACCGTCTACTATGCAGCTTTTTCCACCGCAGAGAAGTCTGTACCGGATGGGTTCCCCAAGGACATTCTTAAAACTGAGGTTAAGAATGCTACATTTAAGTTAGGTATTGATAGCAGTAACTTACTTATCTATAATTACGAAGTGAGGAAGCTAAACTATGTACGTCAGGAAATATTGGAAAAGCTTATTGATCTGCGCAAGCAAATTGACCCCGATCTGGTTTTGTTACCTTCCTTAAATGATATTCATCAGGATCATAGCACGGTGGCGCAAGAAGGTCTGCGCGCTTTTAAACAAAAGACTATTTTAGGGTATGAATTAATCTGGAACAACCTTACGTTTAGTACCAGTTGTTTTGTAAAGTTGGATGCGAGCCATATTGAAAAAAAGTGTCAGGCTCTTAAAGAATATAAGTCACAGCAACATCGGGATTATATTTCAGAAGAGTTTGTTAGATCACTTGCTAAAACCAGAGGCGTTCAAATAGGAAGCGATTATGCAGAAGCTTTTGAAGTAATACGTTTAATATTCTAATCCATGGAAATAAGATTAGCGGTCATATTGAATAAATTACCAGTGGTGGAAACAATCGGTAATACGGATAGAGCAATTGAGAATGTTGTAGGCGCATCAAATTTGATTTTCAGAGATAATGATATTCTATGGGTTTCAGATAAAAATATAAACCTTATTGAAAAAATTGAAAAGGGAGTTGTGATATGCAGCGAGAACGCTCGAAAATGTAATCTAAAGGAAGGATGTACTTATCTTTTGGTGAACAATCCACGATTCTATTTTTTGAATCTTATAAAAACCTTTTTTGTAGAGCAAGAAGTTGCAATCATTTCTCCGAGAAGTGTAATTGATTCTACTGTTGTAATAGGAAAAAATGTTGCCATTCATGCCGGTGTTGTGCTGGAAAAGAATTGTGAAATAGGAGATGACACAACGATTGATTCAAATACAGTAGTTAAGAAGGGAACAATTATCGGAAGGCGAGTGAAAATTGGCGCCAACAACACTATTGGAGGCATTGGTTTCGGATATGAAAAGGATGAGTCCGGCATTTTTGAATTGATACCTCATATTGGAAATGTAGTGATTGAAGATGATGTCGAAATAGGAAACAACACAACCATTGACAGAGCGGTTTTAGGAAGTACGATTCTTAGAAGAAACTGTAAAGTTGATAACCTGGTTCACATCGCGCATGGTGCTGAAATTGGCGAGAACTCACTCATTATTGCAAATGCGATGATCGCAGGAAGTTGTAGCATAGGTAAAGATGTTTGGGTTTCACCATCTGCCTCTGTTCTGAATAAGATTGAGGTTGGAGATGGAGCTGTAGTTGGAATGGGTGCAGTAGTGCTAAAAAATGTCAGTGCTAATCAAACTGTTGTTGGCAATCCTGCTAAAGATATACAGCAATTGAAAAGCAAGGCCTAGATAATTTGATTTAGTGTTTCTAAAAGTAATGACTTGTTATAATCCGCACTTAATCTACTTGCGGCTTCTTTAGAATTTTCTTTGAATCGATTGATGTCTTCCAGCGTTAATTTACTTAATGCTAGAGCCATTCCTTGCGCTGTAAAATCGTGAGACACAACACCAATATTGAACTGATTCGTTATCTGTGCAATTTCTCTTAGGGGCCCTACCGCCATTGCCAGTCTTGCCTGAATACAATCAAACAACTTATTCGGTAAGCCGTTTTCATAGTTGAAATTTACAGGTGGAACCAAGATAATACCCATATCATAATGAGCATTAAGTGTGGAGGTAATTTGATCACTTTTTAATGCTGGTAGTATTTTAATTTTTCCGGTTTGCGATGCTTTTTGTTTAAACTCTTCAAAATATTGTTTTGTTTTTTGAGATGCATTTTCAGGAAGTAAATAAATTAGATCCAATGTAAAGCGGTCGTCAAGTAATAATAAAAGCTCAATCATAATATCCGGACTCCTTGAAATGGTAAAGATCCCATGATGAACAAGTTTTATCGGATAATCGGTTAATGTCTTTGGAGTTAAATTATAATATTTTGAAGCGTTAGTTATAATAATCGGTTTTAAACCAAAATGAGTTTCATATTCTCGGGCAAGACCTCCGTTAATTGTAGACATACCGTCTACTTTTGGTATGAATTTTCGACATAGGTCAACGTTAAATCGTTTAAAAAAAATACGCCAATAAATCCGATCTTCAAATTGACGAGGTGCATACTCATGTGCATCAAAAAAAACTTTGGTTTGGGTACTCGCTATTTGATATGTGATGGGTAGCGTTTCAATATCGTTCGCGATAATCAATTGAAAATTTTTTACCCTAAGCTGATGAACATATTTTTCGTAGTTATGGAGCAGCTTATACGCGATGCTCGTGAATCCAAATAGTAAGAAGACCGAAGAAACTGATTTCCTTAGCAACGTTAATTTAGTTTTTTCAATTCTGAAGAATTCATATTGATCAGTTGGATATGCATCAAATGCTGCAACAGTTAATTGATATTGATCTTTTAAAAAATCGATTTGCCTCATTACGCGCGCATCATTCTTTAAGTTTGTAAAGCAAATAATTAGTGCACGTTTCATCTTTGACAATTTAAAATTAAGAGTGAGAACTTACTGAATATTTTCATTTCAGCGAAAACTGAAACTCAAAAGTACTACATATCCTTACCTATTCCTTTATTGCTATTTAATTCTTGATGAGTTTTCCTTCGCAAAAGCCTCCCACGATTTTGCCTTCGATTTCGTTTCTCCTTTTTGAAAGTGATGACAGAGTGCCACAGCCAGAGCATCGGTTGCATCAAGAAGTTTGGGTAGTTCTTTAATACTGAACAACATCATTAACATTTTGGCCACTTGCTCTTTTGATGCATTTCCATTTCCGGTAACAGCTTGCTTGATTTTTTTAGGAGCGTACTCCACAA
Source organism: Chryseolinea sp. (assembly GCA_039930485.1). GTDB lineage: Bacteria > Bacteroidota > Bacteroidia > Cytophagales > Cyclobacteriaceae > Chryseolinea. The sequence continues at coordinate 3,330 of JBDTTT010000014.1, forward strand.
TGGGTATTTCGCGCGAAAGCGCTGCGGCCATCGCCACCCCTTGCGCTCGTCCTAGTTTCAGCATCGATTGAACGTTCTTTCCGAAGAAGGGAGCTTCTAAGGCCACTTCATCCGGATGGAACTCATCAATGAGGCTGATGATCCGCTCGAATATCTTTTTGAGCTTCAATTCATGCCCTTCGTATTTGCTGAGGTGGATTACCCCAAACTGTAATAACTCAATCTTCGGTTTTTTGATGAGGATCAGGCCATAACCCATTACATTCGTTCCTGGATCGAGGCCAAGGATGATTTTTTCTTTTAGAATTTTTCCCACGGCCTCAAGATAGGTAGCGTTTATAAATTTCTGAAATTACAGCGTGATAAGTCTAGTAGTTAGTTTGATTTTTGCTGTCTATGTATCGCTGGTTGTGGTGCTTATTGTCGGTTGGCGATTGGCCTCTCGAAAGAAGGAAATGATCGATTTGCAGAATCAGCCCTTGGTTTCCATCATCATCCCGGCTCGCAATGAGGAAAATACTATCACTTTATTGTTAAGCGATATCTCAGCTCAATCCTACCAGCACTTTGAATTAATTGTAGTGGACGATCATTCCCAAGATGCAACCATAGAGAGGGTGGAAAAGGAAGTGACACACGACTCTCGCTTTATAGTATTAAAGAGTAATGGTATCGGCAAGAAGCAAGCACTTACAACTGCTATAAGATCTGCCAAAGGCTCCATCATAATCACAACAGATGCAGATTGTCGTGTGAACAAAAACTGGGTAAACTCAATCTTGCCTTATTTCTCTGATAATGAGACGAGGATGGTTTTTGGAGGAGTAAAGATATCGTGTCATTCTTTTTTTGATGATGTTCAGGCCCTGGAGTTTGCCAGCTTGATTGGATCAGGAGCTGCCACATCAGCTTTGGGTTTTCCAACCATGTGCAATGGTGCAAACCTTGCGTTTCGCAAAGATGTCTTTGAAGAAGTAGATGGATATTCCGGAAACATGGATGTACCTTCTGGTGATGATGAGTTTTTAATGCGCAAGATCAAAGCAAAATATCCGAAAGGAATTGTCTTTGCAGGAAGTTCAGAAACGGTTGTGAGCACAGCTCCAAGTCTAGACTTGAAAGCATTTATGCATCAACGTATTCGATGGGCTGGTAAGTGGAAACACAATCAATCGATGGCTTCCATGATGCTGGCATTTTTTATCTTATTATTTCAGGCGTCCACTATTGCGTTACCAATCCTTATGCTTTCGAATCAGATCGATTCCCAAATGGGTAGCGTTCTGTTCATGGCCAAAATACTGGTCGAATATATTTTCCTTCAACAGGTAAGTAGCTTCCTTTTGCTTCACTGGTCATGGAAGGCTTTTATACTACTTCAGGGACTTTATCCGTTTTATGTGGTGACAATTGGTTTGCTGTCGAATTTCCTCTCCTTTTCATGGAAGGGTAGAACGCTCAAATCGCTCACTGTCAAGGATAAGGATTAAGTGTAAAGTCTCTTTCACCGGCACTATGCACAACAGACTTTTCAGATTAACTTTACCGATACTATGGTTGACCAATCCCTTAAAGCCAAATTTGAAATTAAAGAACTTGAGCTGAATGCACTGCTCGAGATTACACAGGCAATCAACAGCAATCTGTCTGAGGAATCGCTCTATAAGATTTATAATTTCACGTTACGTTCGAATCTTAACATTAAGAAGCTTGCGCTTTTTGTACTGGATGCCGACTGGAATTGCAAAGCGCATTTCGGCACTACACATCATTATGGCAAAGTAAAACTACTTCCCGAGTTTAAAACCATTCAGGATATTAAACACTTGCGTGATTTTGACGCTTGTGAATTTACAGAGTTCGATATCATCATTCCGGTTACACACAAGGATGATACACTTGCGTTGGTTTTTGTTGGCGGCTTAGATAAGTACGACAACAGTTATGCAAATGAAGACGGTATAAAGTTTATTCAAGCATTGAGCAACATCATTATCGTTGCCATCGAGAATAAAAAAATGGCGCGCAAGCAATTGGAGCAAGAGTCGTTTCGGAAAGAGCTTGAAATTGCCAGCGATGTTCAGCAGTTTCTTTTTCCGGATACATTGCCGAATACAGATATTTTAAAAATTGAAGCGAGTTATTTGCCTCACGATCTTGTTGGAGGTGATTACTATGATTATATACCCATCAACAAAAATCAATTTTTGATTTGCGTGGCCGATGTAAGTGGAAAAGGAATTCCGGCAGCGTTAATGATGTCTAACTTTCAGGCTTCGTTGAGAACCTTGTTGCGTCAGACACCCAATCTCACTGAGATTATTGAAGCGTTAAACTTTCAGGTATTGGAGAATACGAAAGGGGAGAAGTTCATTACTTTCTTTGCTGCGATTTATGATATTCGATTGAAGACGATGGTGTATGTAAACTCCGGTCATAATCCTCCCATATTAATTGATAAAAAAAATGGTATCCGATTATTAGAAGAAGGTTCAACTGTTTTGGGGGCGATGCATCCTCTTCCTTTTTTGAATGAAGGATTTGTTACCGGACTTGATGATTTTCTTCTCTTCTGTTATACGGATGGTTTAACCGAAACCGTGAACGAAGCAGATGACGAATTTGGAATTGAACGTGTTCTTGAATATTTCAATCAACCGGAAACGTTCAATAAAGACCTGAGCATAATTCACCAGGATTTGATAGTAGCGCTTGATAATTTCAAAGGGAAAAAAGGATACTTCGATGACATTACTATTTTATCGTGTAGGGTGGTTTAAAAAGAATTTAGAATTTAGGAGTTAGAATTTAGAATTGTTGAGTGTTGTTGGTTGATCGTTGTCGGCTTGAACGCTTTAATTTAATTAAGAACTCGAAACCTCAAACTTCAAACCTCAAACTCTGATCTTTGATACATGATCTCCATCCCTCATCGCACTCCTTTCTTTTTACCCGTACTATATCCCGATCTTACCTGGCGAATTCAAAACGATCGTAAAGAACTTTACCTTACTTTCGATGATGGTCCTGTTCCGGGCCCAACAGAATTTGTGTTAGAGACACTAGCCTCTCGGAATATAAAAGCTACGTTCTTTTGTATAGGTGATAACATTCGAAAGCATCCTGAAGTATTTCAGAAAATTGTAAGTCAGGGTCATGCCATAGGTAATCATACGTTCAATCATTTAAATGGATGGAAGACAACTCCACCACTTTATTTAGAGAATATTAAAAAGTGTGATCGTATCATAAAGGAAAGCAGGTCTCAAACATCAAACCTCAAACCTCAAACTCAACTTTTTCGTCCCCCTTACGGTCGCATCACGAAGAAGCAAATTCAATCCCTGTCAAATTATAAAATCATTATGTGGGATGTACTCTCGGTAGATTATAATAAAAATTTACCTCAAGAGCGTTGTCTTAAAAATACCATTCGTGCCACTCGACCGGGTTCCATCATTGTTTTTCACGATAGTTTTAAAGCAGAGAAAAATCTCACACACGCTTTGCCTGCTTTTATTGATCACTTTTTAGAACAGGGTTTTACCTTTCATTCACTGTAATGAAAAAGGTATTGATCACTCCGCTCGATTGGGGACTTGGTCATGCCACGCGCTGCATTCCGGTTATTCGAGAATTGATTTTACGAGGCTGCTCTGTTTCGATTGGAGGAAGTGGAGATTCACTGACCTTACTCCAAAAAGAATTTCCTTCATTGACTTTCTTCGAACTTCCGGGCTATAATCCTATTTATCCATCAACAGGTTCAATGGTTTGGAAGATGGCTTCACAACTTTCAAAATTCAGGAGAGTAATCAGCGAAGAGCATGAATGCATTGAACGCATCATTCGTGAGAATGAAATCGATCTTGTGATCTCCGATAACCGTTATGGATGCTGGTCTGAAAAAATTCCTTGTGTTTTCATCTCGCATCAAACCAATATTTTAATGCCAAAGCGATTTGGTTGGCTTTCCGGTATTGTTCGATATTTCAATACAAAGATGATCAATCGCTTTACCTATTGTTGTGTTCCCGATTATCCGAGTGATCATAGTTTATCCGGAGAATTGACTTCGTTTGGAAAACATAGCATCAACACAAGGGTTTTGTATATTGGCCCTTTGTCGCGATTTAAATCATCAAATCCACGAGAGAAGAAATTTGATGTGCTTTGTATTTTTTCCGGACCTGAACCACAGCGAAGTATTTTTGAAGAGATCGTGATGAATCAGCTTCCTTCATCCGGCCTGCGATATTTTGTTGTTCGCGGAGTATTTTCTTCTTCTCTGGTGGAAGAGCAACACGTTGTTAATTTCTTAACAACCGAAGAACTTCAGGAAATGATTGAGCGGTCCGAAATAATTATTGCAAGAAGTGGATTTAGTACAGTGATGGATTTAGCAGCATTGGGAAAAAAAGCCATTTTCATTCCCACGCCAGGTCAAACCGAGCAAGAATATTTAGCCGATACATTAATGAAGAAGAAGATTGCTTTTTCAATATATCAGGATAAATTGAATCTATTGACAGCAATCAACGAATCAAAAAACTACGCAGGATTCACATCTCACCAAAATGAAGATGATCTATTGAAAAAAGCGTTGGATAAAATTTTGAGTAGCTAACAAACTCTTATCTCGCGCAAGCGTCCGCTTGTGTGCCAACCTTATCAAGCGTCCGCTTGATTTAAAAAATCTAATTTTAAATATGGATCCAACAAATTAAAATAAAAATGTTGCATCAGCGGACGCTGAAAAATAGTAAGCGCACAAGCGGACGCTTGCGCGAGGTAGGCGCGATGCAAACCGAAATTCTATTAGATGCTAAACCACCGGAAACTTCCAGGGTGCTCTATATTCTGGTTTGAGATAAGCATTTGCTTTAGCATCATTCAAAAATAATTTCTTTGAATCATCCCACGTTAATTTATTTCCAGTGCGATAAGAGATATTTCCCATGTGCGCCAGTACAGCTGAGTTTCTTCCGAACTCCACATCACAGATTGCGCGACTTCTGGTCTTCATACAATCCACAAAATTCTTTACATGCTTTTCATGATCATGCGTATCAGCTGCTTGTAACGTAATACCTTCCATTAATGGCTTACCATCTTTCTCTTCCGGTATTACTTCCCATCCTTCGCGGTTTACTACTAATGTTCCGTTGTTGCCAATAAACGCTACACCATAATTTCTTCCATACAATCCTTTTGTGATTCCGCCAACATGGTCCCACTCCAACATAAAGTTTCCAAAATCATAAACGGTTGATTGTGTGTCGGCTGTCTCAATGGCGTTATTAGGGTAAGCATAAATTCCACCTGTGGATGAAACTGATTTTGGTGCGTGTACATCCATCGCTAACAAAGCAATGTCTAATAGATGTACTCCCCAGTCGGTCATCAATCCGCCACCTTGCTCCCAGAAGAAACGCCAGCTTCCGTGAAAACGATTTTGATTGAAGGCTCTTTTTGGTGCAGGACCTAGCCACATGTCATAATCTACACCAGCTGGTACAGGCGAATCAGCAACTTTTGGTCGAGCTGATCCATATTCAAAGTATGCCCACGTCTTTACTTTCCGAATTGCTCCCAGTTTCCCTGACTTCACCAACGCTACTACATCCTGCCAATGTTGCCCACTGCGTTGTTGTTGTCCTACCTGAACAATACGATTGTATTTTCGTGCGGCTTTTAACATCACCTCACATTCGGCAATGGAATTGGCTAACGGTTTTTCTACATATACATCTTTTCCAACTTCACAGGCTTGGACCATCGGCAGACAGTGCCAATGATCGGGTGTCCCGATAATAACAGCATCAATACTTTTGTCGTCCAATACTTTGCGATAGTCTTTGTAGAGTGCTGGTTTCTTTCCTCTGATCTTCTCAACTTCCGCAGCGCGTTCATTTAAAATACTATCATCGATGTCGCACAAGGCAGCACAATTGATCTCGGGTAACTTCAAATGATCTTTGAGATTATACATACCCATTCCTTTGCAGCCAATGAGTGCAACGTTGAATGTATCGTTTGCCGAAATGCCTGCTTTCGAGATATTGAAGAGCAAAGGAGAAAGAACAGTGCCCGCTACTATTGATGTAGAGTTCTTTATAAACTTTCGTCTGGAAGTTGCCATGGTTTTATCTTTTAAATGGATGGTATAAGAATGACTAATCTAATGTAAACAATAATTAACCGTCATTACGAGGAAGCGTCCTGCGTCTCGCTGGACACGCTGACGTGGTAATCCCCATCCTATAACGTACAAAAGTAAAGCAGCAATAACGTTGAACTGAGATGGACTCTCAAAACATGTACTCATTCTTCCGCATTTCATATCTGGGGGATTGCCACGTTAGCATGTCCCGCTTTAGGGCGGGACGCTTCCTCGCTATGACGTGAAACTTTTGGGTGTTTGCTCTTTGAAGTTCCATCAAGTCGTTTTCTTTTTCTACCATACTTGATGATATTTGATCTTGGAACAGACGCCCATGGATTTTTACATCGATACACACGCCCACATTTACCACGAAGATTTTATAAACGACAGGCTTGATATGTTGCACCGCTGCGAAGAACAGCAGGTTTCCAGAATATTTATGCCCAACGTTGATCATGCATCCATCGATGGGATGATGGAACTGGAAAGTCGATTTCCCAATCAGTGCACGGCTATGATGGGTTTGCATCCTTGTTCAGTGCAAAAAGATTTCGAGCGTGAACTGTACATTGTGGAGGACTGGCTTTCAAAAAGAAAATTCTCGGCAGTGGGAGAGATCGGAACCGATTTGTATTGGGATAAAACCTTTTGGGATCAGCAGCAGGAAGCGTTTCTCATTCAGGTGAAATGGGCAAAGCAATATGACTTGCCGATTATTATTCATTGTCGCGAGAGTATTGATGAAACTATTGCGCTGGTCGAAAATCAACAAGACGGAAAATTAACCGGTATCTTCCATTGCTTTTCCGGAAACGCAGAACAGGCAGAGCGCATTACGAAGCTTGGATTTTATTTAGGTATTGGCGGTGTGGCAACCTTTAAAAATGGCGGACTCGATAAGGTATTGCCTGAAATAGATCTTGCACATCTTGTTTTGGAAACGGATAGTCCTTACCTCGCCCCTGTTCCACATCGGGGTAAGCGCAATGAACCATCTTACATTCCGTTAGTGGCCAAACGCATTGCAGAAATTAAGAACTGTTCTATCGAGGACGTTCAAAAGAATACAACACAAAATGCTTTGAAACTTTTTAAAGCAGGCTTATTATAAACTGATGTCACACAACTTGGTGGCTTCTTTGTGCCTTTGAGACTTTGTGGCAAGAAATCAGGCCACGAAGACACAAGGTCACGAAGTCTCACAAAGAATTATAACCGATAACGATCTAATGATGAACCAGAAAACCATTCGCATCAATACGGCCTTGCCGGGAAAATCCAGATCGAATATTCTCATAATCTATACAGGAGGAACATTCGGGATGACCTACGATCGTGAAGGTGTCTTGATACCTTTCGATTTTGCTTCGATTCTGGATCAACTTCCAACGTTGAAAAATCTGGCGTTGGAGATGACCGTTGTTTCATTTGAAAATCCCATCGACTCATCCAATATTAAATTGGAGCATTGGCAATTGATTGGCCAAATCATTTATGAGCATTATGATGCCAATGATGGTTTTGTTGTTCTACACGGTACGGATACGATGGCGTTCACCGCTTCTGCATTAAGTTTTATGCTGGAAGGACTTACAAAGCCCGTTATTTTTACAGGAGCACAATTACCAATAAGTGAACCGCGTTCAGATGCGCGTGAAAATTTAATTACCTCGCTCGATATCGCTGCTGCCCGAAAAGATGGGAGAGCACTTGTTCCCGAAGTCTGCATTTATTTTGATTATGAATTGCTTCGCGGCAACCGATCAAAGAAAGTAGAGAGCATGCAGTTCGATGCATTTGATTCCGGAAATTATCCGCCCCTTGCAAAAGCAGGTGTTAAGATCGACTATAATTTTTCGGTGATTCGCGAGGTAAGCAAATCAGACAAAATTGGGTTGCGTTCAAAGTTTGATAACAATATCTCTATACTGAAACTTTTTCCGGGGATTAACCGAACCACCGTTAACGCCATATTGAGCTCACCTCACTTAAAGGCTGTGGTGCTGGAAACGTATGGATCTGGAAATGCACCTACATTAGAGTGGCTCATCGAAGAACTACACATCGCCATTCAAAACGGAATTATCATTGTGAATATTTCTCAATGCCCCGGAGGTCGTGTTTTGCAAGGGCGCTACGAGACCAGCAAAAGATTAAAGCAAATCGGAGTTATTAGTGGCGCTGACATGACCACCGAAGCAGCCGTGACCAAGCTGATGCTTCTGCTGGGGGAAGTTGGGTTAGAACGTACTAAGGAAATGATGGGATTGTCGTTGGCGGGGGAGTTGTCGAATTAGTGTTCTGGCGTTCATAGTTAATAGTTAATTGTTAATCGTGGGTGGGGGTTTGTGTGTGGACGATAGCCCAAACCTTTCTTGAGCAATCTGGAGGCATACATCCAAACTTTGAACGTTAAGACCATTAACCATTAACTATTAACTCTAATAACATTTAACTCGAAGACTTGCGAACCCAAGTATTTATCGATTTCTTTGTGCCCCCATTTTGACAAGAATGGTAAAGGAGAGGTGTCAGAGTGGTCGAACGAGCACGCCTGGAAAGTGTGTATACTCGAAAGGGTATCGCGGGTTCGAATCCCGCCCTCTCCGCGACACATCAAAAAAACAGTTTATTAAGCTGTTTTAAAATCAAAAAGACCTGCATTATTTAGTGCAGGTCTTTTTTTTCGATACCAACGACCCCACTACAAATTCGAAAACGGTGTCCTAATAGGTACGTCCTAAGAGATGTTTTTTCGCTTTATGAACTTCAGAACATGAAGAGAAAAAACCCCGTATTAAATAAATTCTTGCCTGTTCAGGAACTTCGATTCATGAAGTTTAAGAGCAAGAAATCTCGTAAAAGGGTGAGATATTGGGTACTTTTATTTGTGCCAGCATTAACGCAGATAAGAGATTTTATTTGCTTGTTGGGTGAAATAGTAAAAGTGTTGGGTGATATGTTGAACAACTAATAATAATCAGAATGAAAAAAGATGAATTGAATGAAGTTATAGATAGACTGCTCAAGAAGTTTACGAATGAAGAAAACATTTCCTTGTTGGCAGTATTAGACAAGGAATTCCCAAATATTAAGAATGAAAAAGCTTTGCGAATCATAAGTAAAATGGAAGAGTATGAATTAGTTGAAGATGAAGATGACTATGGTTTTAGACCTGGGTATTATTGCATTACTGATAGGGGTGAGACTGTTTTAGAATTTGGAGGATGGATTAATTATTTGAAAATGAGGGATAGTAAAGATATAAGAGAGTCAATAAAACGCGAAGAAGACGAAGAACTTGATAGAAGTCTAAAGTTGCAATCATACAAACAGCAAAAATGGTTTTGGCCAATTTTGATTATTTCAAATTTATTTACGGGTCTTGTGGCAATTGTAGCTTCAAACCTTGACAAGGTAATTGAGTGGTTTAAATGAAAAAGAATCTTTTCGTTAGAATTTTATCTCGAAAACCGATACTATTCTTTTGGAATTTTCATTGATTATTTTTGACTTGGAAGTAAAAATGCCTTTTTAGGGTCTTGCTCTGGAAAATCGCTACTGATATTATAAGTTGTTCTACCGTTCCTTTCGGTTGCTTCTGCAATTGCCCACTTGTCTTTTACAAAAATCATTCTTAGGGTTTCGAATGCAAGCCCTTTTTTTGGCCCATAGTTAAATTGAAAGTATAGATCAACACCTTTAGTCTTATCCATACTAATAAAATATCCAGATGGTATGTGAGACGAAGCTGGAAAATTATCATAACGTAATGTCTTCATTCTATTGTTTCGTTCTTGAGTGTTGTTTATTGTATAATCAGTACAAAAAATTTGCACATGCGGTAGTTGATAGTTCCCCAAATTATATACATAGATCTCACCTTGATCGCTTTTACCGTCCTGCTGAATATAAGCTGAACAATAACTGTCACCACCTGTAACTTCGTTGGTTAACTCCTGTGTTTCTTTCCGTGCTGAGGAAAGACTATCCATGACACCTTGAATATCTTTCTGACTTTCATAACTACTCACGATACTTACAATTGATGAACCCAATATTACCCCACCTAATACAATCAAAGACCATTTGCGTTTTGATTTTTTCCAAGATGTGATAATGGGAACAACGGCAGCGACAAATGTGAAGATTGCGGCAATAATACCTGTAGTCATTTATGCATAACTTTTAATTCAATATTGAAGATACAGAGAATTCAAACGCCATTCAACTAGTACCCCGGTTCTAACCTGGTAGCAATAAACTGCTTATACTAAATCGGATTAAAATCTTTATCCAAGATATACGTTGCATCGCAATACGTTAAAGATCTAGCTGGTTTCATATTAACATTAACCTTATTCTCTATGCCTTGAAGAGTATTATTGCGCATATGGGTTGATAGGGTGATAAGTTAAAAAAAGCCTTTGACCCTGTCAGGGCTTTTCTTTTTTCAATATCTTTTGGAAAGATGTCCAGATAACAATTGAAAGATTCAGTTCACACAAACCTTTCGTAATCAACTCAAAACAAATCCCACTTTCGACTACAACAACAGTAGATTAGGCTACATCTGTTTCTTTGTTGCTGCTGACCTTTGTAACAACAAAAAATCAGAAACATGAAAATTATAGTAACAGGTTCGTTAGGGAATATCAGCAAGCCTTTAACAAAAGAGCTAGTGCAGAAAGGACATTCCGTTGTTGTGATCAGCAGCCAGTCGGAAAAGCAAAAAGACATTGAAGCTTTGGGTGCGACTGCTGCCATCGGTTCGTTGGAAGATGCTGATTTTCTTACCACCACTTTTACAGGTGCCGATGTGGTGTATTGCATGGTGCCACCCAACAATTATTTTGATCACAGCCTTGATCTGTTGGCGTACTATCGCAGGCTCGGCAATAACTATGCACACGCTATTCGATTGTCGGGCGTAAAGCGTGTAGTGAATCTGAGTACCATCGGAGCTCATTTAGAAAAAGGTTCAGGAATTCTGCTGGGTGCTCACGATGTGGCAAACATTTTAAACGAACTGCCATCTGATGTATCCATAACACACATGCGGCCTACCTCTTTCTACTACAATTTATTTGGGTATGTAGCGATGATAAAAGAGCAGGGCATTATCGCAGCAAACTATGGTGCCGATTCTACAATACCATGGGTTTCGCCTATTGATATTGCCGCTGCCATTGTAGAAGAAATGGTAACACCTTTTGTTGGCAGGAAGGTGCGCTATGTAGCCAGTGAAGAACTTACGGGCCACGAAACGGCTATCATCTTAGGTGCTGCTATTGGAAAACCTGACTTAAAATGGATACTGATTACTGATGAACAAACGCTGAGCGGTGCGATAGGGGCAGGAATGAATCCACAAATTGCTGCCGGTCTTGTAGAGATGTACGCCAGTCTTTATAGCGGTTTATTATCAGAAGATTATGATCGGAACAAACCAGCGGTAATGGGAAAAGTAAAGCTGCAGGATTTTGCAAAGGAGTTCGCAGTCGCTTTTAAACAAAACTGATTTTCATTGTACCTTAGCAAACATGCAACCTCATCGATTTAAAACCATTAGCGAGTTCCATCAGTTTAGAGGATTGCCTAAGCCTGAGCATCCGTTAATCAGTGTGATCAATTTGGAATTGATCAAGCACATACCAGCCAATGAAGTAAGTTTAGTGAAGGACTTTTATTCAATAGCATTGAAAAAGAATTTCAATGCTAAAATGAAATACGGTCAGCAGGAATTTGATTTTGATGAAGGCACGATGTTCTTTATGTCACCCGGTCAGGTATTGAGACTCGAAGTAGAGCAGGATACCGTATTGCGACAATCGGGATGGATGCTACAGGTTCATCCTGATTTTTTATGGAATACAACATTAGCCAAGACCATCAAGCAGTATAAATATTTTGATTATTCAGTAAATGAAGCCTTGTTTCTTTCCGAGAAAGAGGAAATAATTATTGGAGATATTATGCAAAATATTCAACGGGAGTATCAATCAAACATTGATACCTTCAGCCAGAGTGTGATCATTGCTCAACTGGAACTCCTGCTTACCTATTCGGAACGTTTTTATCATCGCCAATTCATAACCAGAAAGATCAGCAATCATAAAATTCTGGATGCTCTGGAAAGTACACTATCAGAATATTTTAACAGCGATACTTTGGCCACGAAAGGATTGCCCACTGTTCAATATATTGCCGATACATTACACGTATCTCCCAATTATTTAAGTGAATTGCTTAAAGTATTAACCGGACAAAGTACCCAACAACATATCCACGACAAGTTAATTGAGAAAGCAAAAGAAAAATTATCGACCACCAGCTTATCAGTAAGTGAAATAGCGTACGCGTTAGGCTTTGAACATCCTCAGTCCTTCAGTAAATTGTTTAAGAGTAAAATCAATCTTTCGCCTTTGGAATTCAGGCAGTCGTTTAACTAAATACCTTACGATCGAATGGGGTCAGGATTTCAAAATTCCGAGTTACCATTTCTTTCAAAGTTTTGAGATTCTAAAGAAGTCCAAAATTATTTCCGTCAAAAAGCCTTGACAATGTCAGGGCTTTTCTTTTTTCAATATCTTCGGCATTATGACTGAAGAACTGACACTAAAGCAACGCGATTCAAAAACGGTACGGGCGTGGTACATGTTCGATTGGGCCAACTCGGTTTACAACCTGGTAATTACCACCACCTTTTTTCCAATCTATTTTGTGGCCGTTACCGGTGCAGCGTACGGAGAGGATAGTGTTCCTTTTTTAGGAAGAACATTTAAGAACTCCTCTTTATATGATTATGCCCTGGCAACAGCCTATCTTTTCATAGCCTTAATGCTGCCGATCCTTTCTTCTATTGCCGATTCATACGGCAACAAGAAAAAGTTTATGCAGTTCTTCTGTTATCTGGGAGGTTTCGCCTGTATCGGACTTTTTTGGTTTAAAGGCGATCAACCCAGCGTAGCTTGGGGATTAGGTTGTTTTATGTTAGCGGCAGTCGGATACATTGGAAGTCTTGTGTTTTACAATTCGTATCTCCCTGAAATAGCAAAACCTGAAGACCACGATCGAATCAGTGCACGCGGTTTTTCGTATGGTTACTTTGGCGCTTCACTATTGCAAATAATCGGTTTTGGGTTGGTGGTTTATTTCAGTAGCAAGGGAGATAAAACTTCCGGACCTCTCTTCACTTTTTTACTTGTAGGATTATGGTGGATTGGTTTTGCTCAAATTACCTTCTTTAATCTTCCCAAGAGCCTTCCCCCAATTAATAAACCGGGCACTAACTTTCTTACTGCTGGGTTCATCGAGCTTCGGAAAGTCTTTGTGCAGATTAAGTCGCTAAAAACCTTGAAATGGTTTTTAGTAGCCTTCTTGTTTTACAACATGGGTGTTCAAACCGTAATGCTGGCCGCCACGCTATTTGGACAAAAGGCATTGGGACTTCCTGCAGATAAACTGATCATCACCATTTTGCTCATGCAGTTTGTGGCCATTGCGGGCGCAACTGCGATCTCACGATTATCGAACCGGTTTGGAAATATCCACACGCTCATGGGAGTCGTTTTGCTTTGGGTGGTGATTTGTATTACCGCCTACTTTGTTGCCGTGCTAAAAGAATCAGGACACGAAGTGGAATTGTATTTTTATGCAGTAGCCGTTGGTGTAGGACTCGTTATGGGAGGCGTGCAGGCACTCAGCAGAAGTACCTATAGCAAACTCATGCCACCCACGCGCGATACGGCATCGTTCTTTAGTTTCTATGACGTAACCGAAAAAATCTCTATCGTCATTGGGATTTTTACATTCGGCTATATCGATGAGATATTCGGAATGAAAAATTCAGTGTTAGCGCTGATCGTGTTCTTTGCTATTGGATTTGGCGCATTGTGGATGGCCAAACGCAAAGAACGCATGAGTAATATCAGAATCTAATAGCGAAGATGTTTCACCGTCATTCCATTGTTGATTAATTGCTTCAACGAATCAATACCGATTTTTAAATGCAGCTCAACAAAGTTGGTGGTAACAACAGAATCGCTTACTTCTGTCTTAACACCTTCCGGAACCATCGGTTGATCCGATACTAATAACAAAGCACCTGCAGGAATTTTATTATTAAATGCTGTAGTGAAGATCGTTGCAGTCTCCATGTCAATGGCTTGAGCTCTGATCTTGCGTAAATAGGATTTGAATTCTTCGTCCCATTCCCAAACGCGTCTGTTGGTTGTGTAAACCGTTCCGGTCCAGTAATCCTGATTGTAATCGCGAATGGTAGTGGAAATTGCTTTTTGCAAAGCGAATGATGGAAGGGCTGGTACTTCTGGTGGAAAGTAATCGTTGGACGTTCCTTCTCCACGAATGGCAGCAATGGGTAATATAAAATCGCCAATGTCATTTTTCTTTTTCAGCCCACCGCACTTGCCGATAAACAAAGCAGCTTTGGGTTTGATGGCGCTCAAGCAATCCATCACAGTCGCTGCGTTCGGACTTCCCATTCCAAAATTAATGATCGTGATGCCTCCGGCCGTTGCGCTGCGCATGGGTCTGTCCATACCATTGATGGGTACATTATGCCAGCTCGCAAACATCTTTACATAGTTCTCGAAATTGGTGAGGAGGATGTATTCACCAAATTGATCTAAGGCCTGACCAGTATAACGGGGCAACCAGTTTTCAACAATTTCCTGTTTCGTCTTCATGTCTCAAAGTTAGAATAAAGTAATGCATGAAAAAATGATTGGTCTGTTCGATACTAAAAGGTTTATTTGTATCGATGGAAAAACTCAACCTTCCTGCGTTTGAATACAATGTAAAGGAGTCGGATGGCAAAGTCTGGATTTACGATGTGCTTCGGAAAAAGCATTTGGTGTTAACGCCTGAAGAATGGGTTCGTCAACATTTCCTGCATTATCTTTTAAATCATGTTCAATATCCAAAGTCGTTGATAAAGGTTGAGGGAGGATTAAAATTCAACAGACTTCAAAAGCGCACGGATATAGTTGTGTTTGATCGAACAGGAAATCCGTGGATGATTGTGGAGTGTAAGGCACCGGATCAATCTATTAATGAATCTACTTTGCGTCAAGCTTCAGTTTATAATGCAACACTTAAAGCAAAATACCTTGTACTGACGAATGGTATGAAAACCTTTTGTTGTCAGATTGAAAGTGGCGATGGAAGTGCAGTCATGTTAAATGATTTGCCTTCGTTTGAATAGGTATGTTCAAGCGTTCAATATATTCCAAGAAATAAAGAGTTCCATCTTCGATCCACGTTCATCACGGATGCGCGAAAGGATTACTGCATTTTATAGGCAGGGAGCAGGCGCGCATTTAAAACCGAGCACACCAACCCGCTTGGAGCGGGTTGGTGTGCTCGGTTTTGTTAACTCATCAGCATAATCCTGCGATTCGCAGGATTATGCTGATGAGTTTTTTACTTGCGCAGACTACGGTTGAAGTGAAGAGCAGACTTTGTGTTTCGTGCTTCGGCACACATGGAGTGATGTGCACTATATCCGTGCAAACACTCATGAACAGCAACCCGCCACAAGCGGGTTGCTGTTCATGCTTTTATTTTTTACTTGCACAGACTACGCTTGAAGTGAAGAGCAGATTTATAATGTAACCCTCAGAGCGAAATTCCTTATGCTGACCAATGGAATGAAAACTTTTTGCTGTGAGATTAAAAGTGATGATGGAAGGGCAGTTATGCTAAAGGATTTGGCTTCGTTTGAATAGGTTTGTTAAATCGTTCAAGATATTTTAACGAATAGAGATTTCCATCTTCGATCCGCGTTCAGAGTAGATGCGCGAAACGTCAATAGTATTTCATAGCGAGAGTGTAGGCGCGCATTTAAAACCAAGAAGAGCAACCCGCTTGTAGCGGGTTGCTCTTCTTGGTTTATCAAACTCATCAGTGCAATCCAGCAATTCGCTGGATTGCACTGATGAGTTTTTTTATTTGCGCAGACTACACATGAAGTGAGGAGCAGGTTTTATATTTCGCGCATCGGCACGCAAAGACTTATCAGCACTGCACCAAGTGGAGGATATTTTTGGCGTCATCAAGTCTTCGCAAATTCTAATGCTGATATTCATGAGCACACTCACAAGTGTCGCAGACTATTTTCTGGATACTTACCTTCAATCGGTCTATAGAACGCATGAATTAATTCAAAGTCATGTTCTTGATTGCTTGTCGGGTACAAAGCATCGCTAACGACAACGGTTTTATTTTTGAAATCCAACCCCACCATAATAATCGGAACGTTTGCTTTGCGTGCGATGAAATAGAAACCCGTTTTTAATTTTTCTACACGCTTACGTGTTCCTTCTGGTGCGATAGCCAGTGAAAAGATTTCATGCTGATCAAATATTTTCACCACTTCATCTACGAGGTTGTGATGATTGGATCGGTCAACAGGAGTTCCACCAAGCCATCTGAAAATGAATCCAAAGGGCGGTTTAAATAATTCTTTTTTACCAAGGTAGTGTGTGTGTGTCATGTGCAACACGCTACGATAAGCGAGGCCAATGAAGAAATCCCAGCTGCTGGTATGCGGAGCCACAAGGACAACATATTTCCTAATGTGATGGTGTGGAAAAACAACATCTGTACTCCATCCAATTATTTGCAGAAATATTTTCCAGAACCACCGCATGTCACTCTTTCATTTTGGATTTTGATCAAATATCGTAACTTCCAAATCACAACCAAATCCATTTTCACTATGTCTGGAATTGAAAAGAAATCAAGAAGAAATTTTATTAGGAAAGCGTTTGGTACAGCGATTCTTACAGGTGCTGCGCCTTCACTTTTAATGGCAAGTCCTGAAAAATTTGTCACTCTTCCTACTGCAAAACTCCCATCACGAACCTCGGCCAACGATCAGGTTAACGTAGCCGTTATCGGCATGGGCATTATGGGCTTTAATAATCTCGAGACAACGGTCCAGATTCCGGGAGTTAAGCTAATCGGTGTGTGTGATCTTTACAGTGGAAGATTGGATCGTGCGAAAGAAATTTATGGCAAGGATATTTTCACTACTAAGAACTATCAGGAAATTCTCGATCGAAAAGATGTTGATGCAGTAATCATTGCTACTTCCGATCATTGGCACGATCACATCTCTATCGAAGCAATGAATAAAGGCAAGCATGTGTACTGCGAAAAACCAATGGTGCATAAACTTGAAGAAGGCGCTGAAGTAATTGCAACACAAAAGAAGACAGGTAAAGTTTTTCAAGTAGGTAGTCAACGTGCAAGTTCGATCATTACACAAAAGACAAAAGAGATTTTTGAGTCGGGCGTAATTGGTGATTTGGTTTTGGTTGAGACTTACATGGACAGACATTCAGCTAACGGAGCGTGGCAATACTCTATCCCAACCGATGCCAATGGTGGAACAGTAGATTGGGATAAATTTGTTGGTGATGCACCAAAGATGCCGTATGATCCAGTTCGTTTTTTCCGTTGGAGAAATTATCAGGACTACGGAACTGGCATTGCGGGTGACTTATTTGTACACCTTTTTACAGGTCTTCATGCCGTAACAAGTTCAACAGGACCAAATCGGATTTTTTCAACAGGTGGACTTCGTTACTGGAAAGATGGAAGAGATGTTCCAGACATTATCACAGGTGTTTATGATTATCCGGCAACAAGCAAACACCCTGCGTTTAATTTGCAGATGCGTGTAAACTTTGTGGATGGCGCAGAAGGAGGTGAAATACTTCGTTTTATTGGTACTGATGGTGCCATCATTATGGGTTGGGATACAGTGAAAGTTATTCGACATAAAATCCAAAAAGACCCTGGATATGGAGGATGGGATTCGTTCGATACGTTTACACTTGCTCAGCAAAAAGAATACGAAAAATGGTACAAGGCTCATTACCCTGAACCGAAACCAGCGGTCATCGAATCAGATGTAGAGTTTCGTACTCCTGAAAAGTATAGTGCTAATTTTGATCATCACATGAGCTTCTACCGAGGCATTCGGGAGAAGACACCGATTTTAGAAGATGCACTTTTCGGTATGCGCGCGGCTGGTCCGGCATTAGCCACAAACAAAAGTCTTTTCGAAAAGAAAATTATAAACTGGGATCCGGAGACAGCGAAAGTTGTTTAGTCTCAATCGATAGTTAATTACTATTCCGTAAAAAATGCAGTTAAGCCAAGTCAATGTGACTTGGCTTTTCTATTTTTGGTGCAAAACCATTTTCTCATGTCCGATCTATTAAAACTTGTCCAAACAAAAGCACAATCCTGGCTTGATAGCAACACCATTGACGATGCTACTAAAGCTGAAGTAAAATCATTATTAGCAAAAGAAGACTCCAAAGAATTAATTGATAGCTTTTACAAGGATTTGGAGTTTGGAACAGGTGGATTGCGTGGTATAATGGGTGCAGGCTCGAACTGCATGAATCAATACACGGTTGGTGTTGCTACACAAGGGCTTGCTAATTATCTGGTGAAATCTTTTCCGCTAACTCCTATCAGCGTGGCCATCGCGCATGACAGTAGAAATAACAGTCGCTTTTTTGCTCAAGTGGCCGCCAATGTTCTTTCAGCAAATGGAATTAAGGTATTCATGTTCTCCGAACTTCGTCCAACACCTCTTCTTTCGTTTGCCATTCGATATTTGAAATGTAATTCAGGTATTGTGGTTACGGCATCACATAATCCAAAAGAGTATAATGGATACAAAGCCTATTGGAGTGGAGGTGCGCAAGTTGTTCCGCCTCATGATGCGAATATTATGAAGGAAGTTAGTGCCATTACATCCTTTGATCAGGTGAAGTTCAATGCTAATCCTTCAAAGATTGTTACCATCGGATCTGAAGTGGAGCAAGCCTACTATGAAGAAGTAAAGAAGATCATTCCGAATCATGATGTAATTGCAAAGCACAATAACATTCCGTTAGTGTATTCCAGTCTCCACGGTGCTGGCATCACAATGGTACCTGAGTGTTTACGTCAAATTGGATTTACCAATATTCAAGTAGTCGATGAACAAAAAACTCCTGACGGAAATTTCCCAACGGTTCAATCGCCCAATCCTGAAGAGAAATCGGCAATGGAGTTGGTTATTAAAAAAGGAAAAGAAGTAGGTGCTACAATGGTGATGGCGACAGACCCGGATACAGATCGTGTCGGTATGGGAGTTCGCAAAGCGGATGGAGATTTTATTTTGCTTAATGGAAACCAGGCTTTTTGTTTGATGATGTATTTCATCCTGAAGAATTTATCCGATAAGAAGAATGCTTACATCGCAAAGACAATTGTTACTTCAGAACTTGTTGATACCATGGCTGCCAAACTTGGTGTTGAGTGCTACAACACATTAACAGGTTTCAAATACATTGCTGAACTCATGGGACAGTTCGATGGTAAGAAACGTTTCATTGCAGCGGGTGAAGAAAGCTATGGTTACATGGCCGGAGATTTTGTTCGCGACAAAGATGCAGTTTCAGCGTGCGCATTTTTCGCAGCAATGGCGGCCAGTGCAACAGATGAAAATAAATCCTTGTACGATTGGTTGATCGATATGTATGTGGAGTTTGGATACTACAAAGAAAGTTTGCTCAACCTCACCAAAAAAGGTCAGCAAGGAGAACAGGAAATTAAGGCAATGATGGAAAAGTTCAGAACGAATCCTCCATCTGAAATTATTGGAAGTCGTGTTGAACGTTTGCTGGATTATAAAACGTTGAAGGAAAGAAAT
This sequence comes from Chryseolinea sp., assembly GCA_039930485.1. Classification (GTDB taxonomy): domain Bacteria; phylum Bacteroidota; class Bacteroidia; order Cytophagales; family Cyclobacteriaceae; genus Chryseolinea. The sequence continues at coordinate 23,237 of JBDTTT010000014.1, forward strand.
CTGATCACTGGAAAAGAATCTGTATTGAACTTCCCATCATCTGATGTACTTCAGTTTTATTTGGAAGATGGAACTAAGGTATCAGTTCGTCCATCAGGTACAGAACCAAAGATCAAATTTTACATCAGTGTAAATACCAAGCTGAAATCACGGGAAGAGTTTTCCAGTGCGACAGAAAAACTGGATGTGAAAATCAGTGGTGTGGAGAAATACTTATTGTCAGTTTAAAGCATTGGTGCCACTGCTCAAAAGCGGTGGCACCACTACTTTGTTTTGCTCCGGAGGAGCAACCTATTTGTAGCAAAAACCATCAATCAATTTTACCCGGCTCCAGAGGAGCCGCCTGTTTTCATCTCTCCACTTCGACAATACAATTGGAATTTTATTGATTAGCAATTCCTACATCCGTCAATTGGATGAACCATCTCAACGTATTAGGTGGCTCCTCCGGAGCCAGTTCACCCCCACGATTCCATTTCTACAAACAGGTTGCTCCTCTGAAGCAAAGTTTAAGGAAGCATGAATTTTGGCGACACAAGTATTTTGGCAATAAAGTAATAGTGGTCGAACTGATAATCCATGCATTCGTTTGCAAAGTGAGATAGAATATTAGGCCAATAAAAGTTCGCTCGAAATTGTCATTTGAATACTCCAGCATCCACAGAATTAAGTTTAGTTCTCAACCTTCGTCAGGTTAACTAGTTGATTTTTACTACTTTTGCGGATTCATTTTCATAATATGATTGCTGCTAATAATCTTTCACTTCAGTTCGGTAAACGCGTTTTGTTTGATGAGGTAAACCTCAAGTTCATCTCAGGAAACTGCTATGGTGTAATTGGTGCCAATGGTGCCGGAAAATCAACATTCTTAAAAATCCTTGCCGGTGACATTGACCCGACTCGTGGTAACGTAAGTATTGATCCAGGTAAGCGTATGGCAGTTCTTCGTCAGAATCATCACGAGTTTGATGAAGTATCAGTATTGGATACCGTGATGATGGGACACTCCAAACTCTGGAGCATCATGAAAGAGAAAGATGCAATTTATGAAAAGCCCGACTTCTCTGAAGCTGATGGTATTCGTGCTTCTGAATTGGAAGCTGACTTTGCAGAGATGGATGGCTGGAATGCACAATCCGATGCAGCATCTTTGCTAAGCGGACTTGGTATTGAAGAAGAAGATCATTTTAAATTAGTGAAGGAGTTGAGTGGTAATCAGAAAGTGCGCGTGTTGTTAGCACAAGCTATTTTTGGTAACCCTGATATTTTAATTCTGGATGAACCAACCAACGACTTGGACATTCATACCATCACCTGGTTGGAAGACTTCTTGTTGGATTTTAAAAACACGGTGATTGTTGTATCTCACGATCGTCACTTCTTGGATACCGTGTGTACGCACATTGTTGATATTGATTTTAATGCGATAAAATTATACACCGGAAATTATTCGTTCTGGTACCAGTCCAGTCAGTTAGCATCAGCACAACGTTCTTCAGCAAATAAGAAAGCAGAAGAGAAGAAAAAGGAATTGCAGGAATTCATCATGCGCTTTAGCGCGAATGCTTCGAAGTCTCGTCAGGCAACGAGCAGAAGAAAGTTGTTGGAGAAGATTAATGTGGATGATATTCAACCATCAACGCGTAAGTATCCTGCCATCATCTATCAACAGAAAAGAACGGCTGGAGATCAAACCTTGCATGTAGAGAACATGACGTTCTCATTAAATGGAAGCACACTCTTCAAAAATCTTGACTTCTATGTGAACAAAGGCGACAAGATTGCTTTTGTTGGAAAAGATAGTTTAGCGATCACATCGTTGTTTAAGATTTTGATGGGCGAAGAAAAAGCGGACGCTGGTGATTTTAAATTTGGTCAGACGATTACAACAGCTTATCTACCTAACAACAACGAAGCATTCTTTCAATCCGATGATAACTTGATCGATTGGCTTCGTCAATTTGCAGAAGAAGAAAATAAAGATGAAACGTATGTACGCGGATTCTTAGGAAAGATGCTTTTCTCAGGTGAAGAAGTATTTAAGAAGTGTAGTGTTTTGTCAGGAGGAGAGAAAGTACGATGCATGATTTCTCGTATGATGCTCGTAGGCGCTAACGTGTTGATCCTTGATGAGCCGACTAACCACTTGGACCTTGAATCAATTACAGCCTTTAACAATGCGCTGAAAGATTTTCCTGGTACTGTGCTATTCACATCACACGATCACGAGTTTACTCAAACTGTTGCCAATCGCATTATCGAAATCACACCGAATGGTTTTATCGATAAGATGATGACGTACGATGAATACATCAGCAGCGAAAAAATAGCAGAACAAAAGGAGGCCCTTTACGCGTAATTTTCTTTCGCCACGGATGTACGAATTGAATTCCCCCTCTCCTTCGGAGAGAGCCGGAGTTAGGCCTTGGTAAAATTGGATTTTAGTCTATAATAAAAGGAGCATCAGCCTTCGTATAGTTTCTCTCCTTGATTTTACTTTTCAAGGTATAGAACGATTCGAAAGGTCCTTCTGCGCTCACCATGTTAACCATCCAGGCTGGTACTGATCCACTGGGGTCGATGTTCATGGAATATTCAACCTTTAGCTTGTTTGATGAGATAGGTACAACAACCCACTTTGACTTCGACATAGGTACACGTGTGATCCCTTCTTTTTCCGGAATGTAATCGGGCATTCCGTTAGCCATGAATATCATTTTTTTTGTTAGCGGGTCTTGTTCAACTTTTAAATGGACGATCACGTCCCGATTGCTTACAGGCCATGGTGCAACAATCTCTACATAGTAAATCAACTCCTGCTTGTTAATCCATTTTAAGATTTTTGCATTGATGGTTTTGTATTGCCAATCGTTGTACCCGGCAATGTCCATCACCATAGCCGCAAGCTGGGGTGCGGTGGCGTTTACCACAAACGATGCTTTAATGGATTTGAATTTTGAGGCTTCTGTACTGCAACTATACACTTTTATGCTATCCTGATCTTTCTTTAATTCACACTCGACCTGCGCAAACAGAACGGTTGTTGATAAAAAAAGAAAAATAATGGAACCGACAGCCCGGTATACTTGTATTACCATCCTGTAAGTTAAGATGTATTGTGAAGTTCCGCCAGCGATTGCTGTTTATTCTTACCTTCTTCTAATTTTATCGTTTATTATAAAGATGCCGAAAGACTAAAAGTGGTCTGGCATCGTCTCTTTCAAGGTTAACACTTCAACACCCTATGCCACCAAAACAAAAAGTTACCATTGGTCACGTCTTTAAAACGATAATTTGGCCGCGAAAAAAATTAATCTTTATTGGACTTATTCTTATTGTGATCAGCCGCCTGGCCTCACTTGTAATCCCCTGGGCCACGAAATATCTGATTGATGATGTAATGGGTAACAAAGACCTTTACATGTTAAAGATAATTTTAGGTGCTATTTTATTATCGATCATTGTTCAGGCCATAACTTCTTACATTCTTACCAACATTCTGAGTGTTGAGGCGCAACACCTCATTTCTGTTTTGAGGGTTCGGGTTCAAAAACAAATCCTTCGCCTTCCTACCCGCTTCTTTGACAATACAAAATCAGGTGCACTTGTATCTCGTATTATGACCGATGTTGAAGGTGTTCGAAATTTGGTTGGTACCGGGTTGCTTCAATTGGTAGGAGGAACGCTCAGCGCAGTGATATGTCTTGTGATGTTGATTAAGATCAGCCCAATCATGACATTATTAGTTCTTGTACCAATGGCCATTTTTGGTTTTATCTCTTTCAAAGCATTTAGTTATATCCGTCCTGTGTTTCGCGAACGTGGTGCATTGAATGCAGAAGTAACAGGTCGCTTGACAGAAACATTAAATGGTGTTCGTGTCATTAAAGGTTTTAATGCGGAAGAGCAGGAGATCAAAACATTTGAAAAGGGTGTTGAGAAACTTTATTTGAACGTAAAGAAGAGTTTAACTTCAACCAGTTTGCTTACCAGTTCGGCAACATTTCTAATTGGTTTGGCTACCGTTGGTATCATGGGATTGGGTGGATACAATGTGATACAAAATACTATGACGATGGGAGATCTCATTTCCTTTGTCTTGTTTCTTGGATTCGTAACCTTTCCAATTGTTCAGATGAGTAACATCGGTTCTCAATTAACCGAGGCGTTTGCCGGACTTGATCGCACTGAAGAAATTATGAACATGACCATTGAAGATGATGGTTCAGTTCGAACAGAACGCATCGATGAGATAAAAGGTGAAATTGTTTTTGATGATGTTTCATTTGCGTATGAAGAGGGTAAGTCTGTATTGAAGAATATAAATTTCACTGCTCCTGTTGGATCAGTAACAGCTTTAGTGGGAACTTCCGGATCGGGCAAAACAACGATCGCTGGATTAGCCGCTACATTTTTAAATCCAGACAGTGGAAAGATTACGGTTGATGGATTTGATCTTACAAAAGTATCTCTGAATAGCTACCGTGGTCAGTTAGGTGTTGTATTGCAAGATGACTTTCTGTTTGAAGGTACCATCCGTGAAAATATTTTATTCCCACGACCGAATGCAACGGAGGGCGAATTGCAAAGAGCGGTAAAGGCCGCCTTTGTTCATGAGTTTACTGATCGTTTTGAGAATGGATTAGATACCGTGATTGGTGAACGTGGAGTAAAATTATCCGGAGGACAAAGACAACGCATCGCGATTGCAAGAGCGATCTTGGCCAATCCACGTGTTTTAATTTTAGATGAAGCTACTTCCAATCTGGATACAGAGAGCGAAAGTTTTATTCAGGAAAGTTTGCGCAGTCTGATGAAAGGACGAACCACATTTGTCATCGCTCACCGCTTGAGTACCATTCGACAAGCTGATCAGATTTTAGTTATTGAGGATGGAAAAATCGAAGAGCGTGGCAAGCATGAGGAATTGATTGAGAAGAAGGGTAGGTATTTTCAATTGTACACGTATCAAGCCAGAATATAAGGTAACCGGTATTCGGTAATCGGTTTGCGTAAGCACTGATTACCGAATACTGATTACCAATTACTAAATCTTCACTACTTCATAACCGATCCCATCTTCCACCTCATCGGTTTCAACTTCAGCATAATAAACATCATCCAGAACATAGTACTCTGTTCCATCAATAGTCTTTACTTCGTATCCATCAGGTAAGGCATCCACTACGGCACCTACAGGGGCATCTACTGTTTCATACTCATCACTCTTATCTACCTGTGTGTAGAATGTTCCGTAGTAGTAATAGTAATTACGTGGGCCGAGCACAACTCTTCTATATCCAACAGGAAGTACACGAATGCGAACTCCAGCAACCGGACGAACGACAACATATGCATTGTTACGTGGTGCATAGTAAACGCCTCTATCAAAATAATAAGGATTGGTTTGTGTTTTGATGATCACAGCACTGGTGGGCACCACAGTAACAGATGTTCGCCATCTAGGTAAGTGAGCATATCGAACATGGGCTCTGCGAACCACCACCCTGTGATGAACACGCACTACCCTTGCTGTTTGCCTTCTGGCATGTCTCCTGGTATGTTGGGCTTCAGCTGTTTCAATCATGGCGAACATTGCTACAAGAACGATCACCAATACGAATAAAATCTTATACTTGTTCATAGATACTTTATGGGTTAAGATTATTTTTCATTTAGACAGCACTACTCACGAAAGGTTTAATATATGTACTTCAATTTTTGCTGGAATGTGATATATTAATCCGCCCTGTAATGAGGAATAAAGTTTCCGAAGGCCTTAAAATCACAAAACGAAAACTTGTGGCTATTTAAACTTAAATGTTGCGCCAAAATTGATATTACTCATTCCATCGTATCCTGTTTCAGCATAGAAGGCTAATTTAGGAACGATGTAATAGCGCAATCCCAATCGGATTGCACCGATTACATTATCATCGGAGGTTCCGGTGAGCGCAATGGGGTCTGCATCTGAATACGAAATATGTCGGTAGCCCATGCCGATCCCAATGTATAAATCCAATTGCTTTACGGGTATTATTTTATTGAAATGATAGTACATCAAAGAACTAACATTAAATGCATTGAAACTGATGTCGTAGCCTTTGCGATTAAATGCACCCCATCCATAGGAGGCATAAGCACCCCATCCAATTTCATCACGCATAAAGCCATGTTCATATTTTATATAAAGTGGCGGTTTGCCGGAGTGTTCATGGAGTACTGCGGAATTTGGAAAGCCTAATCCAAAAGAGAATAGCGTGGCTGATTTTTCGAATGAGCCGCTGTTCCTTAGGTCGTATCCTGTTTTATAAAACGATTCTGAATCTTGAGCAGTTGCGAGATGATTGCAAGTTAGAAGAATGAGAATGAGTTGAATTAATTTTCTCATGAGATTTTATTTAGCAATGCAAATGAAACTCATCACGGGATGAAATAAAACAAAAAGAGTCCTCAATTGAGGACTCTTTTTGTTTGAAGATGAGATAGGGACAATGTTATTTGAGTTTAAGTGTTACACCTAAGTTGATGCTACTCATGCCATCGTAACCACTTTCAGCGTAGAATGCCAATGCTGGTTTCACATAATAGCGAATGCCCACCTTAATTTGGCCGGTCACTTGAAAGTCATTAGAGTCATCAAAATAAATGTCATCAGAACTATATGAAACGTTGCGGAATCCTAAACCAGCACCAGCATACACATCCATTTTTTCAATTGGAATAAGTTTATTGAAATGGTAATAGCCTAAAAATCCAACACTAAAAGCAGTGAAGTTTGTTTTCTCGTTGCCGGTATATTTAAATGAACCAAAGCCAGTTGATATGTATCCGCCAAGACCAACTTCATCTCGTAAGAAACCGTGCTCAAACTTTGCGTAGATCGGAGGGAAACCGTTAAGACCACCATAACCAACCGCTACGTTTGGAAAGCCCAATCCAAAACTTAGTATCATGGACTCTTTGTCCCAAGAGCCACTATTGCGGGTTTCATAAGATGATTTGTAAAACGATTTTGAATTCTGCGAGTAGGCAACGCTGCCGCAAATAAGAAGTACAATACTGAGAATAAGTGATTTTTTCATCTGTTAAAATTTTATGTTATGGTCTGATGGAACTCACCCGTCTGATGCCTGTCCCAACGGGACGAACACAGATTTAGGTGTTCATTCATCTGCATTTCCTGCAAATGTACTGGTTAGATCAACACCAAAAAACATTTGTTAGGATGTTGATCTTTAAAAAACGCATTACATCGACTAATGTTGCACTCCTTTCTTTAATGTACCTAAGCATTTTTCTGATCTAAAAATATTATCAGGACGCTTTAGTACCTGAAAACAGATTGTGCATCAATAAAAGGATACGCTTGAAAGTACTGGACAAGCTTTTGATTCGATAATATTGATTTTGACTTTAGTTGTTTCTATGGGATCAATTTTTATAATTCGCTTATAGCCAATAGTAGTAACTAGTGCAACTGCTTTCCAGGCATTATCCTTCCAAACTTCAATGCCAAATGATTTAACGTGTTGTCCGAGTTTGATGTATTCCTGAAGTTCGACATACTTTATCGTTTGATTTTTTTAAGATTGATTTCAATGGATTCGGAAATAACATCATCATTAGTTGTTCATTGATTTTCTGTTGGAATAGGGAAGACGGGCTGTGGAGGTTTTACTTCTTTCTGAGAGCAAGAGAATGCCGTTGCTGAAAAAAGAATGACTTGGATTGTGTTCTTCATCTCGTAGTTATTATTCTTAACAATGTATTTCTTTGTGCTCCTTTGTGTCCTTGTATCTTAGTGGCCTGATCTTTCTTGCCACGAAGGCGCAAAAACACTAAAGTTTACGAAGTTAAAATCCATCAAGAAGGAGACTAAAGTTAATAGTTATCCTTGCGTATTATTTGTTCGAGGGCTTGTTTTATTTGAGTGGTTGGAAGTTTACACGTCTTGTTGAAACAAACGTAAATCATTGTTTCATCATTCTTTGCTTCACGACCTTCTAGCAATGGTAACGAGCTTTTAGTTTTTGTTCCAAGAGTTAAAGCAAAGGGAAGGTGATGTGCATGCAGCTCTTTCCTTTTTTTCTCAGCATCATTTCCAACAATCACTACTTCAGCAAATCCATTTGTTATTTCAGCAAGCAACATTCCCCAGTTAGACATGTAGCTTGGCTCGGATTCAATTAATGAAATCAGTTGTGACGTCATAGTGATGGAAATGGTTTTCCAAGCTTCTCGATCCAATAAAATTCCAAGGCGATAAAGGTTGCGTGCCATCACTGAGTTGGAAGAAGGAATAACATTATCCATGATGTCTTTCTTTCGAGCAATGAGTTGCTCAGCGGTGTTTGAATTGAAATGAAAGTATCCTTCTGCTTCATCGAAGAAATTCTTCATTACATAATTGCACCATAATTCTGCTTTGTGAAGCCAGTCTTCATTGAAGGTAACCTGATAAAGAGAAGTGTAAGCTTGAATAAGAAATGCATAATCTTCCAGGAATCCTTCGGTGTCTGAACGTTTACCTTTATAAGTTCGGAACACTTTTTCGTTGTTGATCAGATGAGTTTCAAGAAATGAAATATTCCGCAAGGCAAGTTGCAAGAATGAATCATCACCAAATGTTTTATAAGCATCTGTAAGTCCGTGAATCATCATGGCATTCCATCCCGTAAGGATTTTGTCGTCCAACCCCGGACGAACGCGTTTGCTTCTTGCTTGAAGTAATTTCTGTTTGAGGGATTTTATCTCAGCAGAAGTTTCTTCATGAGTATCCAATAAAATATTCATTCCATGCTCCCAATTACCTACTGGAGTTGCTTGAAAGTATGTCGCTACATTGTTGGTTTCTTTTTCGAATACTTCTTCTAATTCTGCATATGTCCAGCAATAGAATTTACCTTCAACACCTTCGCTGTCGGCATCAAGTGCAGAGTAGAATCCACCTTCAGGACTTGTCATCTCATTCGCAAGCCAATGAAAAGTTTCATACACAATTTCTTTGTATCGGTCTGATTTTGTAATGGAGAATGCTTCAGCATATAAACTCATTAATTGTGCATTGTCGTAAAGCATCTTCTCAAAGTGTGGAGCGAACCAATTCGCATCAACCGAGTATCTCGCAAATCCGCCAGCGAGTTGATCATACAATCCACCTTGCGCCATTTTTGTGAGCGTATGTGTCACCATATGTAATGCGCTTTCATTTTTGTTGAGAGAGTGATACCTCAACAACCAAAGCCAAATGGTCGGCATTACGAACTTGGGTGCTTTGTTCATACCACCCATATCACGATCAAATCGCTTTTCTAAGTTTTGGAAAAGTAGCGAGAGGTCAGATTTGAGTTCGGAGGTGGAAATGGTTTGTTTGAATCGTTCTACATCCGACTTCAATAAGTGTAATCGAAGTTCTTCTGCTGTATCTTCAATTTGAACACGGTTAGCAAGAAAAGCTTTGTTGATGTTAGTCAGTACCTGCACCCAGGTTTGTGGTGAGAAATACGTTCCGCCAAAAAATGGTTTTTGATCGGGCGTTAAAAACACATTCAACGGCCAGCCACCATTTACACCCAGAGCCTGAACAGCTTCCATATAAACCTGATCAATATCCGGGCGCTCTTCACGATCTACTTTGATGCAAACAAAATATTCGTTCATCACCTTAGCGACTTCATTCTTCTCAAAAGATTCACGCTCCATCACATGGCACCAGTGACAAGCGGAATAGCCAATGCTCACCAAAATAGGTTTGTCTTCTTGCTTGGCTTTCTGCAAGGCTTCACTTCCCCACGGATACCAATCCACCGGATTGTAAGCATGCTGAAGTAAGTAAGGTGAAGTAGTATGTATTAAACGATTCGCTTTTTTATCTGTAGAGCTCGACATTGCTTAAGTTATAATTAAGAGGTGTGAATTTGTGATTTGATCTGATTCATTTCTTCATCAACATTTATTATGGATTTAAGTTCTTCCAGTTTTTGCAATGTTGTTTTTAAGAAATTTTGGTGTGATGTTGAAGAAGGATGAAAGGGTTTGTGTGCTATTGCCGATTGAATGCCATTCCACTTTTCGAAAAACTGTTTTGCGGAATCATCGATAAAAGTGTCGGCAAATTTTGCCCAGATGTATTCCTCAGCCTCTTCTGACGGATGAATCATATCAGATTTATAAAAACGATAATCACGCAAATCATCCATCATGATTTCATACGCTGGAAAATATTCTACATCAGCGTAGGTTTCTTTCAAGGTATGACACGCAACACGCAAGATGGATTTACTTACACTATTTAATTCAAGTGTATCCTTTAAATGTCTTACCGGACTAACCGTAAGGATGATCTTTATCTTAGGATTGAATTTTTTCAGATCCTTATAAAGGAGATCAAATGATTCAATTATTTTTTTCTGCGTCAATAATGATTTCGTAAAAAGCTTTGCTGGCATTTTATGACAGTTGGCAACCAACTCATTATTATCAATTCGTTCGTAAACCCATGCTGTGCCATACGTAATGATCAGGCGATCAGTATTCTTTAGGAATTGATGTGTCATGTGAAGGGAATCACTCAACCTTTTTTGAAGAGCCTCTTCTTGTAAGGCCGAAAATTCTGAGTGAAAATCATAGTTTAAATGAATATCTTGATTTTGCAAGTACGTGTGGTCTGGTGGTGCCTGGTTTAGCATGACATAGTTCAGCACTTTATGTATAGATGCCGGACTATAAAGCGTGCCGAAGGGATTGGAACAAGTTTCAATTTTATAGTTCTGGAGGTAGCCGCCCACCACATCAGCGAAGCATGAGCCTACAGTGAGGAAACGGTCTTTCAAACCGACCTTTTGAGATGAAAATGGGGAACTAACAATCGTTCTGAAATACCTCATATTAAATTATGTTACCGCAAACACTTGAAAATTTCGCGCTTTTTAAGATACTTTGACCTTTAAATACCGCAAGGCCTAAAATCAATCAAAATTATGAATAACGACCTTACTGCCTTTGAAAAGATTCCAGTAAAGATTTTTAAATCCTCCGAAGATGCCTCTGTCTCTGTGGCGAAAGAAATTGCCACTTTGATCAAGAAACGCCAGCAGGAAGGCAAGCCTTGTGTGCTTGGTCTTGCCACCGGTTCAACTCCCACCAGGGTGTATTCGGAGCTCATCAACCTTCACAAAAAGGGCCTGAGTTTTAAGAATGTCTACACCTTCAATTTGGATGAATATTATCCAATGAATCCTCAGGAATTGCAGAGCTATGTTCGGTTTATGCAAGAGCACTTGTTCAATCACATTGATATTCCGAAGAAAAATATTCATATCCCGGATGGAACATTGCCAAAAGATAAGGTTGCTGATTTCTGTCGCGAATACGAATTGAAGATCGATGCCTTAGGGGGTATTGATATTCAGATATTAGGTATCGGTCGCACAGGACATATTGGTTTTAACGAACCCGGCTCAACCGAAAAAACGTTTACGAGACTTGTTACACTCGATCAGGTAACACGAATCGATGCGGCCAGCGATTTCTTTGGTGATGAAAATGTACCTCGCAAAGCCATCACCATGGGGGTTGGCTCAATCATGAAAGCCAAGCATGTCATCATGATGGCATGGGGTGAAGGAAAAGCTTCTGTGATCAAGAAAGCAGTTGAAGGCCCTGTTACCGATCAAATACCATCTTCTTTCTTACAACGACACAGTAGTGTTCAAGTAGTGCTCGATGATGCAGCATCGTCTGAATTATCTCGTATCAAAACACCGTGGATTCTCGATACGATTGATTGGAACGATACATTAATCCGCAAAGCAGTGGTATGGCTTTGTCAGAAAATGAAGAAGCCGGTGTTGAAACTCACCAACCATGATTATATGGAACATGGTATGGGTGATATCATTACGGAATACGGTTCTGCTTATCAAGTCAACATAAAAATATTCAATCATCTTCAGCATACGATCACAGGTTGGCCAGGTGGAAAACCAAATGCAGATGATAAACATCGCCCGGAACGTGCTAAGCCTTTTCCAAAGCGTGCAGTAATTTTTTCGCCACATCCTGACGATGATGTAATTTCAATGGGTGGAACATTTATCCGTTTGGTAGATCAAGGTCATGAAGTACACGTAGCCTATCAAACCTCCGGTAACATTGCTGTGTTTGATGATGATGCCATTCGCTTCGCAGATTTTGTTCGCGACTTCAACGTTCAATTTGGTTTGAGTAAATCGGATGGAGAGAAATTTTATAAGAAGGTGGTTCAGTCACTAAAGAAAAAAGGTCCTGGACAAATTGATAGCCCTGAAGTGTTATTGATTAAAGGAATGATCAGAAGGGGAGAAGCAAAGGCTGGTGGTCGATATGTAGGTATACCCGATGAGCAAATGCATTTTCTTGACATGCCGTTTTATGAAACCGGTGCTGTAAAAAAGAAACCACTTGGTGAAGAAGACATTCAGGTGATCATCGATATCCTTGAAGAGATAAAACCACATCAGATTTATGCTGCCGGTGATTTATCTGATCCGCACGGAACGCATCGCGTCTGTTTAGCTGCAATATTTGAAGCGTTGAAAAGATTAAAGAAAAGACCGTGGACAAAAGATTGCTGGGTATGGTTGTACCGCGGTGCATGGCATGAGTGGGACATTGACCAAATTGAAATGGCAGTACCATTGAGTCCGGAAGAATTGATGCGCAAGCGTAGAGCCGTATTCAAGCATCAATCACAAAAAGACAGTGCTATGTTTCCAGGAAGTGATAAGCGCGAATTCTGGATGCGTGCAGAAGACAGAAATCATGGTACAGCCATGGCCTACAATGCGCTTGGTCTTGCAGAATATGAAGCGATGGAAGCTTTTGTTCGATATAAGTTTTAATCAATTGAATTTAGAATAAAGTTTTTTGTTGGGGTTTAGTGAACAGGAAAGTAACGAAAGTTGCTTTCCTGTTTCATTTTAGCGAAAGGATGTTGTATAAACAGGAATGACCATCTACCTTACATAAAGACAATACAGACGGAAAAGCAATTTTCTGTTTTAATTAAAGAACCCTAACTCACTGTTTTATGAAGAGGAATAAATTTTTACTCACGCTCGCGGCAATAGCTCCGCTTGCGGCATTCGCCAGAATCAAAAAGGTTTTATCAAGAAATGATAAAGGTTTTAAAGTAGCCAATGGAGAAGGAAGAATTCATGGGCACATGAAGCTAAAAGGAGTTAATTCCAATATTTTGGATCTCAAGGTATCAGGAAGTGATACCGATGGTGCGCTTGCAATATTTGAACAAACAAGCGTATCGCCAAAGAGAGGTACACCCTTGCATGTCCATCCTAATCAAGATGAGATTTTTTATGTGTTGTTTGGAGAATATTTTTTCCAGGTAGGAAACGATAAACATAAACTCAAAGCGGGCGACAGTATTTTTCTTCCCAGAAAAGTTCCGCATGCATGGACACAGGTAAGTGAGAGTGGTAAGATGATGGTTGTTCTTCAACCTGCCGGAAAGCTGGAAGAGTTTTTTGTAACGATGTCAGAATTGGAAACAGAACCCACAAAAGAAGAGATTGCTAAAATGTTTTTAGATCATGATATGGAAATTGTTGGACCGGGTTTGAAGGTGGAATAAATAGCACGTGATGAAAAATCAAAAGTTCTCCACCTCACAAAGGTTAAAAAGTTTTGGTCATGCTTTTAATGGTTTGAAAATCCTGTTAAAAGAAGAACACAATGCAAGAATTCATTTAGTGGCAGCAATTATGGTTGTTATTGCCGGAGTTGTATTGAAAGTATCTACAATAGAATGGATTGCTGTTGTCTTTGCAGCCGGGTTTGTCATCACCACAGAGATTATTAATTCTTCTATCGAAAATATAGCTGACTTTATCTCGCCAGAGAAACACGAGAAGATCAAGAAGATAAAAGATTTAGCCGCTGCAGGAGTTTTGGTGAGTGCAGTTACAGCGGTGATTATTGGTGTGATTGTTTTTCTGCCTAGGATAATAACACTCTTTTGAAGAGTATCTTAGCCACAGATTCATAGATTAAATTTACTTACAATCTAATTTTAGAAAATCAGTGAATCTGTGGCGTTGAATTCAATTCTATTACATCTAGACCGCGAAGCTTTCTCCACATCCACAAGTTCTGGTCGCATTCGGATTGATGAATTGAAAACCTTTTCCGTTTAGTCCATCAGAGAAATCTAATGTAGTGCCCAACAAGTAAAGCAAGCTCTTCTTGTCAACAAGAATTTTAATTCCCTTGTCTTCAAATATTTGATCGGCTGCTTTTATTTCGTCATCGAAGTTCAAGTCGTACATCAGGCCTGAGCATCCACCGCCTTTCACCAAAACGCGAACATTGTTTTCAACGACTTTGCCTTCTTCTCTGCGAAGTGCAATGATTCTATCTTTTGCTTTTTCAGTTACGTTGATCATGGCTTTAAGAGATTGGATTTAATACAACACTGAAAACGGTAATCGTATTCATGTCGCGTCCGTAATATAATTTTTGCAAGGCATCCATAATGTTGCTTGCCTTGAAATAGGATGTGTGAAGTTCTTTATCACTCTTCGCTACCCACTGTATGGTGTAGGAGTTTTCTTTTTCTTTATAGTTCTGCACATAGTTGAGCATCTTTTTCAATGCATCTACTTTGTCGGCTCCGGTTTCGTTGTGAAACAAGAATGCCTGGTTGTGCCTCGGGTTAATGGTGATCAGATCAAGCTTTGCCTTGCCATCCTGAGAACTAAATTCAAAAACGAGGTCAGATGTGCGCAGGCCCAAATAATCCTTAATTTCTTGCTGAATGCGGGCCGCTTCTACGTGCATATCGCTCAAAGTTTCAATCATCATGATTCAATTTTCATTAACCTAAACTTTCGATTTAGACAAAAAGTTTCTTCTTTGCCTGCAAAGGTAACAATTATGGAAAAACTTGAGCACATCGGCATAGCGGTTAAAAGCATTGAAGAGTCGAATATCGTCTTTGCCAAGCTGTTAGGGCGAGAGCATTATAAAATAGAGACGGTAGAATCGGAGGGAGTAGCGACTTCCTTTTTCGAAGTTTCGGGCGTAAAGATTGAGCTATTAGAGGCCACACGCCCCGATTCGCCCATTGCCAGGTTTATCGAGAAGCGAGGTGAAGGTATTCATCACCTTGCTTTTGCCGTTGCCGATATTGATGCCAGCATAGAAGAATACAAGAAAAAAGGTTTTGAATTGATCAATCAGGCGCCAAAAAAAGGTGCAGATAACAAGATGATTTGTTTTCTGCACCCTAAAACA
The DNA here is from genome assembly GCA_039930485.1 of Chryseolinea sp. Lineage (GTDB taxonomy): Bacteria > Bacteroidota > Bacteroidia > Cytophagales > Cyclobacteriaceae > Chryseolinea. The sequence goes on from JBDTTT010000014.1 coordinate 38,531, forward strand.
AGTGGGGGTGTTTTAATCGAGCTGTGCTCGGATATTTAGATAATTCTGATTTCTTCCGATTTGTATCAGGAGACAGGGATGAAGCATTAATTCTTAGGCTTTTTCATCTCGCTGGCGCTCTTGCCACCAAACTGAATATCGTTGTAGTACTTCGTTTTCTTCTTGCCCTTCGCAGTTTTGTAATATGGTTTTGGGCCGCACGCGCTTATTAAAATGCTGCACGCTAAAAGGAGTCCAATAATCTTTTTCATCTGCTTTTGATTTCTAGTGCATAGTTACCAGCTTATTTCTAACATAACCCTGCATATTCGTTCATAATCTTACTTTTGCAGGATAAAAGCCTCTTCGACTCGGTGAAGGGCATGTCTAAATTACGATTTATGAGCGAAAAAAGATCAGAGATCAATCAACTGGGTGAATTCGGGCTGATTGATCGGATCAGTGCAAACTTTAGTCTTACCAATTCAACATCTACAAAAGGTATTGGTGATGACGCAGCGGTGATTGATGCGGGTGAAGATTTTGTATTGATCTCTACGGATATGTTAGTCGAAGGAATTCACTTCGACTTGTCCTACATGCCCATTCAACATTTAGGATACAAGGCCGTGGCCGTGAACGTGTCTGACATTGCTGCCATGAATGGTAAGGCTGAGCAAATCACAGTAAGCATTGCGTTGAGTAATCGTTTTTCGCTTGAAGCCATCGATGCATTGTATGCCGGTATTAAAAGTGCTTGTGAGAGTTACGGGGTTGACTTAGTAGGCGGTGATACAACGGCTTCCGTTTCCGGATTGATTATTTCGATCTCGGTTGTTGGTCGTGTGAAAAAAGAAAATGTGGTATACCGCAGTGGCGCAAATCCAACGGATATTATTTGTGTGACAGGTGATTTAGGTGCAGCCTTTATGGGCTTGCAAATTTTGGAAAGAGAGAAAGAAGTTTTTCTAACGAATCCGGATATGCAACCCGGCATCGAGCAATATGAATATCTAGTTGGTCGACAATTAAAAGCTGAAGCAAGAACCGATATTGTTTTTGAATTGGCAGAGTTAGGTATTCTACCTACCTCTATGATCGATGTATCAGATGGACTTGCCTCTGAATTATTTCACATCGGAAAAAACTCAAATGTAGGCGTGCGAATTTTTGAAGATAAAATTCCAATTGATAGTTTAACTTTTGAGACCGCCATTGAATTTAAACTTGATCCTGTTACCTGTGCCTTGAATGGGGGAGAAGACTATGAGTTGCTATTCACCATTGCGCAGAATGATTTTGAAAAAGTAAAGAACCATGCTGATATTCATTTTATCGGTTATGTTCATGAAAAGAAAGAACAGAATATCTTGATCACTAAAGCTGGAACGCCAGTGCCGTTGCGTGCGCAAGGTTGGGATCATTTTAAGGAATAGAAAAGTAAGGACTGAATGTCCTTACTCATTTTTTAAAATCTTAAGAAAATAGCGATGAAGTATTTCTTAGTATTCATACTCGCCTTTCTTCACGGAAGCTATTCAATCGCCCAAAGTCCATCACAGAAAACATACTGTAATCCGATGGACATTGATTATAAGTACAACTTTGAACAACTCAATGATAGTATTTCGTATCGATCAGGCGCTGATCCTGTAATTGTAAATCACAAGGGAGAATATTTTTTGTTTGTCACCATTAGTGGAGGATACTGGCATTCAAAAGATTTGATCCATTGGAAATACATTGTTCCCAACAAGTGGCCGATGGAAGACATGTGTGCTCCAGCGGCAATGTCGGTTCGGGACACATTGTATTTATTTCAGTCTACGTTTGAGACTCGTCCTATTTTCTTTTCAACCGAACCAGAGAAAGGGAATCTTCAATTTTATAACAGATGGTTGCCCCAATTACCAAAAGAAGTTGGACCGTGGGACCCTGCACTTTTTTATGATGATGAGTTGAACAAATGGTATATGTATTGGGGCTCATCCAATGTCTATCCAATGTATGGAAGTGAACTCGACAAACGCAAACGACTCTCGTACAAAGGTGAATTTAAACCAATGTTGTATTTGCATCCGGAGGAACATGGTTGGGAACGATTTGGCCGCGATCATCGATCAAGCATCAAACCGTTTATGGAGGGTGCGTGGATGACAAAGCATAACAGAAAATATTATTTACAATATGGTGCACCTGGTACAGAGTATAATGTTTATGCGAATGGTGCTTATGTAGGTGATCATCCACTCGGACCGTTTACTTACGCGCCTTACAATCCTGTATCGTACAAGCCGGGAGGTTTTGTAACAGGTGCTGGTCATGGCAATACCTTTCAGGATAATTTCGGAAATTATTGGAACACCGGAACTCCCTGGATTGCGGTGAACTGGAATTTTGAAAGACGCATCGCCATGTTTCCAACGGGTTTTGATGCGGAAGGACAGATGTATTCCAACACGAGATTTGGTGACTTGCCACATTATCTTCCAACAAAAAAATGGACTAACAGAGACGAACTCTTCAGTGGATGGATGCTGCTGTCGTATAAAAAGCCAGCTACATCATCTTCTGTGTTGGATACCTTTAATGTTTCAAAAATCACCGATGAAAATCCGCGAACATTCTGGGTGGCCAAACAACACAAACCAGGTGAATGGATTACAATTGATTTAGAACGTGAGCATGACGTGAAAGCTGTGCAAGTAAATTATACTGATTACAAGTCAGATATTTTTGATAACGACACGTCAAGAGTTTATACTCAGTTTAAACTCTTTGCTTCACGCGATGGAAAACAATGGGAGAGTATTGCCGATTTAACAACTGAACGAAAGCGTGATCGTCCAAATGCGTATGTAGAATTACCAAAGTCAGTTCATGCACGCTACATCAAGTATGAACACGTTTATGTCGCATCACCACAATTGGCCATCAGCGATATTCGAATCTTTGGAAATGGATTAGGAAAACTTCCAACAATGCCATCAGGCTTTTCAGCAAAACGAGATGTAGATCCGCGCAATGCATTTTTAAAATGGAATCCTGTTAAAGGAGCAGTAGGATATAATATCCGATGGGGTATCGCAAAAGATAAGTTGTATCAGACATATCAAGTATTCAGTGATCACCCCTCAACACTTGAAATTCGCGCATTGAATATTGGAGTGTCTTATTATTTCGCCATCGAATCATTTAATGAGAATGGTGTATCGACATTAAGCGAAGTTGTTTTTGTAAAGTAATCAACACCATTCATAAAAGTTCGCGTCATCGTGAGGAACGAAGCGATTCCATAACTACGAAGAGCCAAAGAAAAATTCTACCACTTTAAACTGATCACCGGATTACCTTTAACCAGATAACCATCACCTATCATCTTCTTCTTTTTTTCTTCTTAGGCGGCCCTGCCTTACCACCACTACCTGAATTAAAAATCAATCCAATTGAAAATTCGTAACCTGTAAAATCAATTTTAGCATTCTGATAAGCATCACTGAGTTGAACGGTTTCAACAGGGTCGACCCCATTACTTCCAATATAACTTCCCTTTAAAGGGAATTGAGATTCACCGACCAGATAATTAGCCTCCAACGAAATACCAAGTTGATTGGTAACGTAAATTGTTAATTCAGCACCACCATGATAACCATAGCCCGGTTTGTTTTTGTAGGTTACAGTACTGTTCGCTACTTGTAAATTTTCATAAGTCCGAATTCCACGATCCAGATTTCCGTAATTTATTTTATGATCGAAACCATAAAAACCAAACACTCCACCCTTAATATCAAACTCAACTTTCTGACCTTTCAATTGAATGACTAGTTCTGCAGGAACAAAAATGGTGAAGTTCGGTCCAACAATTGGTTTCTTACTTTCGAATGGTAAACCTTTCACATTCATACCTGACATGCGATAAAGCGTTCCGCCTGTTTCGAAAGCAAGGTATTTATTAATATCAAAGCCAAGTCCGCGAATAGAGAAAGGACTTACGGGCGTAGAGAAATATCCATTCTTCGGTATGAAGTAAGAGAAGGAGAGCCCGAACTCTTGCGCATAGGTAGAAGCTGAAAAAAGAAATAGAATGATGGCTACGATGAATCGTTTCATATGCGAGATTTAGAATTGGGGATAAAGTTAATGGTTAATCGTTAATCGTGGGTGTAAGACCGTGTGTCCAGCACTTCGAACATCAAACAACTGCTTTAACATTGACCCTTGAACTTTGAAACCATTAACGGATAACGATTAACCTGTAATTGGTTCGATTAGGTCCCAAAGGTTTCCATACAAATCAGCGAAGACAGCCACTGTTCCATAAGGTTCAACAACAGGTCCTCGAATGATGGCAATATCATTTGCTTTCAGATTTTCGAAATCGCGTTGGAAATTATCAGTATGAAGAAAGAGAAAAACACGACCACCGGTTTGATTACCAATTCTGCTTATTTGTTCTTCGTTAGCGGCCTTGGCCAATAGGAGACAACATTCTTTTGATCCAGGCGGAGCAATTCGAACCCATCGTTTCGATTCACTCAATGCAGTGTCTTCTATTAAGGTAAAGTGAAGTTTCTCCATATAAAATGAAATGGCTTTGTCGTAATCATCAACGACTAATGTAATTTGAATTAAGCGTTGGTTCATTTTTATAATTCAGCAAAACGTTTTAAAGTCATCTCTGAAAATAATTTCCCAGAGATGACTCGTTGATTACTTTATAAACTCCATCCCTGACGATACTCTCTCTTGACAAATTGATTCGCTTCATCAAAGTTGGTGATCTTCATGTTCTTCGCATCCCATAATAATTTCTTACGACCAGGATATCCATTCGCGTTTTTCATTGCATAACTTCTTATGGCGAGGTTACCCATGATCACGGCTTCTGTGAAAGGACCTGCGTATTCAAACGGAGAACTTAATTCTATTTTTCCATAGCCCGCTAAACAAGCATCAACCCACTGAGTGTAGTGACCATTCTCTGCACCCGGTATGCGCGGAATTGATTGTTTTGGGAATGTAACTTCTTTCATACGAGAAGAAGGAAGTAAGACAGGAGCCTTGCTGTAGTTAGCCATCAACTTTCCTTTGGTTCCTTCAAAAATGTAACCGTTGCCTCCATCGGCCATCACTTCATCAGGTAATAATTCATCTGGTCTTTCAGGAAGGAGACCACCATCCATCCAGGTAAGTTTAATAGTACCCTTACCATCTTTGCGCGGAAACTTCAAATGTATAATAGACGAAGCAGGACAGCTCTCTGAATAGTTGGCTTCTTTAAAGAAGCCTTCCCATGCCGTTGTAGAACTACATTCAACTTCTGTTGGATAGTCAATTGGAAGAATTCGGAAAGCGGCATCCATAATATGACAACCCATATCGCCTAGTGCTCCCGTACCAAAGTTCCACCATCCGCGCCAGTTGAATGGTAAGTATGCTGGATTGAAGTCCATTTCCTTTACAGGACCAAGCCATAAATCCCAATCCAACTCTTTCGGGATTTCGTGCTTTCCTGTTGGAGCAGGAATACCTTGCGGCCATACCGGCCTGTTGGTCCACGCAAGTACATTTGTTACATCACCAATCAATCCTGCGTCCACCCACTCTTTTACTGTACGCACATGGTCGGCTGATGCATATTGATTTCCCATCTGTGTTACGACCTTATATTTCTTTGCTGCTTCTGTCAGCATGCGCGCTTCATAGATGTCGTGCGTTAATGGTTTTTGTACATATACGTGCTTGCCTCGTTGCATGGCGGCCATTGCGGCTACAGCGTGTGTATGATCAGCTGTGGAAACAGAAACAGCATCTATATTTTTACTTTCTTTTTCTAACATAATGCGGAAGTCTTTATAATACTTCGCATCCGGAAAATTCCTTTTGGATTCACCTACCTGACGATCATCTACATCACAGAGAAAAGCAATTTTAGCTTTCTTGTTGGCGGCAAATCCTGTGAGGTCACTCGCACCTTTTCCGCCAACACCAATACCGGCAATATATAATGTATCACTTGGTGCAGTAAAACCATTACCACCCAGCACGAAGCGAGGAACAATAGTGAATGCAGCAGCGGCTACACCGATATTCTTAATGAAATTTCTTCGCGATTGATTCGCTTGTGGAGGAGTTGATTTTAGGATTGGCATTTGATTGACAATTAGTAATTCAATAAACTAAATTAATAAACGTCCACAGACAACAGTCGACCGTGGTCTGTGGATTAATTAAGCATCAAACTTCACACTCTCTTTAAGAGTACGTTCATCATACTTCTTTCCATATTGATCTAAAACATCTTGAGGTACACCATCCCATTGATTGGGTTTGTTTCCTACATAGCCAAGATCTTCTATTCCGATTTTACTGCTGAAGAACCCACAAGCAGTAAGATCACGCATGGTGTTAAAGAAAGCAACGCCTTGCTGCATTTCCGGTTTTGCTTTTTCCGGGAAAGCAATTTCATCCACTATTTCAATTTGTTGTTGTGGTGTGCACGAAGCAAAGTCTGTATTGAATCGTTTCATACATTGAATATCAAGCCACTTCAATCCTCCGCGCAAAGGTGTTTGATATCGAGGCATATCTTTCGCTATGAATGCAATAAAGTCAGGAACACCAGCTTCCGTTGCGCTTCCTGATTTTTCATCTTTTGGAATAATAATATCCGACAAGATGCCGATGGTTTTCATCTCATGCTCATCAAAGAATTTTTCACTGGCGAGTTTAAGTTCGCGTTTAAGTTCATCCGGTGTGCGATCGAGGGTAAAAGTTGGGGTAGCTTCTTTTACTACCTCTTTTGTTTCCGGTCCGCATGATTGAAGCAGTAATCCTGCCCCAGCGCCACCGACTACTAAGCTTTTTAAATATTTTCTTCTGTCCATGGTAATTAGTATTTAGATAGTAGATTTTAATATCAAGACTTTGGTTAGAGTAGGGGATTAGTTTCCCGTCTAGCTACCTGATACTTAATACTATTCTTATAGATTTTGTTTTTTAAGTTCATCAATAATGAATTCGCTTGCTCTCATTGAAAGTGCGAGAATAGTCCATGTCGGATTTTTATCGGCTTGTGAAACAAAAGGCCCGCCATCAACCACAAATAAGTTTTTACACTCGTGTGCCTGATTGAATTTATTAACAGCTGATTTTTTCGGATCATCACCCATGCGTGTTGTTCCTACTTCGTGGATAATTCTTCCCGGTGCTTCTAATCCATAATCATCTTCAGGACCCGATTTACCCCATGTTACTACGCCCCCTGTTTTCTGAATGATTTCGGCAAACGTTTCTTTCATGTGTTTTGCTTGCTTCACTTCATGATCACTCCACTTATAATGGAAACGTAAAACAGGAATACCAAACTTATCAACTGTAGTTGGATCAATCTCACAATAATTATCTTCTCTGGCAATGGCTTCACCGCGACCTGACATTCCAAATTGAGCGCCATAGAAATAGCGATAATCATCTTTCAATGAAGCACCATATCCACCGGCATCTTTTTGTTTCCCATCACGACCGGGATATTTTCCATTTGTGCCTTGCATTCCAAAACCAAAACCGTAGCCTGGCATACCCATACCACCATAGTATTCAATATGGTATCCTCGAGGGAAATCTAATTTTTTATTATCAAGCCACCACGGTGTGTACACATGCATTCCCCCAACGCCATCTTCGTTGTATCTTTTTCTTCCAATCAGGTCTGGAATAATACCACCCATTGAAGCACCAGTAGAATCGTGAAGGTATTTACCCACCACGCCACTTGCATTTGCGAGACCATTTGGATTGCGTGATGATTTTGAATTGAGTAATAGACGAGATGATTCACACGCACTTGCTGCCAACACAACAATCTTTGCGTTTACAGTGTACTCCTGCATATCATCTTTGTTCACAAACGAAATACCCGTTGCCTTACCTTCTGCGTCCGTAAGCACTTCGCGTGCCATGGCGTTGGGAATGATATCGACATTACCGGTTTCAATTGCCGGCTTAACTAAAACGGATGACGAAGAAAAGTCGGCATGTACTGTACACCCTCTATTGCATTGTGAGCAATAGAAACATTGTCCGCGCTTGTCGTTAATCTTTTGTGTTAGAATAGAAAGACGTGAAGGAATGACAGGTATACCCAACTTTGATGCACCATCTTTAATAAAGAGTTCGTGCAATCTGGGTTTGGGCGGAGGAAGAAATATTCCATCCGGTTCATTTAAAAATCCTTCTTTTGAGCCGAAAACTCCAATGAGTTTGTCAATCTTGTCATAGTACGGTGATACATCATCGTAACCAATTGGCCAGTCATCGCCTAAGCCATCAATGCTTTTGTGTTTAAAATCTTTTGGACCAAAGCGAAGGGAAATTCTTCCCCAATGGTTAGTACGGCCTCCGACCATACGAGAGCGGAACCAATCAAATTTTGTATTGTCTTTATGCGTATAAGGTTCACCTTCTAGTTCCCAACCTCCATAAGCTGCATCGAAGTCACCAAAATTTCTGTAGGGCGTACTCGCACCTCTGCGAGGCGATTCCCAAGGCCATTTTAATTGTGTTACATTTTTTGCGGGATCGTAAAGAGGACCAGCCTCGAGTAACACTACTTTAATGCCAGCATTCGCCAACACATAAGCAGCCATACCACCACCAGCACCAGAGCCAACAATGGCAACATCATACGACTTTGTAGTTTTCTTGATTTGAAATTCAGGCATAGCTTCAGGTAAAAAATTGATTTAGGATAAATCTAAGTTATTAACTGATCGAATGTAAGAATACATTTCGCTTACTGGAATTATTTTATGTTAACGGTTATAAATTTTAAGAGAGGACAGAATTTCGTGTTGCATTTGCACGCAAAACGTCAGCAGAAAATAACTTACTGCCTATTTTTTTTTCGGAACAGGATCATAACCATGGGTTCCCCAGGGATGACAACGTGCAATTCGTTTCGTGCCCAACCAAATACCTTTAATAACACCCCATTCCTGGATAGCTTCGACTGCGTATTGAGAACAGGATGGAGTATGACGACAATGCTGACCTAATAAAGGAGAGATGCTGTATTGATACAAGCGAATGGGTAGTATGAAAAGTTTTTTCAGCATTCCAAAAAGTTACCGGTTTCCGGTTGCCGGTAACTGGCAACCCTTAGTCAATCGTGTAGTTCATCTCTCCATCTTTACCATCCATTAACTGCACACCTAATTTCTTCAGGTCGTCACGGATTTTATCGGATAGCGGAAAGTTTTTATCGACTCGAGCTTTCTTACGCAACTCGATGAGCACGGTAATTACGCCATTGAGTAATTCATGATTGTGTTCTGCCTCTTCCTTAAGTCCAAGAACATCTTCCATAAAGGCGATATAGCTTTTCTTAAAGTGATCAAACGTTGTGGCATCAATTTTACTAAATGGAATATTTCCGGATTTAAAATCATAGATGCGCGATGACATTTCAAATAATACAGCAAGTGTTTTTGCCGTATTAAAATCATCACTCATATTAATGTAAAGATCATCGGTAAGTTTTGTCAGTTCTGCTTTTAATTCAGCACTGGCTTCACCCTTACCGGGATGTTCTAATTTTTTCAGAATGCCTAACGCATTCGATAATTTCTTAAATCCTTTTTCAGCAGCGATCAAAGCTTCATTCGAAAAATCAAGCGTGCTTGAGTAATGCGATTGAAGCATAAAGAATCGAACCGTCATTGAACCATATCCTTTTTCAAGAAGCGGATGATTACCCGAAAAGAGTTCGCTTGGTAAAAAAGAATTACCTAACGACTTACTCATCTTTTGTCCGTTTACCGTGAGCATATTGGAATGAATCCAGTACTGAACAGGATCTTTTCCATTGGCACCAACAGCTTGTGCAATTTCACATTCGTGATGTGGAAATTTTAAATCCATTCCACCACCATGTATGTCGAATGTATCGCCTAAATATTTTGTGCTCATCACTGTACATTCGATGTGCCAACCAGGGAATCCATCGCCCCAAGGAGAAGGCCAACGCATAATGTGATAGGGGGAAGCTTTCTTCCACAAAGCAAAGTCTACCTTATTTCTTTTTTCATCCTGACTGTCAAGCTTACGACCACTTTCCATCAGATCTTCAATCACACGACCGGAAAGAATTCCGTAGTGATGTTTCTCATTGTATTTTGTCACATCAAAATAGATTGAACCGTTGGTCTCATATGCGAGTCCATTATCGATTAGTCTTTTTGTGATAGCGATCTGCTCAACAATATGACCGGTAGCAGAAGGTTCGATGCTTGGAGGAAGAATATTAAACTGACGCATTACTTCGTGGAAGCCTTCAGTGTAGTGCTTCACGATCTCCATTGGTTCGAGCTGTTCTAATCTTGCTTTTTTTGCAATCTTATCTTCGCCTTCATCAGCATCGTTTTCCAGGTGGCCAACATCTGTTATGTTTCGAACATATCTTACTTTATATCCGAGAAATCGGAAGTAACGCGTAATGATGTCGAAAGATAAAAAAGTTCGAACATTGCCAAGATGGACGTTATTATAAACTGTTGGCCCACAGACATACATACCAATGTTGCCCGGGTTTACAGGTTTAAAAAGTTCTTTGCTGCCGCTTAAAGAATTGGTGAGGCGAACCGGAAATTTTTCGATTGGATTCATACTAAAAAATCCGACAAAAATAATACTAATAAACCGACTTTACAGGATTATAAATCGGGTCATGATTATTAATGAATCTCAGAATCTAAATAGGACTGGAGGTTCTCGGCTGTAATGATTTCAAGTGGAAGTAAATCAATGGATTGAATTTCTCTTTTAAATAGAAGGTGATTGGCCAGACAACGAATACCTAAAAATGCCTGACGCTTTGGGTTTTGATTGATCAGGAAAGTAATCTCACCAGACTTCAGATATTCTAAATTTTCAGGTATTAAATCGTAGCCTATTAATCGGATATTGTTTTGCCTGGTTTCTTTTAAATACGATCCAATTGTGAAAGCCTTTGAGGTACTAACAAATATGCCTTTAAGTCCGGGCGTACTGCATAAAGAAGCAATTTGATTATAAAAGGAATTTTCATTTGGATTGGAGAGACTTATTGTAATGGTTTTAAAATCCTTATTCCTTTCTTTTAAATAATCAATAAACCCTTTTTCCTTTTCCAAAATGTGAATCGAGTTTTGGATATCCTCATGAATGTGTACAATGGCAAAGGTTCCCGACTCTTGTTGACCTAAGCACATGAGTTCAGCCGCAGTCCGACCGCTCTTGTTCAGATCTTGGCCAATGAAGCTTAGTGGTTTTGCCTCATGAATATTAGTGTTAAAAAGAGCAAAGGGTATTTTTTGTTGCTCAAGTTGTTTAAAAAAGGGAAGTGACTGGCGATAAAACAATGGAGCAATAAGAATTCCGTCTGGGTTCGAATGAAGTGCGGCTTCAGCAGCATGCTCAAAAGAACGGTTATCGTACTGATCAAACAGGAACTGCTCTGTTCTAAAGCCGTAGCGAGACCACTCCGTTTCGGCTTGTGAAATTCCTTCTGCGGGAGCCTCCCAATATGGATCCTGAGTTGGATCAGGTACTACAAGAGCGATTCGGTATGACTTATTAGAACCAAGTGTCCGCGCAATTAAATTTGGTTTGTAGTCAATCTCCTCAAGTACTGCCAACACTTTTTTTAGTGCATCCTCGGAAACACGACCTCTATTATGTAAAACACGGTCAACGGTGCCAACAGAAACCTGGGCACGGAGTGCAATGTCCTTTATCCTAATACTCTTGTTCATACAATAAAAAAAGCAATTTCATATAAATGTGTACGCAAACACAGAATTATCTAAAGAAATTTAAATTCTTGAAGCGGACACCAAGGGGCGACCCCGAACTCCTAATGGCTGTTCGGGCAATTATGGATAGTGAAATCGCCATCGCAACCGCGCCCGCAACCGATTGTGGAGACGATTGCGGAAATTTTTTTACTACTTTTTAAACTAAGGTTTCGCAAAATCTTTACTTTCGAAAAGTACATCATGCCTAATAATGTTTGGTGTGCAAAATATTTTTCAATAATCAATTTCCTAACCCAATTTTCTATGATGCGAAAGTTTACTTATTACTTGCTCGCCTTCTTCGCGATTTTCTTCGTGAACGGCTGTAATGAAGAGGACGTTTCCTCGCCACCCAGTTCTTCCTTCACGGTTGATAAAACTTCGGGGCTTTCTGATGACACAGAATTTACCTTTGTGATCGACCAGGTAAATGCGAAATCAATTGCCCTTTTGCCGTATGGTACAGACCATGCCAGCCTTGGAGGTATATTGGTTACCTCATTTACAGATGGAAAAGCTACTGTGAAATTTAAGTATCCAGATGCAGTAGGTACTTTTAATGCTGTAGTGGTTACTTCAAACTATTCTTCTGATGGAGAGGAGGTCAAAAGAAGCTATTCAGCTGAAACAGCCATTACTATTACTAGTGACAAGTCTGAGATGACATCCTTTAAATTTGAGAAAAGCACTAAGGATTCAATCGCAGATGACAATAGTATATGGGTAACAGTTCCATACGCAACAGACATAACAACCTTAAAAGCGATTTTTGGAACGTCTCCTTTTGCTGATGTAACCGTGGGTGGTACTGCTCAAGTAAGCGAAACTACCGCAAATAACTTTTCCGCTCCAGTTCAGTATAAAGTAACTGCAGATAACGGTACTTCTTCTACAACCTATACTGTCCATGTAGCTGTAACTCCAATTGAAACCGATGCTACCGTTAAGTCATTCGGAGCAAAATCAATCGGAAAACAAACGAAGGACCAAGCTTATGGGTCGTATGTTAATGAAGCAACAGGACAAATTGTTGTTTTACTTCCATATGAAACTCCGGGTGGTAATGGTGCAAAAGATTCTTTACGTGTATCGTACACAATGAATGGCGCGTTTGCAAAGATCAGAACTGATGAGGGTGGTACTTTAAAGCAAGATTCTTTATTAGATCTTTCAGCAGGAACTGGTGTTCATGTAGAGGCGATTACACAAGATAGTGCTACTGTTACGCATGATTATACAATTAAAGCTGCTATCGGACCAAAGCTTGAGTTAGCATTCCCTAACTTAATACCACCAGTAACCGGTAAGACTACAGGTTATGATATTGCTTTAAATGTTTTGACAGGAACCAATGTTGCCAGCATTGTGACCACTGCTACTCTTACAGAATACAATGGTATTCCAGCAAGCATTACGAAAGTCAATGGAGCTCCTTTTGTCAGTGGTGTTACCGCGGTTAACTATACTGATCCTGCGAAATTTACAGTACTTGTAATTGACCCGGTTTATGGTACCTATGAGGCTACTTTTACTGCAAAAGTAACTGTGTTAAAATAGAAGCCTTACTCAAAATCTAAATAAAGTAATACATGAAAAAATTATATAAGATAATGAGAAGTATGGCAATGGTCGTAGGGCTATTGTGCTTCTCCATATCGCTCTTGGCACAAGAGCGTACGGTCTCAGGAACTGTTACAGATGAAACAGGTGGTGGAATGCCTGGCGTTAACGTATTGGTAAAAGGCACTTCAACGGGTACTGTTACTGATACTGAAGGAAATTTCAAGATCAACGTTTCAGGTGATGATGCAACTCTTGTTTTTACATTTGTGGGTTATGCTTCATCTGAAATTATTGTTGGCGCAAGGTCAGTGATGAATATCCAATTAACTCCTGATGTACAAACCCTTTCTGAATTGGTTGTAACAGGTTATGCAATGCAGGAGAAGAAAGATTTAACAGGTTCTGTTGGAACAGTAAAATCTAGTGATCTTGTTCAGGTTCCAAGCGGAAACGTTACGAGTCAATTGCAAGGACGCGTTGCTGGTGTAACGGTAAGTAATGACGGTCGTCCAGGTAGCGTTTCTAAAGTTCGGATTAGAGGTTTCTCCTCTTTTGGGAATAATGATCCTTTGTACGTAGTGGATGGAGTTCCAACTCAGGACATCTCTACACTGAGCCCAAATGATATTGAGAACTTCTCTGTTTTGAAAGATGCAGGAGCAGCTTCTATCTATGGTTCACGCGCTGCGAATGGTGTTGTTTTGATTACAACCAAAAAAGGTTCCAATAATGGTGTTAAGGTAAATTACAATATGTATTTAGGAAGTCAGGATCCTGGAAAAGGCCCGGATTTTCTTTTAAATACACAGGAGTATGCTGATCTGCAGTGGAAAGTTTACAAAAATGACGGTACAGATGAAACTCACCCGATCTATGGTAAGTCAACCAATCCAACACCTACATTACCAAGTTGGGCGGGAGATACCGATTGGTATAAAACCATTACTAGAAAAGCATTAGTAATGAACCACGATCTTTCTCTTTCTGGAGGAAGTCAAAATTCTACTTTCTATGTTGGTATGAATTACTATAAGCAAGATGGTATAGTTATTAAAAACTTCTCCCAACGTTTTTCTGCTCGTGTAAACTCTGAGTTTAAAATGGCAAAGAGCCGGATATCCATTGGTGAGAATTTCACGGTAACAGGTAGAACCGGAAACGGTGTGGCTGGAACAGGTGCAGAAGGAAGTCCAATCCAAACGGTTTATGCAATTCAACCTATTATACCTGCGGTGATGACTCAGTCAGTAGAAGGTATATCTCATAATTATGTACCAGGTGAGTATGGTGGAAATGGTATAGCAGTGAGATTAGGAAATGGATCTAACCCATATGCTAATGCAATTCGTAATGGAGCTGATCGTCAACAAGATGTCAGAGTACTTGGAAGTTTCTTCCTGGGTGCTAAAATTATTGAGGGGTTAAATTTCAAAACCACATTTGGTGGCACATATGGCAGTTTTTATAATACAAACTGGGCTGGCTCTACTTATGAGAATGCAGAAAACCAAGCAACTGCTTCATATAATGAAACCTCTGGTTACGGTGGCGACTGGGTGTGGACAAACACCCTTACCTATGACAAGACTTTTGGTGACCACAAGTTACTTCTAGTAGCAGGGTATGAAGCGGTTAAGTATGGTATTGGTAGAGGTGTAAGTGCAGCACGTGCAGACTACTTCTCTGATTCTTTCGCGTTTAGAACTGTAACGAATGGTGCTAAAATAACAGATGGATCTTCTTACTATAATACTCCCAGCACGCTTGCTTCTATGTTCGCTCGTGCAGATTATTCATTTAAGGACAAATACTTGTTAAGTGCAACCGTAAGACGTGACGGTTCTTCTCGATTTGCTCCTGCAAATAAGTATGGAACATTCCCATCAGTAACTGCTGGTTGGAGAGTTAGCGAAGAAGGCTTTATGTCAGGTGTAGAGGTTATCTCAAGCTTGAAAATCAGGGGTGGATACGGAACAATGGGTAGCCAATTGAACTTGGATCCTTCTAATCAGTTTTCTCTTTATGGAGGTGGTATAGCTGATGCAAACTATGATTTGACTGGTGCAGGTTCATCTTCATTAAAAGGATTCAGACAAACACGTATCGGAAACACTGCTGCGAAGTGGGAGACTCAAATCACTACAAACATTGGTTTTGATGCCGGTTTCTTAGACAACAAACTTCAATTGTCTGTGGACTTTTATACGAAGAAATCGAACGGTTTATTAGTGCTCGTTCCTCTTTCTTCACTATATGGTGCAGCTGATGCTCCTTATAAGAATATTGGTGATACAAAAAATACAGGTATTGATCTTCAATTAGGATACCGCACCGATATTACGCCAGACTTGAAACTGGATGTGAACTTCACCTTCACACATTACAAAAATGAGATTATTTCATATGCCGGTGGAGATCTTAATTACTTCGATTCACAAATCATCAGCACTCGTATTGGTTCATTCAACAGAAACCAAGTTGGACAATCAATGGGTGCGTTTTTTGGATATAAAGTGATTGGATTATTCCAGAGTGATAGCGATGTAGAGAATTCTGCTAAGCAAGATGGAGCTGAACCAGGGTTCTTCAAATATGCCGATATCAACGGAGATGGAGTAATCACACCTGATGATCGTGCATTCATTGGTAATCCAAACCCTAATTTTACATACGGTTTGAATGTTGGCCTTACCTACAAAAATTTCGATCTGACTGCCTTCTTAGTAGGCTCTCAAGGCAACGATATTTTTAACTACAATAAATGGTGGCTTGATTTCTGGCCTTCATTCCAGAATCAGAAGAGTACCGATTTATTGTATAATAGCTGGACCCCTGAGAATCCAGGTGCTTCAACACCGAAGGCTTCCAATAAGTCTAACTTCTCAACCAACACCCAATCGAACTCTTACTACATCGAAGATGGATCTTTTGCTCGCTTGAGAACATTACAAATCGGATATAATTTCCCATCAGAACTGACGAATAAGATTGGTATTAACAAAGCAAGACTCTATGTACAAGGGGTGAATTTATTTACCATCACCAAGTATTCAGGTCTTGATGCAGATGTTAATAACGCAACAAGCGATACAGCATTTGGTGTTGACTTAGGAAATTATCCTTTGGTAAGACAATATCTAGTAGGTGTCAATATTGGATTTTAATAGAGGGATCTAAAAAAAATAAAAATGAGAAAGTTTAATATAAAAGCTGGGATAGTGTTAGGACTCGTATTAGTCCTTACGAATTCGTGCTCGGATTCATTTCTTGAGGTTACTCCTAATGGAGCGCTTGACCAAAAGGTATTGGCAACAAAAGATGGAGTAAATGCTTTGTTGATCGGAGCCTATGCAATGATTGATGGAGTTTCAGGTAACGGTTTTGGATGGGAAGCTGCATCCTCTAACTGGGTGTATGGAAGTATTCGCGGATTGGAAGCCAACAAAGGAACAGATGCTGGTGACCAACCAGATATCAATCCTATTCAGAAGTATACCGAAACGGCTACTAATCCTTACCTCTCAGTAAAATGGGGATCAATCTATGACGCCATTGCCAGAGTAAACCAGGTGCTTAATGTTTTGGCGGTTGCAGAAGCAGATGGCGCTATTTCTGCTGAGGATGCTGACTCTTTTAGAAGACAAGCCAGAACGTTAAGAGGATTCTATCATCTTGAAGCATACAAGTTATGGGTGAAGATTCCATACGTTGATGAGACGACAAATCTTGATGAAGTAACGAATGCAGATAGCGAGCAAACTGTTAATGTTGATAAAATAATTGCGGACCTTGATGCTGGTACAACATTGCCTAATGATATGGATCAAATAGGCCGATTCAACGGTACGGTTGCCAAGGTGCTAAAGGCGAAAGCCCTTATGCAAATGAAAAAAGATTATACCGGTGCAAAGACATTATTGGCTGATGTAATTACTAATGGTAAAGACTCAGAAGGTAATGAAATCGGCTTTGAACCGAAGTATGGTGATATTTTTGACACTGAAAAGCGTAACGGTGTAGAGGCAATTTATACTGTTCAGTATTCCGTTAACGATGGTTCTGGTGGATGGAACGGAGGATGGGGTGAAGTGTTGAACTTCCCTTATAAAAGTGGAGCTTCCCCAGGCGGATGCTGCGGATTCTTCATTCCAAGTGGTGATTTGGTAAATTCGTTTAAAACAAAGCCTGATGGTTTGCCTTATTTGGATAACACCTACAATAATGCACCACTGAAAAATGATCAAGGTTTAACTCCAAAACAAGCGTTTACACCTGATGGTGCAACGCCTCTTGATCCACGCTTAGATTGGACAGTAGGTAGAAGAGGAATACCTTACTTAGATTGGGGAGTTCACACTGGTTCAGATTGGATTCGCGATCAGTCTTATTCCGGTCCTTATAGTCCAAAGAAACAAGTATATAAGAAATCCCAGGAAGGCAAACTTACGGAAGTAGGTAACTGGACATCGGGATGGACAGCAAATGGATATCGATTGATTCGATATGCAGACGTAGTTCTTCTCTTAGCAGAATGTCAGATTGAAACCAATGATTTAGCTGCTGCAAGGTCAAATGTTAATCGTGTTCGTGGTCGGGCAACTAACCCTGATGGATTTGTTAAGAATGCTGACGAAAGCGGTCCTGCGGCTAACTATGTAATTTCAATATATCCTACAGGTGGAGCCAGCGATCCATTCTCATCTCAAGCTTCAGCAAGAGTAGCTTTGATGATGGAAAGAAAGTTAGAGTTGGGCATGGAAGGCCATCGCTTTTTCGACTTACAACGCTGGGGTGTAGTGCAGTCAGAGTTGAACCGCATTCTAACAACATATGAAGGAGGAATTAGATCAGGTCTTTACGGAATTGGTGTTACTGTTGGCCCAGAAGATGTAACCTTCCCAATTCCTCAAGGTCAGATTGACCGTATGAAGGGAAGATTGGAACAGAATAGATAATGATTATTATTATGAAGAAAAAGAGACTGCCTTTGGCGGTCTCTTTTTTTTTAATCTAATTTCCAATTTTAGAATTGCCTTCACTATCCTTTTATCTTTGTATGTTCAATTGTAAAACTATGTGTATTCAAAAAATATTTCCTTTTGTTGCTTGTTTGATATTCATTTCGTGTGATAAGAAAATTACACGTTTCGAACTTCTGGATGCTGAGAGTACCGGGGTTCATTTCAATAATGAGATCATTCAAAAAGACTCTTTCAATATTATGCACAATGAATATATGTATAATGGAGGAGGTGTTGGCGTGGCTGACTTAAACAATGATGGATTGCAGGATATTGTATTTGCAGGTAACAAAGTATCCACAAAAATTTTCCTGAATTCAGGAGGAATGAAATTTGTCGATATCACAAAGAACTTTGATGGTTTAACCAATACACAATGGCTCAGTGGAGTGTCCGTTGTTGATATTAATTCAGATGGATGGCTTGATTTATATTTCACATCTACCATGAGTAAGGATAGTTTAGAAAGAAAAAATCAACTTTGGGTTAATCAAGGTTTGTCAGGTGATGATAAGCAGCCTCATTTTAAAAGTATGGCTGAAGCGTACGGCATTGCAGATATGGGCTATTCTATGAATGCTTCCTTTTTTGATTATGACCTTGATGGAGACTTGGACTTATATACATTGAATAATATTGTTACCAAAGAAGTTCCAACGAATTATCGACCAAAAATTGTGGATGGTAGTTCTGTAAACAATGACAAGTTGTATCGAAATAATGGTGATGGTCATTTTACAGACGTGACGATAGAAGCAGGAATTGTGTATGAAGGATTTGGACTTGGCCTTGCTATTGGTGATGTAAATAAAGATGGTTATCCAGACATCTATACATCTAACGATTACATATCAAATGACCTCTTGTATATTAATCAGGGCAACGGGACATTTAAAAACGAAATCAGCGATTTTGTTTCCTATCAATCCAAGTTTTCAATGGGTAATGATATGTCCGATATCAATAACGATGGTAATCTGGATATCATTACAATGGACATGATGCCAGAACAGTATTTCAGAAAGAAGCAAACCATTAATGGCAACAGCTACTTTATTTACATTAACAACGAGAAGTATCACTATGAACCTCAATTCAATCGAAACATGGTTCATCTGCATAATGGATTTTTAAATAACAAGATGCTTCCCTACAGCGAAGTGGGACAAATTATGGGTCTATATCAAACGGAGTGGAGTTGGTCACCTCTCTTTGCTGATTACGACAATGATGGCGACCGCGATTTATTTATCACAAATGGATTTCCCAAGGATTTAACTGATAAAGATTTTACAAATTATAAAGCTCAAGTATACGGTGCGTTGGCAACGGATATCGATATTATACCGCGCATACCGATTGTAAAAGTTCCGAACTATGCCTACGAGAATAAAGGAGATTACCATTTTGAAGATCAAACGGAAGCCTGGGGCATGAAAATTCCCTCATTTTCGAATGGTGCTGCATTTGTTGATTTAGACAACGATGGTGATCTTGATTATGTTGTAAACAATATCAATGACGAAGCCTTTGTCTATCGCAACAATACTATTGGGAAATTAAAGGAAGCAACAAGCTACATACGCGTGGCGTTGATTGGAGAAAAGAATAATACATTGGCAATTGGTGCAAAGGTTGAACTTTGGAGCAATGGCTCTTATCAATACTACGAACACTTCCTTACCAGAGGATATATTTCTACGGTTGATCCGGTCATTCATTTTGGTTTAGGATCGAACACGATGATTGATTCTATCCGAATCATTTGGCCAAATGGAAAAAATGAAACGCTTTTGAAGAATGTTGCTCCAAATCAATTGATCAAAATTAATGAAACAGAGTCGAAGCCAGTGCACAAAATTTATCCTGATCTCACGCAGGCAAATGTTCTGTTCGAAAAATCGGACGGAATAATAGAGTACACGCACAAACAGAAAGACTTCGTTGATTTTTTTCAAAATCAGAGAATACTTCAGCATAAGTTTTCTCAAATTGGACCCTGCATAGCAGCAGGCGATATTAATGGAGACCATGTTGATGATATCATCATTGGCGCATCAAGCCAATCACCAACTACTGTATTTCTTCATAAAGGAGATAAATTTATCAAGACAGAGATAAAAGGACTTACCGGTAT
>JBDTTT010000015.1:0-58554 GCA_039930485.1 Chryseolinea sp.
CTCATCGTGAACGTGCTCGTATTACATTGCGTGATGCTCGCTAACCCTGCATCCGATACACTTGCGGTTGGTTCAAATACAATTTGAACATCGTCTGTACTGGATGTACATAGTCCGTTACTAATTGTCCAACGTAAAATATAGGTTTGTCCAGCAGTTCCTGTAAAGGTACTATTAGTTAGTCCTGTGTTGCTAAATGCTGTAAGAGGAAGTCCATCAGGATTTCCTAACGGTGCAAAATTCCATGCTCCTATACCTGTGCCAGGAACATTTGCTCCTAAAGTGACCGATGTCCCACAAAAATTTTGATCTCCACCAGCAGCAGAAGCAGTTGGTATCTGATCTACCGTAATTGTCGATGTTGGCGAAGTTGCAAGAATACCATTGCCATCTCGGATTGAAACAGAATATACTGTAGTAACAGTAGGCGTAGCTGTTGGGTTAAAAACAGTGGTACCACTAAGACCTGCAGCAGGGGTCCATGTATAAAGAATAGAAGGATCTCCACCTACTACGGAAGCCGAAAGTGGAACTGAACCTCCCAAACAAACAGTAACACCTCCACCGGTGATGCTGACTGATGGGTTTGCACCTGTGATTCCTGTAAAGGAAGAAAGTTGACCAGAAGTAATAGGAGCATTTGTGGCGGTTAATGTATTTCCCCCCAATGCAGAATACTTTATCCAACCATTCGTTGCTTGACTAAATGTGCCATTTAACTGTGCCGCTGTGATACTAGCCTCAACCCCATTAATATCCAAAGGTACGTATGTAGTCGTAACGGATACATTGGTAATACCCGTATTGGTAACATTCCAATAGCGACTTAAAAAATGTGTTGAACTCGCATTGTTTGGATGCTTGGCATCTACAACGGAAACACCAACATAAGGAGTTCCAAAAGTACCAGCATTAACGTTTACATCGATAGGAGAATATTCCAATGAACCCGTGTTGTCCCCAATCGGAAAACTAAAAAGACCAGGAGCTGTAAATATCTTTCTGACCTCGCTGCTACCCGTTGCAATAATCATTTTGGAAGAAGAGAATGGTGCTCCAGAAATTGCCGTTGCAGAGGATCCAAGAATGAGATTGAAGCCGTTAAGATTAAGATTTCTCGAGGCAAGTGTCAGCGTTCCATTAACCACCACATCTCCGCTCAAAAGAGCTTCACCACTTGATTGATTAATGGTTAAGTTATTATAAGTACCTGCCGTGATATTTTGAGCAGCACCATAATATTCAATTGTACCTGCTGAAATAGCAAGTCCATTGGATGCACCAGAAAACCGAATCGTACCCGTATTTGTGATGGTACCTGATACAGACAATGCATTGGATGCCATATCAAATACGGAAGAATTATTAAGATTGACCGTTACAACGGATCCGGTAGAATTCTTCTGTCCTGCACCCGATGTTACCAGATTATTGTAAGTAACTCCAGCAATTGATTGTGTAGAACCACCATTAAAGTTTACCGTTCCGGCATTGTGGTTAAAGCTTCCCGATACTGATAGATCACCAGCAATATTCAATGAACCAGAGGTTGAAACCAAAGTCCCCGCACTGACAGTCAAACCATTTAATGTCACTGCATTATTTCCAAAGCTAAGGGTACCAGCACCTGCTTTCGTCAGATTAAATGTACCGGCTGACAGCAAACCGCCAACTGTGAGCGTATTCGCTGCTACAGTAACCTGTCTATTCGCACTTAATGTAACGTTGCCAGTTCCTAAATTTAGATTCTGCGTTCCGGAAAATGTAAAATCTCCATTCCATGCCTGAGGATAGTTAACCGTTGATAAGGAACCACCAGTTGTGTTATTAATTGCTCCCCCATTTATTGTAAAAGTACCGGTTGAAGCACCTAGGGCATTCGGGTTATTTATACTTAATGCACCAGCATTAAGTGTTGTTCCACCTGTATAAGAATTTGCTCCTGAAATGGTCAGCGTCCCTGTTCCATTCTTAACCATGGCCACCGAGGTTGCCGTACCATTCTGAATGACACCCGAAAAAGTAGTGCTTGTATTATCTCCACCCGAAGTAAATGTTAATGTACCTACAGCTCCGCTGGTAATAGTACCCCCACCTGCAATTGACCCAACAGTCTCACTATTTCCATTTAGATCCAATGTGGTTGAAACCGTTAATGCACTGGCATCCGGAATAGCTCCACCCGCCAAAGCAATTCTCAGTATTCCAGTCGTCACTGTTGTGCTTCCACTATACGTGTTTGAAGCTCCAAGATTCATTGATCCGGTGCCAGCCTTGATTATGCCACCTGTACCACCTATAACTCCGGAAATGAGTAAATCAGGTACCGCTGCACCATCAATAACAGTGAATGTGCGAGAGGTACCACCCAAATTTACAGGAGCACTAATAGTCGCTAATGTTGCGCCTGCGGATGAAGTTACATCTCCTGCAAGTGTTAACGTTCCTGACCCTGTAATGGAAGTACCGTTCATCGTAATTGCTGCAACGGATGTTACATTGTTTGCGCCCATTGCAAGAGTACCCGCATTAACATTCAGTGTCCCAGCAATTGAAATCGATTTGCCAAGAGTCGTTGTTCCTCCGTTTATTGTAAGATTATTAAAAGCTCCAAACTGATTTCCTATATCATTCGTAGGTAATGTATTGTTAGCAGTTAATTGAACTATGCCAATACCTTCTGTGAAAACATCAGTTGTACTGTTGGAAGAAACAGACTGACATATAAGGGTTCCTCCGGCCGCCATATTCAGTGATCCAAACCTGAGTGTTGAGCCTGTATTGCCAAGAGTGACTGATCCTGAAACAGTCAACTGTGAACCGCCATTAAATACTAAGGCTCCAGACCCGGCGCCTCCTACTGTTCCTCCCAACTGTATACTTGTACAAGCAGCAGTTCCGATGTTCACAGTTATAAAGAAACCTCGTTCTATTTGAACCACATCTCCAGTCACGGGTGGTGCGGCTGGTCCTGCACCACCAGAAGTAGTAGACCATACATTAGGATCATTCCAATTTCCACTGGCAATTGAAAATCTGGTTTGAGCACTTGATTCTATTATTAAACCACTAAAAAATAACAGTAAGAATACTTTTATTGGCATCCATGAATTCTTCGCAAGCTGAATGTGGGTAAAAATTTTCCTCATGCGAATATGATTAATAGATACAGAACAGAAACTAAGCTCACTTTTTGGAGCTTTAATCCTAATCTATTGAAAGCGGTTGGGAAACTATGGAAGAACAAATCTGCGAAAGTCCATTTTTCTGAAAAAGCTAATATATTGTGCACCCATAAAGAGGAAAGAAGAACCGCATAAAACTTATAGAAATAAGCCATTCATTAGATTTTAGAGTGCCGACTAACTACTTTATCAATAATACTAAAACTTTGTAACCCGTATAATTCTTCAATAAACTAGTTTAGAAACTCTCCATTGGCATTGAGTTTTATCAATGTCATTTTGCTGTTCTGTGAATCCAGTTCAACTGTGCCCAAAATCACAATTTTACCATCACTTAGTTCTCTGACCGTACCCGCCAAATCACTCCTCGTTGCTGACCCAAAACTGGCAGATAAGAAGACTTCACCATCACTACCCACCTTAGAAAGCCAAATGTTGGTTGTTCCCGCCAGATTGGTTTCGTTGGAAACAACCAGATAACGACCTCCAGCTATTGATTGGGTAATTGAAACGGCTTCCAGATTTTTCGACTCCCTGACAACTACCGGTTGAGATGAGAATCTCAATCCATTTCCCCCTGCCTCGCTGGTGACAAGAATGATACTGTGCTGATTTGTTGCACTCGTCTGAGTTCCAACTGAAATGAATCCAGAACCATTTGCCTTTATGGTTTGACTCATAATTTCGATTTTAGATGTATCACCTGAGTAGCTATCAAATGAATTGAATCCATTCTCATTCAGTGAACTGCTCCAGAAATTATTTTCATATCTGGTATCGCCAACCGAAAGCGCATCAGAATACCCGAACAAATAAAAAGGACGGTCCTTATAGCTTGCATTCCCAATTTGTGCCGGATCATATGTATCACTCTCAATTACAGTAATAGCTTCACCGTCTAGCTGACTGGCTATTCTTCGAGTCCACAAAGAATCAGAAATATCACTCGTAATAAAAAAAGTAATGAGGTCGGTTGACCTCGCTCCATTTTGCTTTATATTATCTTTAATTTCAGTAGTATATCCTGAAACAATATATCCCTTATCTGGTACTGGTTCATAATTCGTGGATACTGGCGTAACAGCATTGCCAAACTGACTTCCAAAAAAATGGAGTTGCGAATCCTTTATGGGCTCCCCATCCGAGGAAAGTATAATCAGATGAATATCGTGTTTATCCTCCACCGCGCCTTGACCTTTTTCGATGAGAATATTTGACAGGATAATAAAGCTACCGTCTCCGTTTAATGTTAACTCAATGTCTGTTGCATATTCATCCTTATTACCAAACTTTTTTTGCCAAAGAATGTTGCCATCTTCACTTACTTTCACAAGGAAAATCCGACTTGCTTCATCGCCCGGAGAGATGGTGTTACCCAACAATAACATTGTGCCGTCATCATTTACAATCATGTCTACACCTTGTTGCTTACCGTCTTCACCATAATACTTAATAAAGTATTTTTTAAAGGCATCGTCAAAATCATTTTTTGTATCACAACCCAAAACGGTCATTACAAAAATGAGAACCAGAAATCGTGTAGCTCTAACCTTTGTCATCTTGTTTCTTTATCCGTCTCAGAATCGATTTTGTCTTGGCTTTTTTGAGTTCTCGTGGTCTGTACAACGGACGAATAAATCCAAAAGATAAAACAACATTATTCATTCGAAACAAATCATCAACATGCCCCTGTGAAAAAGTCGCTTCTCCATTATTGAGAAGAGTCTCACTCGTTAAGTCACTACCGTTGTAATTATAGATCGCGCTTTGAGGGTTAACAACATTTCGCATACCAAATGAATACCTCACATCAATAAAAGCGTAGTTTAATCCAATCTTATATTTAACACCACCTCCAATAAAAAGGGACTGGTTAAATCGATTTCTTCTTGACGTAAAATCCTGAAGCGGGCTTTCGGAAGTTTGTGAATTATAAGAATCCTTTGACTCAAGCGAGTCATTGTTGATCGTGGTGAGTATGGCCTTATCGCTAAGCAAATAATCCAGCGAAAAACCAATATATCCATACGGTCTGTACTTACCAATGTGGTCAGAAAATTTAATAGCAATGGGGAGACGGAACCAGTTTTGTCTATCAATTAAATCTATCTCATCTCTCCCAAAAATATTGGTTGTCGTCTTCTTATAAGCAGAGCGCATGTAATTCACCTCTACTGTTGCACTGAGGTTTTCGTCATAATGCCATTCTAAACCTGCTCCAAATTGATAGCCTGGCCGAAGGGCATATTTCTTATTAATTGATGAAGTGCCTTTTAATGGATCTGGAGTTGGATTTGCTGTAACTGCATCTACATCGTAAAGCACATTTACCTGAGATACATTTGGGCCTGTATAAGCAAACAAAGAAAATTGAGGAGAGGTCGTGAACTTCGAGCTGAAATAAACTAAATCAATAGGATCGCGCTCCGCTTTTGGCACGTATTCCGGATTCGCTTCTAATACTTTCAAATAACTATTCTTCGCTCCAATAGGGTCATCGAGTAAAAGATAGGTTTGTGTTAATAGTAAATAAGCCCGCTGGCGCCATTCTCTGTTTTGACCTTTTTCAAGACACGGACTTAAAAGATCTGCAACTCCATAAAAATGTCCGGTATTAAACTCCTCTGTTGCCATATTCAATGTAACCTCGCAGGCATCCTGAGCTACAGCGCCCAAAATAGACATAGAGAAAACAATGAAACTAACTATACAGTAGCGCAACCTCATTAGTAGTCCTTTATTAACACTCGAACACACGTTGTTTCAAATTCAATCTGATCTCCAACATATTTTTTCCACTCTTCCTGCGACATATTGCGATCAAGCTTAGGACATATTTTATCTGCAAGCAATGATGGGTTCGTTGGCCATACTCTGATTTCGGATTCACTACACGCTGAAATTAAATAATCCGATCCACTAGCAAATTCGATATCCCAAACAAAACCATTATTATTATCCATTTCAATTGGCAGGTCTTCAGGATTTTCTAAAACGTAGAGTTGTATTTTTTTATCAGAACCTGCGCTGGCCAGTAATTTTCCATCGGGGCTAAATTCAACGTCATAAACACCAGCCTTATGTCCTGTAAACTGTCTTGTTTCCTTCGTTTGGAAGTTATAGAGTTTTACAACACCCCTTTTGTTAAAAGGATCGTCAATCTTGTCAATGCCATAGGCTAGTTGATTTCCATCCGGACTAAACCGGACAGTGAGTACTCGGTTGGAGTTATCATCAACTAAAGTAGTAATGGAATAATCAGAAAGATTAATCAACACCACCAGACCAGACCAAGAAGCACCAGCCAATACTTTTCCATCAGGACTAATACTTATCGATTTTAATTCGTAAGGAAGGTCCTTCAATACCTTCATATCTCCGGTGCGGACATTCACCAATGACAATGTTCTTCCAGAAGAGGATACGATGAAGCCAGAATTATCAGGAAGAAATTCCATATCATTTGTACCTCCATTAAATCCTTTGACAATTCTTGGTTTTGATTTTTCTTTAAGATTATAAATCTGAACAACACTTGAGTCACTACCGTTGACAAGGTAATTTTCGTCTCTGCTTAATTTAATGACCTTGGTTGGGTAAGGATTAGAGTAGTCTGTTGATTGATTTGCAAGTGTTTCATAGTTACCTATAAAAATTCTTCCATCAGCGCCAGCCGAATAAAAGGTTTTACTTTTTGAAGAAACGGCTAATGATTTAATATGATTTCGAGGTGGGCCTTGAACCTTGATGGCATTATAAGCACTACCAGACAATTTGGTAAGGGCACTGTACAGTCCTCGATAAATGTATGTATCGTATTTCTTACCTTGATATCTGCGGTGATAAATATACCCTTGCATTGCCTGAAGTCCGGCCAGGTTACTATCATCATCTTCCTGGAAAGATTTAGCCGCAAGGTTTTGAGCGACTGTAAGCATGAGAAGACTATCAGCACGGTTTAAATTTTTCTCTGCCTTTTTAGTTTGTTGCTGTGCAATTACATTGGCCTCTTTTTCTTTTTGACCAGCAGCAACAGCTATGCTTTGTTGCTCTTTGGCTTCAACCACGGCTTCTTCCGCACGTTGTTTTTCGATCGCCAATTGTTTAATTGTCAATTGCAATAAAGCATTCCTTGACTTCAATTGTGCCAATGCATCTTTCGCTTTCGCAGTTTCCTTGTTCGCCCGTTTACTTTCACTAAGAGCAAAGTCCTTTTGATCATCCGCTAAGTTCTTTGCTTTCGTTGCAGCAACGCGCTGCTTCTCGGCTTCTAATGTTTGTGTATATGAGAACACGAAAAACATAATGGCCACAACAAAGGCAATACCCAAAATAATGGCAGTAGCGCGGGCTCTTCGAAGCGTGCGCTTCTGCATCATTTCCTGATTCTTTAATTCAGCCTCATAAGTAATACGGCTGGTGTCAAGAAATACAATAGCACGCTCGAAGGCTTCATCATATCGTTGCGCCCATTCACGCGTTGGTTTCTGTTTGCGTTGCCAGTTAAGCGCTAATTGAAGATCAGGTGGTCGCCAAAGTCCGGTCTTACCGATCTGATACATAGATGCAGCTTCCGATAAGCGTTTATACATAGAAGCAGATTCCGCCTCATCTTCCACCCAAACCTCTAACCGGCTCCATATGCGCATCAAGCTCTCATGCGAAAGCT
Organism: Chryseolinea sp.; assembly: GCA_039930485.1. Taxonomy (GTDB): domain Bacteria; phylum Bacteroidota; class Bacteroidia; order Cytophagales; family Cyclobacteriaceae; genus Chryseolinea. Next base: position 7,855 of record JBDTTT010000015.1, read on the forward strand.
CAATCATTGAATCGCTGTTAAGAGCAATATGCGCAGCAGGCATTAAGAATGATCGGCCTGGCCTTCTGAATTTTTCAACTACATCAATAACCTCCGATTCGCTCGCTTCTGACAATTCAGCAATAAGGCCTAGCCGAGCTGGTCTCCTCATCCCTTTGTTATCCTGGTTCTTTTCAGTAATGCTTTTGAAAAGAATTTCAGCAATTTCTTTTTGCCGTGTTGGCAATTCATCAAATGCTTCGTTGGCGTGAAGTGCAAGGGCTTGTGCAACTTTACCTATAGCGTTATAATGACGAATATCAATTGGCTCTCCTGGCTCATGATTCTCAATCCAATGATCCCATGAACGCATTAATGCATGTTGAAGAATGGGAAGCTGATCCTGATTATTACCCATATCACTCAACAATCGCTTAACCAAGCGTTGGGAAACTCTTCCTCCGGCCACAGCAATTGGTCCTTCAACAGCCATCTTCTTTTGTTCGCGCGTCATTTGCGGAACGAGGTAATTGCTGTTGTTAATCAATTGGGTCAATCCTGGAAAAGCAGAACATTCTCCGATAAAATCGGAGCGCATTGTTAATGCTATATAGGTTGGCACTTTCTTCTGCTGAACAGCAGTGAGAATCATATTAACATACAACTGCGCTTCATTCTGGGCATCAATATCGTTTTGATCTCTGTACCAGAAAATCTCTTCAAACTGATCGACAAGGAAGAAAATATTTTCTTCCTTGTCGGTTTGCAAATACCTGGATATCTCAATGAGTCCATCCGGGCCACTGCGTAAAACTGAATTGATGATCGCCCTGTGAATATCAACATCTATATCGTCAATGCGATTGCTGTTAATCATGAACGCTATGATGGAATCGACCAAACCTAGTATGGGTGATGTACCTGGTCTTGTGGTGATCACATTCCAATAAGGTCCTGAGTGCGTCATGAAGCCTCCGTATAGGACCGGGACCATTCCGCAAAACATTAAGGATGATTTACCACTTCCTGAGTAACCCATGACGGTTACGAAGCGGTTTTGAGACATTTTTAGTAATATATCATCCACTTGACCTTCGCGGCCAAAGAAAAGATGACACTCGTCAATGGAAAATGAACGAAGACCTGGAAATGGGTTTTCAGTACCGATCTGTGTGTCAGATGTCACATCAGATGAGTACGGTTCAAGTTCACCGTTATGTAAAGGTCGATTTAACATGAAACCCTTTTTGGAACCTGAAATATCGATCTTTGCATGAATACCAATATAGTACTATTCACTGCTTAAATTAAGATTAAAAAATGGTTATAGTCGCTCCAGTAGAAAAAATGATTGTCAAGTTAATCGAAATTTCTTAAAAACAAAAAAAGGGGCGTATAGCCCCTCTTCATAATCAGCACCTTTACGTACTATTTAACCTTATTGATAACTGCCTCAAAAGCAGCAGGATGATTCATTGCTAAATCAGCCAATACTTTACGGTTCAAATCAATACTTCCTTTTTTCAATTTACCCATAAGCTCAGAGTAAGACATTCCGTGCAAGCGAGCTCCAGCGTTAATACGCTGAATCCATATGCCTCTGAACTCTCTTTTCTTCTGCTTTCTGTCGCGGTAGGCATAAACCATACCTTTTTCGACTGCGTTCTTCGCTACAGTCCATACGTTTTTCTTTCTTCCAAAGAATCCTTTGGCCAGTTTTAAGATGCGTTTCCGCTTAGCTCTGGAGGCTACACTGTTTACTGATCTTGGCATTTTGCTGCATTTTTTGGCTGTTGGCGGCTTTTTATCTCAAAGCACTTAGTTGCCAGAAACCGGGTTAAACATAAGAACCACTAAAGAACAAGCATGTCCTTTACGTTTTGCATATCCGACTTGCTTACTAAGGACTTGTTGCCAAGTCTTCTTTTCTGCTTCGTTTCCTTTTTAGTCAGGATATGATTTTTAAAGGCACTCTTGAACTTGATTTTACCGGTGCCAGTCACTTTAAAGCGCTTCTTGGCTCCGGATTTTGTTTTTAACTTGGGCATTGTATAAAAATTAAACTTCTATTTCTTTACTCCTTTCGGGATGATAAACATGCTCATCCTTTTTCCTTCAAGCTTTGGTAATTGCTCCACCTTTCCATACTCTTCAAGTGCCTGAGCGAATTTCAAAAGAAGGATTTCACCCCGTTCTTTGTATACGATCGACCGGCCTGCGAAGAAAACAGTTGCCTTTACCTTGGACCCTGTTTGCAAAAAGTTAACGGCATGCTTTATCTTAAAGTTAAAATCGTGCTCGTCCGTATTAGGGCCGAAACGAAGTTCTTTAATTACAACTTTAAGAGCCTTCGCCTTAATCTCCTTTTGCTTCTTCTTCTGCTCATACTTAAACTTCGAATAGTCAGTAATCTTACAAACCGGTGGCTCAGCGTTTGGCGAAATTTCCACCAAATCAAGACCTTGATCCTGAGCCATTTTAATGGCTTGTTGAATAGGATAAACATCAACTGCGATGTTTTCACCTACGACTCTGACTTTTGAAGCCGTTATCCTTTCGTTTATTCGATAGGGCTCTTCTGGTCGCTGTGGGCCTCTTCTCCCCCCACCGCCTCCTGGCCTATTAAAACTGGGTCTATTTACTGGAATTGCGATACTCTAAATGTTTAAGTTTAAAAAACAGGGTGCAAAGATCGTTATATTTTCATTTTTTCAAAATATCAATTAGGCGCAGCACACTCAATTCTGAACTGATTTACAAACTCATCAAGGTTTAGGCTGCCCTGATCACCTTGTCCGTGCTTCCTAACAGCTACTAATCCCTCTGATGCTTCCCTTTCCCCAACGATCAACATGTAGGGTATTTTCTTGGTCTCAGCATCGCGGATTTTGCGTCCGATTTTCTCATCCCGATCGTCAAGTAACCCTCTGATATCCTGCTCTTTGAGTTTATCATATACGAGTTTAGCATAGTCGTTAAAGCGCTCGGATATTGGGAGCACAGCAATCTGATCTGGCGCAAGCCAAAGCGGGAAATTACCTGCACAATGCTCAATCAAAACAGCAATAAATCGCTCGAGTGATCCGAAAGGTGCACGGTGAATCATTACCGGACAATGTTTTTGATTATCTGAGCCTACATACTCCAATTCGAAGCGTTGTGGGAGTTGATAGTCAACCTGGATGGTACCAAGCTGCCAACTTCTTCCCAAAGCATCCCGAACCATAAAATCGAGCTTAGGCCCATAAAACGCAGCTTCGCCTTTAACAGCTACTGTTTTCAAGCCTCTATCATCAGCGGCTTCCTGAATTTCTCGTTCAGCACGTTCCCAAAGAGAATCTTCACCAATATATTTTGCCTTATTCTCTGGATCTCTCAAAGAAACCTGGGCAGTATAGTTTTCAAAACCCAAAGAGTTGAAAACATGAAGCACAAGATCAATAACCTTGATGAACTCATCCTTCACCTGATCAGGTCGGCAAAAGATATGAGCATCATCCTGAGTAAAACCCCTAACTCGGGTCAACCCATGGAGCTCACCACTTTGTTCATAGCGATACACCGTTCCAAACTCTGCCAAACGAATCGGTAAATCCCGATAAGATCTTGGTTTAGTCTTATAAATCTCGCAATGATGCGGACAATTCATGGGCTTGAGCAAAAACTCCTCGCCTTCATCCGGAGTACGAATGGGTTGGAAGGAATCTTTACCGTACTTTTCGTAATGGCCTGAAGTGACATAGAGTTGCTTGCTTCCGATATGAGGTGTCACTACCGGATCATAGCCCGCTTTGATTTGCGCCTTACGCATAAACTGTTCCAGACGCTCGCGTAGGATTGTTCCTTTCGGCAACCAGAGTGGTAAGCCCATACCTACCTTCTCGGAGAAAGCAAATAACTCAAGCTCTTTTCCAAGCTTTCTATGATCGCGCTTCTTTGCTTCTTCCAAAAGTTGCAAGTACTCTTCCAGTTCCTTTTGCTTTGGAAAAGTAATGGCGTAGAGCCGTGTGAGCATCTTATTCTTCTCGTTACCGCGCCAATATGCACCGGCAACATTCAAAACCTTAGCTGCTTTTATAAAGCCTGTATGTGGAATATGTGGACCTTTACACAAGTCTGTAAAATCGCCTTGTTGATAGAAGGTAATCTTTCCATCTTCCAGATCACGAATTAACTCAAGTTTGTATGGATCGCCTTTCTTCGAAAAATAATCTAACGCCTCTGCTTTCGTTACATCTTTACGGATATAAGCATTGTCTTTTTTAGCAAGCTCTTTCATCTTGGCTTCAATGGCGGCCAAGTCTGCTTCACTTAAAGTTCTGCCTTCAAGATCGATATCATAGTAGAAACCATTCTCGATGGGCGGACCGATTCCAAACTTTACACCTGGATGAAGGGCTTCAAGAGCCTCTGCTAATAAGTGCGCTGACGAATGCCAGAACGTTGTCTTACCTGCCTTATCATTCCATGTTAAAATTTTGATTGATGAATCGGCATTGATGGGGCGGGATAAATCCCACACTTCTCCATTCACTTCGATTGCCAATGAAACTCGCGCTAATCCTTCGCTAATGCTTGACGCAATTTCAGAACCTTTAACGCCTTGGGGATATTCCCGAACACTTCCATCCGGAAGCGAAATTTTTACATTCATACTACTGGTTGAACTAAACTACAAAATTAATTCAGATCACAAATATGCAATATTCAAACCACTAAAACACAGGATTGATATTTTAAAGTGTAAACTGGAAGCCAAGGCGAATACCAAATTTTTTGGGTTTATCTCCATCCATCAGATTATCCAAATACGTCACGCGATGTACAAATTCGACTCTCAGAAATTTAAAAATGTTTTCAACGCCATATCCCAACTCTACATAGGGCTTGTTTGATTTGAATGTTCCAATTGGAAGCGTTTTCACATCCTCATCAGTATGTAGAGCATTCAATTTCAAATTAGCCTGGCTGAGTGAACCATAAACAACATTTGCCGAACCTGTCAATCTCCATTTCAGTTTACGCATAAGTGGAATACGGTTCAGAAAAAGTCCTTCAAAGTGATGCTGGTATTGTAATGCTACTGATTTATCGCTCACAAATTCTCCGTATCGCATAAGATTATAAACAGCCGAAGAATAAACGAAGGTTTGATTTCCGATGTGTAATGTTAAAAGTGGATAGGGTATTGTGCCCTTTATATAATCTCCTTCGAGGTTTAAATAACCAACTCCAAGCGGCCCCATACGCATTCTTTTGTTAAAGCTCAACCGAAATTTTTGGTAGTCAAAATCGCTGTTAATAACGCCACTCATTCCTTTTACATATCGAAACGTAATGATGGGCCATCGTGTAGTACCCAGACTTATGCGATCATTATCATCTTGCACAAACAATTCATCCCGTGCATAACGTGATTCAAAAATCAGTTCAGAGGTTTCAAAGTTTTGGAGTATTTCACTCGTGGTATCATTGGGCACAGAATAGTACCCAAAGTTGAAAGCAGGAGAAAACGTAAAGTATCTGAAACCAACTCGCTGTGAGAAGCCTTTAAAAAATTCGCGTTTAAAGTCAACCCTACCTTCCTTAAAATAATATCCGCTTCGAAATGTACCAAAGCGTTGAGATGCCTGTAAAAGAAAATTATCTCCAATGTTCTCGTCTTCAAGTCCTACCCTACCCAGATCACTTCGCACTTTAAAGGTTAGTGTCGTCCATCGGTTTCGGGAAAGAATATTTTGAACGTAACCAAGGTACTTTACCTTGTCATCCTTAAAACCATATCCTACTTGTCCGCCAATCACCCACTTATTACTGAACTTCATATTGGTTTTAAAGCCAGGCTGAATACGTACACCTTCGATGTTATTCACGGCCAATAAAGAGACATACGGACCAATGTCAATTTTACCTGCTGTGAGATAACCACCAATTACAATCTTAATAATATCAGTATAGGTTCGGATTACCGGAATGGTTTGAAGCGTATCGATCATTTTATAAACGTTCTTCTCTGTGCTGCTCAACGGTTCATGTCGTAACGTATCCCAATAGGCTTCACTTTCATTTAGCCGGGCATTTTCTGCCATCACTATCGGTTGACTATAAAATGATGGCTCGTAAGGTTTATTAACAACAAATTTCTTATTCGATGTATAAAACTTCGCCAGCATTCCAGCCTGGCCATTATTTACTTCACTGATATCAATCAGCAATCTATTCTTGGATGGAAGCCACGCTCCTTCTTCTGTTCGTTCAAGCTCCTGCTGAATTTTTATTTTTTCAACAAAATTCAGATTGGCTTGTTTACCTATTGTGGCATCTATTTGCTTCAGTGCATATCCATCTTTCGAAATCCACATGGTGCCGGTGAAGGCAAGATCCTGCGGGCTTCTCGGATAAAAATCCAGACGATAGCAATATTCATTACCAACATAAAGGCTATCCATCAAATCATATTCATAATACAGCCTACCACCATCGGCAATCGGTGAAATAAATTCTTTCGAAACAATGTTCAGCCAGTTTTGATAGAAGTTGTATTCCTGAAAAGACGAACCCACCAATTGAGTCACCAACGTTCCGTCCTCTACACCTACTCCCGTTATTTTTGACTGTAGTATATTTTCAAATTTTAAGCTGGGATCATCACGATAATATAACTTCGACACACTTTCTGTAATGAGTAATGGTAATATGGGTTTCCCGTCTTCGCCTGCAATGCGATCGATACTATCGAGCACATTGGCAATTTTCTTCATGATCTTCTTTCCTCTGAACTTCTCAGAGATATTATCTACATCAATTTCAATTTTTGTGTACGTATCATACTCATACGCTGTTAGCTTTCGCTTATCGTTATTCTTTTTGTTTTTGTTTACACGCTTTAGAATTTCGAACGCAGGATTCACACCCGATTTTATCACGACTTCATCGAGTTGCTGAATATCCTCCTCAATCTGAAAATCAATGGTTTGAGAAATCCCTTTTACAACTACCTTATGCTTTGGCTTATACCCTATGTAGCTTGCTGAAAGGGAATCGGTAGGAGACGAAGTTTTGATTGTGTAATTTCCATCGAAATCAGTTGTTGACCCAATACCTGTTCCCTTAAACACCACATTTACAAAGGGAATAGGATCACCCGAATTAGCATCGGTAATTTTTCCCTTTATAATAGTTTGCTGAGCAAAAAGGAAAACGGAAGAAAACAGGAAGAAAGAAAGCGTGATAAAGCGCATGTATATTTTCTCAGCAACAGATACAATCGGCACAAACAGAAATTTAAGTTTCAAAATTAAGCATTTAACCCCTGCAATGGGTGAATGGTTTCAATCACTTAACTATTTAAATCTTCCTTCTGACCCAAAAATCGTGGGGATGTATTTAAAATGTATAAGTCCAGCACCGCTTTGGTTCTGGCAAAGTATTCGCGAATGCGTACCTTCAAGGAAGATTCTAATTCGATTTCATCGGCAACCATGGCCACGGCATCCATGCCATAATAATTTCCAATAAACAAAGCGCGGTAACTGTGAAAAGGCTGAGTAATAATGATGAGTTTATTCTGTCCGAAAATTTCTTTACTTCTCACAATCGAATCCAATGTGCGAAGGCCTGCATAATCAAGGGTAATAGCTGTAGCTGGAATGCCTAATTTGATCAGCGCCTTTTGCATTTCGACAGGCTCGTTATAATAAATAGAACGATTGTCGCCACTTAAAATAAGATTATCAACTTTGCCTGATTTGTAGAGCGAAGCAGCCATCTCAATGCGCTTCTCGAAAAAAGGATTTGGCTTGCCACTGATTAACCGGTGACTAGTACCCAATACTAACCCCACACGGTGATTAGGTAATGCGGTACTGTCGTAGAAAACCTGGTCTTTTGTGCTTTGCACAACCCAGATATTGCTCACAAAAAAGAAAGCGATAACAACTAATATGGTAAACAGAATGATTCTCTTCAACAAGCGCATCGAAAGGAGAGTAAATTAAAGCCAGCGTAAAGTTACCGAATTGTGCGGATAAATTCGCGTTCAATCAAATGGGATCGCTTTACAATTTTTCGATACCATTCCAAGCGTATTGCATCCTTCTCTGTTTCACTAAGCCCATAATCATCCGGTGATGCGTGAAGCCTGGTGATTAAGCTGCTCAAACAAATGGCTACACTGGCCGATATATTCAGGCTTTCGGTAAAACCGAACATGGGGATTTTTATTTTTTGATCAGCATTTTGTTGAGCAATCTCTGATACTCCATGAAGTTCATTACCAAACACGAGAGCAATTTTACTTTCATCAACCCGAACATCATGGATAGAAATACCTTCTTCTGCGGGATCGGCTACCAAAATTTTATAACCTGACTCTTTTAATGTATTGAAGCACTTTATAGTTGCGTCATCTTGTTTGGATTGATGATGAATAATATCCGTCCACTTGTGTGCACCTTTCAGAACCCTGCGATTCACACTATACTTACTCTTGTCTTCAATAACATGAACATCCTGCAAGCCCATGCACTCACACGTACGAATAACAGCACTGGAATTTTGTGATTGATAAATATTTTCAAGCACAACCGTAACATGACGTGTGCGTGAACTCATTACCTTTTCCGCAAATTCTTTTTTATGATCCGAGACAAAGCGCGACAAATGCTGTAATACCAGATGTTCCTGACTTGTCATATTGAATTGCTTTCCATTAACGCAAACTTAAAAGGTATTTTTTCTAATCCACTCTTCAATTAAGGCAACACCTTCTTTATGCACTTGTTCACGGCCGATTTCAGGCATAGCAATTGCCGGATCAATAGCTTTCATTCGAAATATAAGAATAGAATGTTGAGGCTGGCCGGGAACAATATCAAATTGCAAATCACCAGCACCTCTTCCTGCAGCAACCGGAGATTTATTAACTCCTAAGTGTGCCAGGTCTTTCTCATGAATATCAAGAAAAAGCCCGGATGTATTCGCAGGACCAAGCTTTGAATGGCAATGACCACAGTTGGAATCAAGATATGCACGCGCACGATCGTTTACAGTACCCGTTGTTGCATCATCCCAAACAGCCATCTTTGGAGTTGCTTTTATATCATTCATTGCTGTCAGCATTCTTCTTTCTTTCCAAAAGTTCAATTGATTTTGTTTGCCCGATGCAGACTGTAAATCTCTATTCAACTGCCTTGCCGAAAGGCCGATCGGAACCATTATTTTATCTTTTATATGACAACCCTTACATTGATTCTTGTTGGGTATTGCATATGGAGTTGTGATCTTTTTTCCAGCCTTATCAGTGTACGAAATTATTTTGGTTTCGCCAGCAGGATCATAGAAAGCTTCAGTCTGTTCATCGTTCCAAAGGTAGGGCCATGCTTCCCAACCTGCATCCGTATTTACAAGTAGTCTTGTCTCCAAAATCCTTCTCCCCTTTTCAGGCTTTCTAAAATCATTTGGGTAATAAAAATTTTTAATCAGAACAGTTCCTATCGGGAAAGTGAAAACAGACGAATCGTTATACACTGCTTGTGTACCTTCAGGCAATTTGATGAAGCGAAGTTTCTCAGCGTAATTACTGAAAAGTGGTGTATTCAAACCATAGGGAACAACGCCTTCAACGGGTTCTAATCTGGCAAGAGTCACCTTAAAAAAATTATAAGCCGACAATGTTTCTTTTCTTTCAATAGAAACACTCGGGCGAAAAGAAAAGAATGAAATGATGATTAAACTAAGGCAAAGAAAAATGGCAAGTTTCTTCATAGGATGTTATTCGCTCGCACTCAACTCAACAGCTTTTATAGGTTGTTGTTCACAATCATATGCTTTCATATCCGTTGATCTGTTCTTAAAATTGTTACCCGCATCAATATTAATGACCGACTGATTCTGATTATTCCTGATGCAGATGTTTCGATCCTTCATGTTTGGATTTTCAATACCATCAAATAAAATGTGGGGAACATCTTTGCCCATACGTAATTTAAATCGGAACATCTTTCCCATTCGTCCTTTACCCGTTGTCTTTACATGCGGACGCTCATAATAATTGTTGTGAATGAAAATATCAGAAGGGTAAGGATGATAAGCCGTATCATTAATTGGGTTTTCAGTAATGAAATAGCTCGCGATGGCCGTGCCTACTGAAATATTATTGACAATTTTATTTTCAAATACCTCTACGTGGCGGGTAGCCAAAATCATAACACCTGTTCCTTGCGGAACTTTACCAACTGTATTTCCTTTTGGCGCGAAATTAATGTGATTGTTGTTGTGAATATTGTTTTTAAAAACCCGAACATAACCACCTTCCTTCTGAATAAGGTCAGGCAAATCAAAAACCAAAATGCCTCCAGTATTATTATAAGCCTCGTTGTCGTAAACATCAGCATACCATGAATTTTCAATTTCAATTCCGGCTACATTGTTATAGGCCTTAGAGTTACGAACAACGATGTATTTCGATTGACCAACGTAAATACCAGCATCGCTTGCTCCAACAGCTGAACAACCATCAATTAATACATTGGTGCATTGAACGGGATACAATCCATAACCACCATTGTCTTTATGACCGCCATTCGTCCATTCTGCCTTTACATTTTTGAAAGTGATACCTTCAACCAATTGTGTTTTTACCCCGTCACCTTTTGTATCCTGAACGGTTAAATCCTGGATCGTAATATTAAAAGCATTTGTTATTTTAATTCCTTCCGCTCCTGAAATCTGACCTTTAAAACTTAAGAATGTCTTATTCTCGCCAGCTCCTTTTATCGTCACATTTCGCTTTCCATCTAACGACAAGCTGGCATCAAATTGAAAATGACCTTCGGGCAATTCAATAATAGAGCCATCTGCGGCTTCAATAAACTGCGTTTGAATTTTCTTTTGAATGTCTTTCTGCGCCCAAAGGGCTATCGATGAAAAACAAAGTAGTGCGATGCAGATTATTCTCATAAGTTCAATCTAATTGGAAGTTACCTAAGTATACGTTAGTATGTAGTGACGAGCAATTGCTCCTCCTGAGTGGTCAAGCAAAAAGAATGAGCTAAAATAAAACTTTTCATTCTATCTTCAATCGACTATTACAAAATACCAATCAAGGTTTGAGTTCAGTGAAACTTATCTCCGAATATTATCGCAAATGACTGCCGTGGCAATGGCCGCATTTAATGATTCCGCTTTTCCATAACGCGGTATAGTAATTTTGTCGGTAATGTATTTCTCCAATGAAGGTGATATACCTTTCGATTCATTTCCGATAACCATAAGACCTCCCTTTCCAAAATCAACTTGATGCACATCCTCACCATTGAGGTATGCCCCAAATATTTTGAGCTGAGTTTTGGAAAGATAATTTTCCAGATCGGTATAGAAAATTTTGGATCGTGTAAAGGAACCCATCGATGATGTGATCACTTTCGAATTATAGAAGTCTGCTGTTTCGGTTGAAGCTATAATTTTGTTGATGCCAAACCACTCAGCGGTGCGGATAATTGTGCCCAGATTACCTGGATCACGGATGTCATCAAGCACCAAGGCAAATTCATCGGCCAAGACTTCAATTAAACTATTGGGCTTTTGCCTTGCGATGGCCAAGGTGGAATCATTCGTTTGAAATTCACCTAATCCATCAAGCTCCTTTAGGGTGACTTCAATTACTTCACACTTTAATTGATGGTGAATCGTTGATAGGAAATCCGATGTTCCCAATAAAGTGACCAATTCAAAATCAGAAGTCAGCAATTCGTGCACACTCTTTGCTCCTTCCACAAGAAAACATTGTTCCTGTTTGCGGTATTTCTTTATTTGCAGGGATTTAATAAACTTAATCTTGGCTTTCGATAGCATTTGCAGCGCTTGAGTACACCGAAAAGTAAATATTTTCTTCCAACTATACTCTGTCTAGGAGTAATGATGTCGGGTTGTCTGGGTACGAAGCACTTAAAAGACAATCAAAAGATGTTGTTCCGGCAGCATATTCAAGCACCTAAGGGAATCAATACCGATGAACTCAAAGACCTTTATGTGCAGCGGGCCAATCGAAGGTTTTTAGGCTTAACCATTTATCACCTTGTGCTGCTTTATTATTGGGGTGAAAAGAATTACGACAAAGAAAAATTCATTCAGAAAAAGGAGGCATCCGATAAAAAGTTTGCCGCTAAAATTGCCGCCACAACATCCAAAAAGAAAATAGACAACCTCAACTTTCGTAAGCAGAAAAAAGCAGACAAGTACACCAATAGAATTGAAAATGGAAATCTCCTCATGCAATGGGGCGAACCCATTTCTGTCTATGATAGTGTATCGGTCCAGCTCACTTCCGATCGGTTCAGGCAATTCCTTTTCTCGAAAGGATATTTTAGAAACGAAGTTGATTCACGGGTGCGAATAACGGGGAAGTACGCAACCATCATCTATAGTGTTGCGCCCGGGCCAGGATACACCATCGATACTATTATGTATCAAATTCAGGATACGGCTGTTGCCAGAGTTGTGCATAAAAATAATCTAGAGAATTTCATAAAGCTCGGTGCACATTATGATCAGGGCAACTTAGTAAAGGAACGAGAGCGACTTGACTTGCTACTCAAAGACAATGGCTACTATGATTTTAGCAGGCAATACATTGATATTAGTATGGATACCAGTATGCTAAAGAACCATCGTATCGCCCTGCTCCTTAAAATAAAAGATCCTGCAAAACGGGGCTACCACAAAAAGTTTACAATTGATGATATTACCTTCACCACCGATGCCGGAGCAACTTCTACAGGAACAGAAAGACAAAAGCGAAATTATAGAGACATACAATACCGATATTATAAGGACAATTATAATTTGAGAATTTTAAGTCAGCGTGTTTTTTTAAAGAAGGGAGATTTATACAGTCGATCCAATACATTCAACACGCAACGGCAACTCGGTAATGTTGATGCTTTCAAATTTGTGAACATCAATTACGATACATCGAATGGAAAATTTATTGCCAATGTTTTCACTAGTCCATTGGATCAATATGAATGGAGCAATGAAGCCGGAATTAATGTTACGCAAGGTTTCCCCGGACCATTTTACAACCTCACGTTTCGGAAACGTAATTTATTCAGAGGAATGGAAATGCTGGATCTCAGTGGGCGATTTGGTTTTGAAGGCGTTGCTTCAGCAACAGATGACCAGAGTATTTATACCAGCAAATATGCCGGCATAAATGCCACCATTACCTTTCCTCAGTTTATTTGGTTTTTAAAAGAAAGCAGGCGGTTTAAAGTAGCGAAATTCAATCCGAAGACGAAGTTTACTGCAGGGTATTCATACACCGATCGGTCAGAGTATATCCGATCCAATACATCCGTATCAACAACCTATACGTGGTCCAATCAGCGTAAGCAACAATACTTTTTCACACCTGTTAGTTTAAGTATTATCAATTCTACTCTTGACCCCAAATTTGAGGAGGAGTTAAAGAGACAAGATAGTTTGGGTAACTACAGTTTGGTAAACAGTTTCAAGCCCTCGTTTGTAAGCAGTATGATTTTCGGATCAACCTGGAACTTTAATAACTATGGTAATAAAGAAAAAACATCCAGCTATCTGCGTGCTCAATTAGAAAGCGGTGGAACCCTTTGGAATTTCATTGACCCTTCTTTTATTAAAGACAAATACGGACTACAATACTTTAAGTATTTGCGATTAAACCTTGACTACAGACGAAACCATGTAATAGACAAAATTACTTCTATTGCATATCGTGTAGATGGTGGTGTTGCCTATTCATATGGAAAAGACAGGAGTCTTCCGTATGAAAAATTCTTTTTCAGCGGAGGTAGTAACAGCGTTCGGGCATGGCGACCACGAAGGTTAGGGCAAGGTTCCTTCAGACCACAAACTAATGAGAGTGTTAATAAGGACCCTGTGAAAAACGGCTACTTTGATTACAGTTACGAGCAACCTTCTGAAATATTATTAGAAGCCAGTGTAGAATTCAGAAGAAAGATTTTTGGCTTTGTTGACGGTGCAGTCTTTATTGATGCAGGTAATGTGTGGACTTTTCAACCTCGCAAAAAATTGGACGACCAGGGAATTGAGGTCGCCAACGGAAACTCTCAGTTTAAATTCAATGAATTCTATAAAGAAATTGCGTTAGGTACAGGTTTCGGACTTCGATTTGATTTTTCATTCCTAATCCTTCGCCTCGATGTAGGTATGAAAATGTATGATCCAGCCAGAATTAAAGGCGAGCGGTTTGTTTTAGGCGAGGCCCGTTTCTGGAATCCATATGCGACAAAAACAGAAGATGGATATACTAATTATAGAGAGCCTGTTATTTATAATGTGGGGATTGGGTATCCGTTCTAAATCGGTTACCGGTTTCCGGATGCCAGTCTCCGGTTACTGGAAACTAGTAACATTAATATCTCAAAAGTTTTTCAATCGTTTCTCTCACTTTGTCAGCGTTCGGCAACATCATCATTTCCAAATCTACATTTAACGGAACAGCGGGAAGGTTGGCAGCACCGAGTGTCCAAACAGGAGCATCAAGTTCTTTAAAGCATTCTTTCGAAATTCGTCCGGCCAATGATTCAGCAAAAGAATTGAGTAAAGGTTCTTCGGTCAGCACAAACGCGCGATTGTGTTTTCGGACAGAAGTTACAATGCTATTCCAATCAATCGGATTGAGTGTTCGTAAATCCATAATCTCCACACGATTGGCAAATGGAAGTGATGCTTCCTTCGCCCAATACACACCCATACCATAGGTAATCACTACACATGATTCACCCTCTTTTATTTTTTCTTCGGATGCCTGTTGAACGATGGATGCTTTACCAAGCGGGATGATATAATCTTCATCCGGCTCTATTGTTTTTGCATCGCTCGTTCCCGGAACCTTTGACCAATACAATCCTTTATGTTCCAATAACACCACAGGATTCGGATCATAGAAAGAAGCTTTCAACAACCCTTTCATATCAGCAGCATTAGAAGGGTACACTACTTTAATTCCTCTAATGTTCAACAAGGTCGATTCAATACTTCCTGAATGGTAAGGTCCTCCACCACCATACGCGCCAATCGGCACACGTATCAATGACTGAATTGGAAATTTTCCCTTTGATAAATAACAACTCTTCGAAAGCTCTTCTACCAATTGATTGATGCCCGGCCAGATGTAATCCGCAAATTGAATTTCAACAATCGGCTTCGCTCCTACTGCTGACATACCTGCTGTCGAACCAACAATATAGGCTTCCTGTATGGGCGTGTTGAATATCCGATCATCACCGTATTTTTGTGCAAGAGTAGCTGCTTCGCGAAATACTCCTCCCAATCTTCTACCAACATCTTGTCCGTAGAATAATGCTTCGGGATGTTTTTTTAAAATTTCATCAACTGCATGAAGTGCTGCATCAACCATGACCACTTTCTCTGCACCTTTCGGTGATCGATTACCTTTCTCTTCTATAATAGTAGTCGGAGCAAATTCATGTGAATCAAAATCATTCACATCCGGATCGGGTGATTGAACTGCACGCTCATAATCTTCACTAACTTTAGTCTCTGCTTGTAATTGTATCTCACTCAGCTTCTGCTTTGTTTCACCCTGACTTAATAAATAATCATGGAGTGATTCAATCGGATCGGATTTTTTATGCAATTCCAAATCCTCTCCGCGATACCATTCTCTTCGAACACCAGAAGTATGATGTCCTAATAAAGGACAAGTAGCATGCACCAGGATCGGCCCACGATGCTTTCGTACAAAAGCAAACGCCTTCTTCATCCCTAAATAGGAATCCACAAAGTCAGCACCATCAATTGCCATTCGCTCCATACCTTTGAATCCGCCAGCATAATGATAGGCATCCATGGCACGCATCTCTTTTCCTGTTGCTGAAATACCCCAATCATTATCCTGAACTAAATAGATGATCGGTAGTTTTTTCAGCACCGCCATTTGAAAAGCCTCCGCTACTTCTCCTTCCGTTACTGAGCCATCTCCTAATGAGCACAAGACGACAGGTTTATTCTCTGTTGATAACAACCCTTGTGATTCGAGGTAAGCAATTCCATGTGCCATACCTGTAGCCGGAATAGCCTGCATTCCTGTTGCTGAACTTTGGTGTGGAATTATTGGCAAGCCTTCACGCTTTAAAGATGGATGTGAATAGTATGTTCGCCCACCGGAAAAGGGATCGTCCCGTTTGGCCATAAGCTGAAGCATCAGTTCATACGGCTCCATGCCAATACCAAGCAGCATCGATTCATCACGATAATACGGTGAAGCAAAATCAAAAGCTTGTAATTGTAATCCTGCTGCAAGTTGAATCGCTTCATGCCCACGAGAAGTGCTGTGAACATATTTACCACAAACATCGCGCTTTTCATCATAGGTATTTGCCAGAGCTCTGGCGATACACATTAATGAATACGCTTTGATTAGAATATCATTGCTGATTTCCGTGGTCGATTTTTTCCTGGCTTTAGCGGTCTCCTCTATTGCCATATTAATAATGATGTTAGTCTCGGCCGAAAGATAGGAATTTCAGGGTATGTTAATAGTTAATTGTCGGCCCATTGACCAGATGGATGACACAAAATAACTATTGTACCATGATTCAAATTACTTGTTATCCGAGTATTCCGGTTTAAAAAGGTTATCCACCATTAAGCATTAACAATTAACTTTACCGCATGCCAACAAAAGAAACAATACGCGACTGGTTCTCCTACCTTCAAAAAGATATATGCAAACAATTAGAAGAGACTGATGGTCAGGGGAAATTCATTCGTGACGAATGGGATCGTCCGGGTGGTGGTGGTGGTGTGGCAAGTGTGTTAACGGATGGGAAAATAATTGAGAAAGGTGGTGTAAACTTTTCTGCTGTTTGGGGAAAAGCACCTGAGCCTGTACTTAAATCGTTAAATCTGAATACAAATGAGCAGATTGATTTTTTTGCCACAGGCATTTCGATTGTCATACACCCCTTCAATCCGATGGTTCCAATCATCCACATGAACACGCGATACTTCGAGATGAGCAATGGTATGTGGTGGTTTGGTGGTGGCATTGATCTTACTCCTCACTATATAAATGAAGAGGATGCGCGTTATTTTCATCAGCAACTAAAATCGGTTTGCGATAAACATCATCTCTCCTATTATCCTGATTTTAAGAAATGGGCAGATGATTATTTTTTCATCAAACATCGAAATGAAACACGTGGCATTGGTGGGATATTTTTCGATTACCTTAAAGCGGATAACGGTTTTACCAAAGAATCGAGATTTGAATTTGTAAAAGATGTAGGTGCCTCATTCGCACCATTGTATTCACACTTCATGAAAAAGAACCACGCGCTTCCCTTTTCAGAAAATGAAAAGCAATGGCAATACTTGCGCAGAGGAAGATATGTTGAATTTAATCTGGTGTGGGACCGTGGCACAAAGTTCGGATTGGATACCGATGGACGAACGGAATCCATATTAATGAGCCTTCCACCACAAGCCAATTGGGAATACAATCAAAAGCCAGAACCTGGATCGAACGAAGAAAAAACGATATCACTGCTCAAAAAAAATAGTAATTGGATTTAAATCTTACATCGCCTACCTTAAATACAATTCCAGTGTAAAATTTTACTATGTTTCGCTGTGTTGTTAAAAATCTGGCGCACCATAAGCTTCATCGGGACCACCCCGAACAGTGACCGAAAAGAAATTCGTCACATTGCAATCTGTAATCGAATTAGTCTGATCCTTTCAGCCTTTACCTTTCTGCTATTCATTGTTGCTCTGCTCTATTTCGGTTGGATTGTTACGGTTAAGATAGCATTGGGTGCTACCTTCTTTTTCTTCGTGCCCATTGTTTTGAATTCCTTCCGATATATCAGTGTCAGTCGAATACTACTATTGACATCGTTAAATTTAATTTCTTTAGTTGCTTCTGTTGCTGATAAGTTTGACGTGCCCGGCATGCTGGAAGAATTTCAATATTTTCAGTTTCGGTTACTGATATTGGCAGGCAGCCTGTTTCCGTTTATACTTTTTAAACTGGAAGAAAGAAAACGACTCATCTCCGGACTACTCATAAGTTTTCTTTGCTTAGTGTTTTATGACCCCATTCATCACTTATTCGGTGTGGGTTATTATGATATGGGCTTCACTGCACCCAACTATTACTTCACGAACTACATGGTTGGTGCTACATTTTTAATTATTACCGGGAGTAGTTTCTTCTTAAAATACAGTTTCGAAACGTATGAGAAACAGAATGAAGTTTTGATTGAAAACCTCAGTCATGCCAAGGCCCTCATTCAACAGCAGCAGGAACAGTTGACATCCGAAAACATTGAGCTAAACCGTGAAGTGGTTGAGAAAAATGCACAACTATCACAAACCAACGAAGAATTAATCAAGCACAATAATGATTTGCTACAATTCTCTTATACCGTTTCACACAACCTGCGTGGACCGGTAGCGAGTTTAATTGGACTTGTCAATTTATTCGACAGAAGAGAATTGAAAGAAGATCATCAAATTATTTTACAACATCTGGAACTTAGTTCCGAGCGATTGGACGTTACGATAAAAGATCTTGGAAGTATTATTGACATGCGTAACTCGGTTTCCAAAACAAAGCAACGCCTTGAATGGGCAAACGAACTGGAACACATTACCATTTTGCTGAAGAAAGAAATTGAAGATCAACAGGTCGAAATTGAATCCGACTTTAGTAAAGCACCAACGGTTTATTCAATCAAGCCAATGGTGACCAGTATTTTGTACAACCTGATCAGCAATGCAATTAAGTATCATTCGCCTGAGCGAAAACCAAAAATCAGTATTCGTACAACACAAGAGAACGACCTTGTTCGATTAGATGTAACCGATAATGGAATGGGCATCGACCTCGATAAATTTAAAGACAAAGTTTTTGGATTGTATAAACGCTTTCATACTCACACCGAAGGAAAAGGTCTGGGATTATTTCTGGTTAAGCTTCAGGCTGAAACGCTTGGAGGGCGAGCTGAAGTAAAAAGCAATCTGAATTCAGGAACAACGTTTTCAATTTACATTTCTTCTTTCGATCTGGAAGGATAATGGTATACTCAATAACACTTACCAAATCTATTTCTTCTTCGCACCCAATGCCGCTTGCAATTTCACAACTTGAATTGCCAATTGATCGGCAACGGATGAATCTGCAATAGTCTCCGGAAACTGGTTTGAGAAGAATGCTTTCGCAACCCAAATCTCCAATACATCATCTGCATTAATCGAATACGGTTCGTAAAGACGGTTATCGGAAACCAATAACACTTTACTTTCATCATCGGCAAAATTAAAAATGCGTTTGAACACAATACCATCTTGCTTGGTTACTAAGATATAAAGCTTACCGTTTTTGACAGATGAAATATCTTCCAGGTATTCACCAAAAATAATACTGCCCGGTTGAATCGGTAACATCGAATCGCCCTGAATCTCAAAAGCACGATATGTTCTGTTCTTCGGCAACATGGGCATGCTGATCTTTGGAAGATCCTTCACAAATTCCACGTCCTGGTATCCCGATAAATAACCAGCCGATGCTTTTTGTGTAACCAACTCTACATTCTCTTTATTATTACTATCAACGGTAATGGCCAGCACTTCTTTTCCACGCGAAGATGCAGCTCCCTTCCTATCCTTTTCTGACACGCGACTCAAATCGTGGCTCACCAACATATCCAGGTTTACCTTAAAAATCTTAGCGATATCGAGTAATGAAACCAAGGGTGGAGTAGAACGCTCCTCTTCATATGCACCAATTGCTGCTTGCTTCAATCCCAATTTCTCGGCCAACTGTTTTTGAGTAAGACCGAGCTCTGTGCGAAGGAATTTTAAGTTCTTATTGATTAGAGCCATAATTAAGTTCGAGGTTCAAAGTTTGAGGTTTGAAGTTGTGTACCCATCTTAAATCCTGTACATGTTTCCGTAAATCTAAAATCAATCATCGCGAATCACTCATCTCAAATCAATTTCAAAAGTTAAAGTCCAAAGCTTCAGATTTAAAATCGATCGCCAACGAGCTAATCTCAGCAAACATAAATACTTACACACATAAACACTAAAACCGTTTCTAAATCAATGCACGATACTTCAACACTTTTCGCAGATGTTCCCACAGGTTAAAACCTGCAGGACGCATCACGAAAGTAATCGCCAACTACAGACGATCTATATAAGAATTTGAAGCAGGCCGGAGAAATTCCAGCCTTCTTTCAAATTCTACTGCTATGGCTGACAGTGAGACAAAACTAAAATAATTAGTTTAATATAAAAACAATTAACTAATATTTTTAGTTAATTAGCGTCATGGAACGGAACATCATACACTTGGACCTGGACGCTTTCTTTGTAGCGGTAGAGTGTAGAAAAGACTCGAAACTAAAGAATAGACCCTTAATAGTAGGCGGAAGCAGCCGCAGAGGTGTGGTGGCCGCATGCAGTTATGAGGCCCGCAGATTTGGTGTTCATTCCGCCATGCCGATGTATTTGGCGCTTCAACTTTGCCCGGATGCAAAAGTGATTTCCGGAGATATGGAAGCGTACAGCAAGGCTTCACACGAGATTACCGAGATGATTGCAGAGAAAGCTCCTTCTTTTGAAAAAGCATCGATCGATGAATTCTATATTGATGCGAGCGGTATGGACAAATACTATGGCGCGTTTCAATGGGCTACAGAGCTACGCGAGAAGATTATTAAAGAGAGTAAGCTGACGATCTCGTTAGGGATGTCGGTCAATAAACTGGTGTCGAAAGTAGCAACGGGTGAATTTAAGCCAAACGCCAACAAACATATTTTAGCCGGAGACGAAAAAAACTTTCTCGCTCCCCTGTCGGTCGATAAAATCCCGATGATTGGAAAACAAACTTCTTCTTTTTTACACGACATGGGCGTGCGCACCGTAGCAACGCTTCGCGACATGCCGATGAATTTTTTAGTAAGTGCCTTTGGAAAAAATGGCATCAGCTTATGGAACAAAGCCCATGGGATCGATGATACTCCTGTGCTTCCTTATACAGAACAGAAATCAATCTCCACCGAATGTACATTCGAGCAGGATACCATTGATGTAAAGCGATTGAAATCCATTCTCATCGCCATGGTAGAGAAGGTAGCCTTCCAATTGCGCGATCAAAAGAAATTAACATCGTGCATCACAGTAAAAATCCGCTATTCCAACTTCGACACCGAAACCAAACAGATACATGTTCCATACACTTCGTCTGATCATGTATTGCTGCGTGTAGTAACCCAACTCTTCGACAAACTCTATAATAGAAGAATGCTCATTCGTTTAGTGGGGGTTCGCCTCAGCAATCTGGTTCACGGCAATCACCAAATCAGTTTGTTTGATGACACAGCCGAAACCATTAATCTGTACGAAGCCATCGACAGAATTAAGCACAGACACGGTGTAGAGAAAGTAATCCGCGCCACCACATTAAATGTAAACAAGCGCGTGAGGATGGAGATGAATATGTTTAAGGGAAGTGTTTAATCAACCAGGAAAACAAAAAAACAAGCCATATGAAACCAACACAAGTAAAAGTTGCCAACCCGGTACAAGAGCTATTTTTCATGATCGCACCACCGCCACACATCAAGAGTGATGTATCCGTATTAAAAGATGACGTGCATTATCTGATTGGTCACGAATTTGAAGACCGGTATTCCAAGGCACATATCTCGCTTTTCAGATATAACGATGAACATATCGAAGACATGCTTCATCATGTTCAATCAAAAGCAGATCACTTCAGTGCATTTAATGTATTCGTAAAAGATGTTAATGTATTTCATCACGGATCAAAACGCACCCTTTACCTTGACATCGTAAACAAATATCCACTGCGCGACATCTTCGAAAAGCTGGTGAAGACAGACTCCAATTTCGTACCTCATATAACCATCAGTCGCAATCTATCAACAGAAGACTTTTTAAAAACCTGGCCGTATTTAAAAGACCTTCCATATAGCCAGCATTTTCTGTGTGACAGGATTACCGTGTTAGCACGAAGCGAAAACAGATGGTTACATTATACTGATATTCTATTTGGGAAATAAAAAACAATAAACTAAGTTAGATATGACGTTAACGTTACAGGCTACTATGACACCGCTCGAAATCCTTCGCGATCAATTTGGGTATGCTTCTTTCCGGCTGGAACAGGAAGCAATTATTAATGCTGTGCTTCAAAAGAAGGACACCTTTGTACTAATGCCCACCGGGGGTGGAAAATCATTGTGTTACCAAATACCAGCCTTGGTTTTTGATGGACTTACAGTGGTGGTCTCCCCTCTTATCGCATTGATGAAAGATCAGGTCGATGCGCTGCGGGTGAACGGAATTGAAGCTGCTTATTTAAACTCAACACAAAGCTACTACGAGCAGGAAGAAATTTTAGAGAGAGTACGATCCAAAAAATTAAAACTAATCTACCTCGCACCCGAAAGTAATTACATCAAACGTCTGTCTACTTTCGATATAAGCCTGATTGCCATTGATGAAGCGCATTGTATTTCACATTGGGGTCACGACTTCCGTCCGGAATATCTTGTACTGTCTCAGTTAAAAAGATCAATGCCGCTCGTACCGGTAATTGCATTAACAGCAACTGCCGATCACCTGACACAAAAAGACATTCTCGAAAAATTAGAGCTCAACAATCCCATAACATTTCTATCCAGTTTTAATCGTCCGAATATATGCTACACTGTAGAGCCCAAACAGAATAGTTTTGAAAAACTACTTGCATTTTTAGAAAGCCGGAAAGATGAATCGGGTATTGTTTATTGTTTGTCGCGCACATCGACAGAAAGGATCGCTAACGATTTGAAGGAAGAAGGGTTTGATGCACTACCCTATCATGCAGGATTAACCAAAGAAATTCGTGCAAAGCATCAGGAAATGTTTTTGCGTGATGAAACAAAAATTATGGTGGCCACCATTGCCTTTGGTATGGGCATCGACAAATCGAATGTGCGGTATGTGGTGCACATGGATTTACCGAAGAACATCGAAAGCTATTATCAGGAAACAGGTCGTGCTGGTCGTGATGGACTGGAGAGCGAAGCATTGCTATTTTATTCCTATGCCGATGTAAGTAAGATGAAAAAGTTTGTAGCGATTGATGACAATCCCGAGCAAACCCGCATCTATTTACGAAAGCTAGATCAGATGGCTACCTATGGTGATCTGTCAACTTGCAGAAGAAAATACCTGTTAAATTATTTTGATGAAGTCACTACAGATTATTGCGGGCATTGCGATGTGTGTCTCACGCGCGTTGAACTTGTTGATGGAACCGTTGCCGCACAAAAAGTTCTCTCAGCTGTCGCACGCGTGAACGAACGTTTTGGTGCAGGATATATTATCGATCTTTTAAGAGGATCGAACTCAGTAAAAATTCAGGAAGAACATAAGCAACTAAAAACATTCGGCATTGGTGCTGATATGAGTAAAGAAGAGTGGACTACGATCATCCGCGAACTTCTGTCTCAACGCTATCTTACTAAATCCGAAGGTATATACCCTGTTTTACAGCTTACTCAAAAAAGTGAAGCGGTGCTAAAGGGACAAGAAAAAGTAATACTAGCCAAACCAAAAGAAAGGGTTATGGTAGCGATGCCAAAAGCAGAGTATGAAACGGAACTCTTTAAACAACTCAAAGAGAAAAGACTTTCTGTAGCCAAAGAAGAAAATATACCGCCCTACATCGTACTCTCCGATGCAACACTGATGGAAGTAGCCACTTACTTACCTCATAATAAAGAAGAGTTCAGAAAAATATCCGGCTTTGGTGAAGTGAAGATTGAAAAATATGGCAAACTATTCTGGGATGTTGTAGCTGATTATTGCAAAGCAAATAATTTACAATCGCGCATCAATCTCAAAAGTCCAAAGCGTATCCGCAAAGAAAGACCCGAGCGTGAAACTGACACCAAGCAGCAAAGTTTCGAAATGTTCAAGCTGGGAAATTCAATTGAAAAGATTGCTGAACAACGTGAACTTAGTCCGGTGACCATCGAAGGACATCTTGCATTTTACATTCAACAAGGTGCGCTTGAAATTGAACAGATGATGGATTCCTCAAAAATTCCGACCATTCAAAAAGCCATTGAACAAATCGGAGGAAAAGCATTATCGCCTATAAAAGAAAAATTGGGTGATGCTTACAGCTTTGGTGAGATACGGATGGTGATGGCGTATTTGGAACGAGTGAAGAAATAAATTTTCTCTCTGAAACGTGCTTAATATAAAATAAAAATGGTAGTGCTTAACTGGAGTATCGCACGGAATAATTTCAGCGTTGGTGCGCGGATAGAACATAAACGCTTCGAATACAAAGCGTAGGCCGCGCTTAGAAAGTTCATCCCGCCTCTGGCGGGATGAACTAATCTCGGTCCAACTCTCAACCCCGCTCGTGCGGGGCTGAGAGTTGGAATCTTAAACGCACGCCTGCCAGCTTTCTATGAAATACGATTATCGTTTCGCGCGTCTCCGATGAACGTAGATCGAAGCAGGCACACTTCGAAGGATGATTGGTTTCAACGTATCGACCACTCTCAACTTCAATATATGGGACTTATTTTTAAATTCAAGCATGTACCTCAACTGTCACACCGGCTTCAGTTTTAAATACGGAACCTTACCGATCAAATCTCTCTTTGAAGAAGCGAAGCGATGTGGTGTACACAAACTGATATTAACAGAAATAAACAACACTGCATCTTATTTAGAGATGCTAAGAATTTGTGATGAGAACAGACCTTGTGAAAATGGCCTGACCGAATTCGGCAAGGAATCCTATTCACTCGACATCGCAGTAGGCATCGAATTTCGAAGACCACATAAAGGAGAGGCCGATGATAATGAACTACTTTACATTGCCATCGCAAAAAATAATATAGGTTTCGAACAGCTCAATCGGTTCTTATCCTATCATAATAGAGAAGCAGAACCACTGTCCAAACGTACACCTGAACTTGAAGATGTTTTTGTCATTTATCCGTTTGGGAAAATTCAAGTCGATCTGCTCAAACCGTTTGAATACATTGGCATAGGTAAGCAAGATCTCCATCATTTTTCAATTCATCCTGAAAAAAAAGAGTATCTAGAAAAATCAGTTATACTTCAACCTGTAACATTTCTTCCTCCAGAAAAGAAAGGGAACAAATTAATTTACAGAGATCATAATGCACATCGATTGTTACGTTGTATTGCCAATAATACCTTGTTGAGTAAACTTCCTGAACACCAGCAGGCACACAAGGATGAATTCATGATGCCTGAAGATGAACTCTATAAATACTTTGAACAGTACCCCGAATTAATATCCAATACAAAAAAGCTAGTTGATCAATGCTCCATTATCTGCAAACAGAGAGAAGATAAAACAAAAAAATCTTTCAGTAGAAGTATAGAAGAAGATATTACTTACCTCAGAGAGGAGACAATGAAAGGTCTTAAAAAAATAGAAAGGAAAACGAAGGAAGATGAAATAATATGGAATGATAGGGTTGAGAAAGAATTAAGAATCATTGAAATGAAAGGGTTTACATCCTACTACCTCATTACTTACGATCTTATCCGGTATGCAAAATCGCAAGGTTATGAATTTGTAGGGCGTGGAAGTGGAGCAAACAGTACTGTTGCATATTGTTTAGGTATTACCAATGTCGATCCCATCGAACTTGATTTATATTTCGAACGCTTCCTCAACGAAGAGCGCACTTCTCCTCCTGATTTTGATATTGATTTTTCGTGGGATAATCGAGATGCCATCTACGAATACCTATTTAAGACCTACGGCATGGATAATGTTTGTTTACTGGGCACACACGTAACCTACCAGGGCAAATCCATCATGCGTGAGCTCGGGAAAGTTTTCGGCTTGCCAAAAGAAGAAATTGACGAACTGGTTGAGCATCGAAAAATTAATATTGAACGCGATCACATCGGTAGGATGATTCACGCTTACGCAGCCTACATTGTATCAAAAGAATTACCCGCTAACATTTCCATTCATGCCGGTGGTGTGCTCATCACTGAAAAAAGTATTTACGCTTATACCGCTACTGACCTGCCACCGAAAGGATTACCCGTTTCGCATTTTGAAATGCACGCTGCTGAAGATTTCGGTATCTATAAATTCGATATCCTTAGTCAACGTGGATTAGGTCACATCAAAGAAACAGTTAAACATGTAAAACGAAATAGAGGAATTGATATTGATGTAAATCGTTTTGCTGACTTTAAGAAAGATGAAAAGATAAAAGACCTAATGCGACACAGTAAAGCGATGGGCTGCTTCTATGTAGAGTCACCGGCTATGCGGATGCTATTGGGAAAATTACATTGTGACGATTATCTCACGTTGGTGGCGGCAAGTTCTATTATTCGTCCGGGAGTGGCGAGTTCCGGAATGATGAAGACATACATTGAGCGTTTTCATGCTGTAAAAAATGGTGGTACATATGAGGCCATTCATCCTAAGATGGATGAACTCATGAAAGAAACGTATGGTGTAATGGTATACCAGGAAGATGTTATTCGCGTAGCTCATTATTTTGCCGGGCTTACCTTAACTGAAGCCGATGTACTGCGCAGAGGAATGTCGGGTAAGTATCGTTCGCGTGCTGAGTTCGATCGTGTACGCGATCGGTTCTTTGAAGGCTGTAGCGAACGAAATTATCCTCAACCCATCAGCGAACGCGTATGGTTTGAGATCGAAAGTTTTTCAGGTTATTCATTTGCCAAAGGACACTCCGCCAGTTATGCTGTTGAAAGTTATCAGAGTTTATTTCTGAAGGCACATTATCCCTTAGAGTTTATGGTGGGTGTGATCAACAACTTCGGTGGATTTTACAGAACAGAATTTTATTTTCATGAAGCACGCATGAATGGTGCATCTATCGAGCCGCCCTGCATTAATCACAGCGAATACCTTACCACCATCTATGGCGCTCGCATCTACATTGGCTTCATCCATTTAAAAAGTTTGGAGACCAAAATAGCAAAGCAAATTGCGATTGAGCGTACTCAAAATGGAAATTTTAAAAGTCTCGATAATTTTTTACGAAGAGTAACATTGGGTTTGGAACAAGTGCGCATTCTTATTCGCATGGGATCGTTTCGGTTTACCGGAAAAAGTAAACAACGATTGCTTTGGGAAGCGATGTTATTTTTAAGCGACACTAAATCACGCAATAAAACAACTGCTCAACTTTTTGATACTGAATCAAAAGAATTTCCATTGCCCATATTGCAACGAAGTGAATTAGAAGATGCATTTGATGAAATCGAATTACTTGGCTTCCCGCTCTGCGACCCATTCAAATTAGTGGCTACACAAGATTTTGGTAATGCGTTGGCGCTTGAACTTATACATAAGATCGGTAAGTATATATCTATTTTAGGGTATGTAGTGACCACAAAAAACACCACCACCAAGAAAGGTGAGTTTATGTATTTTGGAACATTCTACGATCAGCATGGTGAGGTATTTGACACCGTTCACTTTCCGGATGTTGCGCGTAAATTTCCTTTTCGGGGAAGAGGATTTTATTCCATTAAGGGCAAGGTGGTAGAAGACTTCGGCATTGCCATGATTGAAGTTACTTCCATGGAAAAGATACCAATGATTAGTAAACGTGCTGAAGATTTCATGCGCGAAACCCCGCAAGAGACGCGAGGGCTCCAGCATCAATCAGCATAATCACTTCTTAAAAACCCTCTGATACTCCTCCTCATTAAACCCAACCGTCATCACCTGATCATTCATTTCAATCAAAGGTCGTTTAATAATGCTGGTCTTTTCTTTCATCACAGCAATGGCAGCTTTTTCATTCGTCACTTTCTGCTGAGCCTCCTCACCCAAATCTCTCCAGGTAATACTTTTCTTATTCATAATGCGCTCCCACCCTACTTGCTTGCTCCAGTTTTGCAACTTCTCCTCGCTGATACCTTCTGCTTTGTAATCGTGAAATTCAAATTTGATCTTCTTTTTCGTGAGCCAGGTGGTAGCCTTCTTCACCGAGTCGCAGCTCTTAATTCCGTAAACAATCATGATAAATTTTAGTAGTTTGCCAATTATAAAACGCGAAAGTATGCATTTAAAATTGATCAGCATATCATGTTGTGCAGCACTTGTCAGTCTCTTATTTTCCTGTCAACCAAAACATAATAACGAATCCGTCATGAAGTCAACTGAAAACGATATTCACTCCTTTGCTCAACCCCATGAAGCACGCGCTACACATTTACATTGGACTGCCCATGTTGATTTTGAAAGTAAAACCATCAAAGCCATTGCATCGTGGACCATTGAAGTAAAGGCAGATGCCGATATTATTCTATTCGATACCAAAGGATTGACCATTGAGAAGATAACATTAGATAACGATGCGCTCACAACCTTCCGTCTCTCAGAAAATGATTCACTATTAGGGCAAGCCCTTGCTGTGCTCATTCATCCCGACACCAAACGAGTAAACATACATTATCAAACATCACCCGATGCAGAAGCCATTCAATGGTTGAGTCCGCAACAAACAGCCGGCAAAAAGTTTCCGTTTCTCTTTACACAATCACAAGCTATACTTGCGCGCAGTTGGGTCCCTTGTCAGGATTCACCCGGTGTGCGCTTTACCTATGAGGCTGATGTATCGGTGCCAAAAGATTTATTGCCGCTAATGAGTGCATCGAATCCCACAGCAAAAAATGCAGAAGGCGTTTATCATTTTGAAATGAAGCAAGCCATACCTTCTTATCTTCTTGCGTTATCGGTTGGTGATCTTTCCTTTGCTCCGATCAGCGAGCGAAGTGGAATCTACGCTGAGCCCAGTGTACTCGATACAGCTGCCTGGGAATTTGCTGATCTCGAAAAAATGATTGCCGGTGCTGAATCATTATATGGTGCTTATCCCTGGGAACGTTATGATGTGTTAGTGCTCCCTCCTAGTTTTCCTTTTGGTGGCATGGAAAATCCGCGCCTTACCTTTGCAACGCCAACCATTCTCGCAGGTGACCGATCACTTACTTCTCTCATCGCGCACGAACTGGCTCATAGCTGGTCCGGAAATTTAGTAACCAATGCTACATGGAACGACTTCTGGCTGAATGAAGGCTTCACGGTTTATTTCGAGACGCGCATCATGGAAAAATTATATGGACGTGATTACGCTGAGATGTTAGCTTCATTAAATCTTCAGGATTTGAAAGATGAAGTAAAATCACTCACAGATGATGGACACGCTGCCGACACGAAACTAAAACTCAATCTTGAAGGAAGAAATCCGGATGATGGTGTAACGGAGATCGCTTACATTAAAGGATATTATTTTCTGCGTTCCATTGAAGAACAACATGGTCGTGAATCATTCGATAAATTTGTAAAAGATTATTTCACGCAAAATGCATTCAAGGCAATGACAACCGAAAGTTTCATTCCGTTCATTAAAGACTATTATAAAAAACATTTTAATGTAACGCTGGAAGATACTTTCTTCAACGCATGGATTTTTACAGAAGGATTACCTGCTGATTGTCCAACACCAGCATCAGCGAAATTCACAGAAGTAGACAAGGCCTTAAACAACTGGAAGACAACGCAAAAACTGGAAAGTGCGATTACCAAAAACTGGAGCACACACGAATGGCTTCACTTCCTGAAAAATTTACCCAACGCACTTTCACTTCAACAAATGAAAGCATTAGATAATGCAGGACACTTTACCGCTTCCGGAAATGCAGAGATCATTACAGTATGGAGTACCTTAGCTATTCAATACCAATACGAAGAAGCGTATCCAAAAATTGAAACATTCCTCATCCATACCGGGCGCAGAAAATTCTTAATGCCTTTGTATAGTGAGTTGATTAAAACAGAAGGTGGAAAGAAACGAGCTTTATCAATCTATGAAAAGGCAAGACCGAATTATCATTTTGTTGCAGTGAATAGTTTGGATAAGTTATTGAAGTAAGACTAATGTAGACAACGTGTTGAGTACGATAATTCATCAAACAAGATTCTATTTCCACAAAGAAGTCATAAAGTAATAATCAATGAAAATTAAAAATGTGCCGTTGAACAAAAAGACGCTCATCCGATGGAAAGTTTATTTCGACAGGTCGAGAATATACATTGGGTATCTGCAATTCTTTTTACTCGGAATAGTTTCCATTCAATCCTTCAAAGACGAACAATGGGCCGAAATGATTTTTAAGTATGCACTCATTTCAATTCCTGTCGGTTTGTTTTTATTTATTCTCTTATCCCTAATATTAGGTTATCTGGATTCTAAACTGGGTTTCCGCGAAGAGGAACTGAGAAATCTTTCCAAGTCCAATCCTGTAATGATGGAGATGCTCGATCAGCTTAAGGAAATCAATGAAAAGATAAAATCGTTGGAAGAGAGGTCAAAGTAAAAAAAAACTTCCTTCCGCCTTTGTTGTTGTTCCACACCAACAAAGCACCAATGAACAATAAATAAATTTCATCTGTGAAAACAACAGGCTATTCCGGAACTCCACTCGCCAAAAAGTTAGGCATTAAAGAAGGCTACACCATTCGGTTGGTCAATCCTCCTGATTATTATTTTGAACTCTTTGATGATCTGCCCAAAGACATCAAGATTGCAAAAGATAAAAAGTCGAAGAAAAATCTCATTCATTATTTTACCAAGCAACTGGCTGACTTAGAAAAAGACATCGTCTCTCTACGAAATGAAATTGAATCGAACGGAATGATCTGGATCTCGTGGCCCAAGAAAGCTTCTAAAGTGGTTACGGATATTATCGAAGATGATATCCGCGCCTTAGCGTTAGCCAATGGATTGGTTGATGTAAAAGTTTGCGCAGTGGATGAGATCTGGTCTGGATTAAAATTGGTTATTCCTGTTAAAGAACGAAAGATTACTCCTTAACCAGGTCCACCTCGGCACAACGCTCTGCTCCAACAAACAGCTTGCAATACCTAACAAACCTCCTATTCCTGTTTGTTGGTGACCCCACTGAACTGCGCATCACGCAAAATTAACACAGAAAAGAGAAAACGGTTCAGAGATAACTCCTTAACAAAACATTAATCTTCAGGTTTAGGTTAGAGTGCTACCAGTATTGAGTATATTTATTCACCCTATCATTATCCGAATCGTCTATTTGATAGGTCAACTTTAATTCTTTTGGGTCACGTTGTTGGTTAAGACCGAGGGTGCATTTGATCTGTTAGAATTCTTTTCAGCGATCAATTATTAAAGTACCCTCATATGAAAAAAACATCCACCCTCAAAAATGGTATCGTAATACCGCTCCTTATTTGCTTCCTCTTTTTTCAGATCAGCAGCTTTTGTGAAGCTTCGAAAATAACATCAACCCGCACGTCAAATGACGGAGTCCCGATTGGTAAAATCTCAGAGGATTCCGATTCCATTGATTTTGACTTTGCCTATGTCGGAGGAGCCCAGTGGCCGATTTACGTAAACGTTGAAAATCACGGAACAGAACCATTGATTATATCTTCCATAAATTCATCCGCTGATTTTCCCACCAAAGAATTTGAAGGCCCCGTTACGGTCTTGCCCCAGGATTCGTACGCACTATACATCGAGTTTGTCCCTACAGCGATCGGGCCTCGTTCTTGCAGTATTCAAATTTTCACGAATGATCCGGTAAATCCAGTTTTGATCGTGTATGCCACCGGTGAAGGACTCGAGCCTCCCACAGCAGATACAGTCATTAGGGGCAGATTGTTCCCGGATCAGCAAATTCATAAAACCGTTAACATTAAAAACACAACTGTCAATGATCTGGATTTCCGCATCTTATTTTCATTGGAGCCCGCAGATCAAACGCAGAATTCGTACCACTATGAAACTACATTTCATTTGAATTCGGGAGAAGCTGTTGACGTTGACATTCCCATTAACTCGACCGACCTTAGCACGGGTCAATATTATGGGTCCCTATATGTTGAAAACTATATGGCTACAGTTTATATACCGGTAGACTGGATTATTCTGGAAACACCTTTTATCTCTTCTAATTTTGATCGATCGAATTTTACACTGACCACGCTCACTGGCCAGACATCTCCTAATGGTAAGTATATTAACATAGCCAATTCCAATGATGTTCCCCTTCACTATACCGTTACCAAAGCCTATCCGGGCCTTGATTTCGTAAACTTCGTTCCAGATTCCGGTACGCTGGGAATTCATCAGTCTTACGAAATCCCGCTGCAATTCAACACTAAAAATTTACCGGCCGGCACATATCCGCAAGAACTTCAAGTAACGATCGATGATCCGGCACTAACTGTCGTCAACCTTAAAGTAACCTTACACATCATTGATGGCGGTCCTATTTTATCCATAGAGAGTTACTATTTAAGTTTTGACTTCGGCACTTCGTGGGTAGGTGGTGGTAATTATCCAAGTTGTCTTGATTTTACAAACACAGGTTCGGAGCCGCTTGTTATTTCGCAGATTGTATCCACCGACCCAAACTTTCAAGTGGATACAAGTGGCGAACCTGTTACGATTCCACCTTTTGATACTTTATCCTTGAATAGTCACTACATGTGTATCGGCTTCCATCCTGTTGAAATCGGAAATTTATCAGGAGAAATTCTTATTTTTTCGAACGATCCGATCCATCCCATCATCAGAATATCGTTAACCGGAACGGGTCTTCCTCCACCGATCGTTCAGACGCACATCGCTGATACCTTACTCACCAACCAAAAATCAACGCATACCGTTACCCTCCAAAACCAGTCGGCAGAACCTGTCGAGTATTTTGTGTATTCTAATTTTAGCGGCTTTATTACGAACGTTAACAGTACCATCGCACTGGCTCCCGGAGAAACAAAAGATATTGAAATCGAATTGAATGCTACTTCCGGTATCGGGCATTTTGAAGCTGAGCTTAATATTAGCGGCTATGAAGGCCGGCTTTGGACTTCGATCCCCGTTATGTTAGACGTTTTACCAACACTTGACGATTTCAGTCTTACCTATTTTAAAACCGGTGTTGTAAAATCATCGTTCGTTGATGAAGTAACACTGGATGTTGCTGACCCGGAAATAGAGAAGTATACCATACAGGCAAATGAAGCCGGTCAAAAGATTAGCAGCGTTAAATTTATGTTGGATGGGCGAGCCATTAACATCGACAATTCTTCACCGTATACGCTTGATCACTGGACGTTGCCGGTACTCTCCTCTGGTCTTCATACAATTACCGCGCAAGCCTTTTCCAAAAATAACGCTCACGGAGAAGCATATGAAATTATGGAGTCTCATATCCTTATCATTAACTCAGCAACGATCATTCAATTTGATGTTGTGGATACAAATGGAAATATCCTCACGAGTCTTTTTGATGGAGACATAATCAACATTGGACAACCCGAATTTCATGACATCAATATTATGGCCACCACGAATATCAACACGACACGTAGTGTGAAGTTTACTTTGAATGGAGTTACAGCACGTATTGACAACCGGGCACCCTATGCGATCAGTGGATCGTCAAATGGCTATGAAACTCCATGGAATATCAGGCCAGGTTCCTATACATTAACGGCAACACCGTATATGAAATATTATGGATGGGGTCCTGATGGTATACCGTTAACGATCCATTTTACAGTGGTGAATAATCCTTCTCCATCTGTGAACTTCTCCTCAGGTCGCGAATCATCCGACCTCAGTATTCAATTAATCAATCTGGAAGACAGGAGATCATTAACAACATATCCCAATCCAGTTGTTGACGAATTGCACATCGCCTTTAGTGACGCTTCCGAAGGTATTTTCGAGTTACGAATACTGAATACAAATGGTCAGATTGTTTATCATGCCCAGGGAAGTGAAAAAATGCTTCAAGGACAGACCATCAACACAAAACATCTTGGGTTGGCCAGTGGTGTATATTATGTTCAAGTGATCAGCCAGAACAGATCCATTGAAGTCAGGAAAATCATTAAGCAATAGAGCCAACTCCGATTTCAGCGATCAATTATTAAAGTACCCTTATATGAAAAAAACATCTACCCTCAAAAATGGTATCGTAATACCGCTCCTTATTTGCTTCCTCATTTTTCAGATCAGTAGCTTTTGTGAAGCTTCCGGAACAAATTCAATCCGCTCTTCAAAAGACGGAGCTCCTATCGCCAAAATTACGGAAGGATATGAATCCATTGATTTTGGAAATACTTATGTGGGTCAGTGGCAATGGCCGATATACATCTACATTGAAAACATAGGAACTGAACCGCTAATCATATCAACAATACACTCTTCCTCTCCGGATTTTGTTTTGTCTGAATTTTCAGGACCCGTTACCGTAGCACCTATGGAGCGTTATGATTTGTTTGTCGGTTTTAACCCAAGTGCCGTTGGAAATCGAACGTCTAATATTGAAATATTTTCCAACGATCCCGTTAATCCAATTCTGGTAGCCCACGCTGCAGGTGTAGGCTTTGAACCACCCATAGCGGACTCCGTGTTTAGTGGAATGTCTTTTTCCAATCAGCAAACCAGTAAAATTCTTACTTTAAAAAATGCCACACCTCTTGATCTGCATAATGATATCATTCTCTATTTGGTGAATAATCGCTCTGACCATTATGAATATTCAATACAAATTGATTTAGCATCGGGAGAAACAACCGAATTGGAAATTCCAATCAACACAAACAATCTTCCTCCCGGAAAGTATACTGGCGAACTGATTATTAATTCAGGCTATGAACTCAGATTTAGTATGGACGCAGAATGGCTGGTTCTCAAGGAGCCCGAAATTTATTCTGGCACCCTAACCAACTTTGACGCGACCATCCTGGTTGGACAAGAAATACCTGAAGGAAACTGGATTACGATTGGTAACTTTAATGACATCCCACTGGCGTACACCGTTACTAAAAAATACCCTGACCTTGATTTCATAGCGATCTCTCCTACTGCGGGTGCGTTGCCGAATGGTAAATACACCCACCTTCTATTTAACTATAATGCAAAAAATCTTCCTGTTGGAACATATCACCAGGAGTTTCAAATCACCATTGACAACCCCGAGCTGACCATCGTTTCGCTTGAAGTAACCGTGCACGTTATTGCCAGTGGACCTATTTTAGGTTTCTATGATTACCAGATCAATCGTGACTTTGATAGAGCCTGGATCGGTAGTACTAATGGACCGATTTGCTTCACCGTCACTAATGCAGGCACAGAGCCTCTTATTATCTCCAAGGTAATCTCAACCAATCCCGACTTTTCCGTTTTGCAAGCCGATAGTACTGTTCTTCCTCCCTTTGATAACTCACCTGAAAATTACTTTTTTCCATGCATACAATTTAGCCCCTCTTCGGTTGGCCCAATTTCCGGAGAAGTGCTCATCTATTCAAATGATCCGATCACTCCCATCAGAAGAATACAATTCAATGGTATTGGCGTGCCTTCTCCTGTTGTACAGACTTATATACACGATACCTTGCTTTCGAATCAAAAATCCACGCATGTATTAACACTCCAAAACAAAACATCAGAGCCAGTGGAATATGAAGTGAATTCGTACTATTCTGGCTTTGTTAAAGATTTTACGACTATAGTAGCATTGGCTCCGGGTGAATCAAAAGACATCGCGATTGAATTCAACGCAGAAGGGCTTCCCGGAGGACAGTATTTCGGAGATGTTTACATCTTGAGCGAAGGAGGATATCTCAATGCACGAGTCGACCTTGAATTGAATGTACTCGGCACCATTAATGATTTAAGTCTTATATATTTCAAAACGAATACCGTGGCATCTACACCTTTCTGGAATTTGGATGTTGCTGATCCTGATCTCGAGAAATATACCATCCGTGCAGATGTAACAGATCAAAAAATAGGCAGTGTTAAATTTACCATCGATGGTCGTACCATCAACACCGATAATACAAAACCCTACACCCTTAATCATTGGGAATTACCGGTACTGAGTGCAGGTCAGCATTACATTACTGCGCAAGCCTTTTCAAAACGAAATGGTCATGGGGATAGCTATGAACTGTTTGAGGCATGGACATTTGTTAGCAATTCAGCAACAATTACACAATTTGATGTGGTAGATATCAATGGAAATGTACTCAAGACGCTTGTTGATGGAGATGTTATCAATATGGGTCAACCTGAATTTCAACACGTAAATATTATTGCGCGCACGAATATTAATACCATTCGCAGTGTAAAATTTACATTGAATGGAATTACAGCACGCATAGACAACCGCGCACCCTATGCCGTCAGTGGTGCTTCAAATGGAAATGAAATGCCATGGAATATTAAACCCGGGACGTATGAATTAACCGCCACACCGTATATGAAATACTATGCATGGGGACCTGTCGGTGTACCGATGACAGTGCATTTTACAGTTGTTAACAACGCCACCACACTTGCTGGTTTGTCGAATTGGCGCGAATCATCAGAACTAAATACTGAATTGCAATTTTTGGAATCGGAAAAGCATCTTGTAGTGTATCCAAACCCTGTGATAGATGAATTACATATCGGCTATAACAATATTTCCGAAAGTAATTTCGAATTAAGAATATTGAATACAAATGGTCAGATTGTATATCATGTTCAGGGAGATATGAAGACACTGCAAGAAGAGAACATCAGCACAAAACAACTTGGATTGGCCAGTGGTATGTATTATGTGCAACTCATTAGCACCAATGGGTCTGTTGAGATTAAGAAGATTACAAAGCAATAATGCTCAACTCCATTGACATTCGATTTTATGAAATAGTCTCCCAAAATTGTGGGAGACTATTTTTTTTGATGCTAAATAATCCCAAAAACAAATTTCATTCTATTCACACCTCAATGCCTCTACAGGATTTGATCGTGCTGCTTTAATAAAATGATAGCTAACGGTCAACCACGCAACACCTGCCGCCAGTATTCCTCCCAATAAAAACACAATCGGTCCAAGTTCAATCCGATACGCAAAGGTGCTGAGCCATTCTTTCATTGCATACCACGCCAGTGCTGATGCAATGACAAATGAAATACCCACCAGCATCATAAACTCTTTTGATAGCATTGTATTTACGGAAGCAACGGAAGCTCCCATCACTTTGCGAATGCCAATTTCCTTTGTGCGTTGTTCCGCTGTGAACGATGCTAAACCCAAAAGCCCAAGGCAGGCAACAAAAATAGCAATGCTGCTCATGGTTGTAAAGAGTTGCCCTAACCGCTGCTCTCCCCGAAAGAGTTCGTCATAATTTTCATCCAGGAAAGAATATTCAAAAGGCTCATTGCTTGCAAATTTTTTCCAGGTTCTTTCCACCGAACCAACCGCCTCTTTTGCGTTACCACTATAGCGAATCAGCATACAGACCGATTTATCTTTCCTCAGAACAATAACCAGAGGTCTGACTTTCGTTTTAAGCGATTCAAAATTGAAGTCTTTCACTACTCCGATAATATTCATACCCGGTCCCGGTCCCGCTCCATCTCCTGTTAATCTTTCATTGAGGGGATTGGTCCATCCAAATTCTCTAACCACAGCTTCATTGATAACACAGACGGTGGAATCAGACGCTAATTCATCTGAGAAGAATCGTCCTTGAGAAAGTTCAATTTTAAGCACATCGAGATGATTATGGTCTGCAGAATATACGGGGAACGCAATATCTTTCGTAGTGCCTTTTGCACGATAAAGACCTACCATATCAATTCCCGGAAAATTGTTGCTTGTGTAACTGGCCTTTACAATTCCATTTTGTTTTGTTAACTCATTCAAAAACACCTGCTGATTATTTTTCAACAGCATCGTATTTTTAAGCACCAGCACATTTTGCTTATCCATACCAATATTTCTTTCCTGCATGAAGTGAAGCTGATTGTATACCACCATTGTACAAATCATAAGCGCAATGGAAATGGTAAACTGGACCACTACCAATACACTTCTGATTCCCTTGCTCTTCATGCCGGATCGTACATTACCTTTCAGTACATCGATTGGATTAAAAGATGTTAAATAGAAAGCCGGGTAACTTCCCGCCAGCATAGCAACTATGACAAAAATAATGGCGATGGCTACGAGTATATCGGGAGAAAGCAAGGTGTTAAACGAAAGTGCTTTGCCTGAAAGTAAATTGAAGGAAGGCATAAGAAAAAACACACCTGCTGTTGCAATCACCATCGCGGTAAAGACATAAATAAACGACTCAGATAAAAACTGGCTAATCAACTTTGAACGAGCCGACCCAAGCGTTTTGCGTAACCCAACTTCCTTGGCCCGACTGGCAGCGCGTGCGGTAGATAAGTTCATAAAATTAATGCACGCAATAAGAAGAATAAACAAACCAACAGCACCCATAATGTAGACATACTTGATATCACTTGTTGGTGCAAGGCCATCAATTTCGGGATGGTATAAATGATTACTTGATAGCGGATACGAAAAGAAAGTAAAAATACCCCCCTGCTTTTCAAACTCTTTCATGGACACTCCAAAGAAATTTTCTATTTCGGGCGCTTCGTGTTTTGCAATGATGTCTTTGAGTTTTAGTTCGATTGAAGAAAGTGGCGTGTTCCTATTCTTTCGAAAGTAAACATAGGCTTCACCCAGATCTCCCCACCCTCCCTGCCTCATTCCTTTGTCGGATACAGAGGAGAGCAGCATTTCAAATTGAATGTGTGAGTTAGCAGGAACTTCTTCTGCAACACCTGTTACCTTGAAAGCTTTTTTGTCATTACCGATCGTGATTATTTTACCGAGTGCTGATTCATTACTAAAATACTTGGTTGAAAGAGCTGAAGTAAGCACAACCGAGTTTGGATCCTTCAATGCTGTTTTGATATCTCCCTCTAAGAGTTTGTAGTTAAAGAATTCAAAAAAATTGGAGTCCGCATAAAACGCTTTCTGTTCCGTAAACGCCTTATCCTCATATTTCACGACTAGATTTCTTAGGGGCCAGTGATTGATGCGCGTGGCATGTTCTACACCCGGAATTGTATTCACCATTTCAGAAGCCAATGGCGGACAAGTAGAAGCCATTACATATTCCTGACCTCCAAAATTGATATGAAGCCCAACATGGTAAATATCCTCATAGTCTTTATGAAAATGATCAAAGGTTAGTTCATCATATATATAGAGACCAATCAGAAAGCATGCGGTAAGGCCGAATGCCAATCCTGAAATGTTTAAAATAGAATAGAATTTGTGTTTACGAATGTTACGCAGGGCAACTTTAAAGTAATTCTGTAACATGAGGGGTTTGGTTAGTTTAACTTACTACATATTGCTGGGATGGTAGTCGAAGTAAAAAAGTTGATCTGATCAAATCCAACTTCCCAATCGAGGCAATCGTTTATCATTCTTAGACTCCAATAGATCCCTTCATCCAGCCTACTGTCATCTACTAATTATATGCCTTCACCCTGTTCATAATTCGATCATCAGTGAGGTGAATAGATGTTAAAATAGCAATATCTGATGCTTTAATTCCCTGAAAACCACCCTTTTTCACAGATAAATGGCCACAAGGCGAATGGCGAATGGCAGAAGTAACAGAATATTTCATTTAATTTGCGCGCGATACAATGAACTTATGGTTCATTAGATTGAGATTCTTGTGGGGTTCTCTCATTTGGTGCCCTGCCAGAGCAAAAGCGTACCTAAACTCTAAACATGGCCAACATCTGGGTAAAGAAGTCGATTCAACAATTAATGGTTGAAACCGCTGAAAATGCGAACGGATTAAAACGGACGCTCGGAAGATTCAACCTCATCATGTTGGGCATCGGTGGTATTATTGGTGCTGGTATTTTTGTTCTCACAGGTCAGGCCGCAGCCAATTATGCTGGTCCTGGTATTGTCCTTTCCTTTACGATTGCTGGTTTTGCCTGTGCTTTCGCTGGTTTATGTTATGCAGAGTTTGCATCGATGATTCCGGTTGCTGGCAGTGCGTATACCTATGCCTACGCTACTTTGGGTGAATTCATCGCCTGGATTATTGGCTGGGATTTGATCCTTGAATACTTATTTGGAGGTGCTACTGTTTCAGTAGGATGGTCTGGTTATGTCGTCAGTTTTCTAAAGGATTATGGAATACATATTCCACCTTCGCTGAGCAATGCACCTTTCGCATTTGATACGGCAACACATGAATGGCTCTTTACAGGAAGCTTCCTGAATTTCCCTGCCATGTTTATTGTCGGAGTCATCACCACTTTGTTAGTGATCGGTATCCGTGAATCAGCCAATGTCAACAACCTGATCGTAGTTGTTAAAATAACAGTAATCCTTCTTTTCATTGGCTTCGGATTGTTCTACATCGTTCCTGAAAATCTTGAACCTTTCATTCCTGAAAACACGGGTACATTTGGTCAGTATGGATGGAGCGGAATTTTCAGAGCATCGGGAATTGTTTTTTATGCTTACTTAGGATTCGATGCCATATCAACCGTAGCACAGGAAGTTAAAAATCCACAACGCGATATGCCTTGGGGGATCTTAGGATCGCTCGTAGTCTGTACTATAATTTATATACTCGTTGGATTTGTAATGACAGGTATGGTGAGTTACACTGCCCTAAACACAGCAGCTCCTATTGCTGTTGCTGTTGACAGTGCAGGTGATTCTTTAAACTGGCTTCGTACTCCGATTAAGATTGGTGCCATTGCAGGTTTAAGTTCTGTTATACTCGTTCAGCTTTTAGGTCAAACCAGAATTTTCTATTCGATGGCCAACGATGGTTTACTACCCCAGGCTTTTGGAAAAGTCCATAGTAAATTCAAAACACCTTACGTCACAACAATCGTCACAGGCTTTTTTGCTATGCTGGTTGCAGGCTTGTTTCCAATCAATTTATTAGGAGAACTTGTTTCGATCGGAACACTTTTAGCATTTGTGCTGGTATGTGCAGGTGTGTTGGTGCTTCGTTACAAAAATCCGGAACTACATCGTCCTTTTAAAACACCACTGTTTCCATTCGTACCGATCATGGGTATCCTCACATCACTTGGAGTTATGTTCACACTGCCAGGCGACACATGGATACGACTCATTGTATGGATGGGCATCGGTATTTTAATTTACTTCTTGTACAGCGTACGAAAAAGCAAACTCAATCCTGCTAACAAATCTTTGTAGTGCGTATGTTGATATCCTCTGTTCGTATTCAATTCACCATTAATCTATAAATGTTTATGACTAATTCTACTTTTGCGTTAACCATAATTGGTATTTCAGTTATGGCACTCGTGTACGCATTCTTTCAATCGCGCTGGGTATCGAAACAAGATCCCGGAAATGAGCGCATGCAAAAAATTGCAAAATACATTGCCGATGGCGCCATGAACTTTTTAAAAGCAGAGTACAAAGTGCTCTCCATTTTTGTTATCGTTGTTGCCATTGTTCTTTCCGTAAGTGCTAATCCGGAATCATCTCATGCCATTATTGGTTTGGCGTTTGTTGTTGGAGCAACACTTTCTGCCTTGGCAGGATTTATTGGAATGCGCGTAGCAACGAAGGCGAATGTGCGTACCACTGAGGCAGCCAGAACAAGTTTGTCAAAAACATTTCACATCTCTTTTACAGGAGGAAGTGTAATGGGTATTTCCGTAGCTGCCCTTGGTGTGCTTGGTCTTACGATACTCTTCGCTGGGTTACAAAAATTTTACAATACAGATGGTACACATATTCATCGTGTGCTTGAAATCCTTACTGGTTTTTCATTGGGTGCAGAAAGCATTGCACTCTTCGCGCGTGTTGGAGGTGGTATCTTTACAAAAGCTGCCGATGTTGGAGCTGACCTTGTTGGAAAAGTTGAGGCAGGTATACCAGAAGATGATCCACGCAACCCGGCCGTTATTGCCGATAACGTAGGTGATAACGTAGGTGACGTTGCCGGAATGGGTGCCGATCTTTTCGGTTCTTATGTAAGTACAATTCTTGCTACGATGGTGCTTGGCGCCACGGTAACTTTAACTGACAACTGGGGTGGACTTTCGCTTGTTATTCTTCCAATTGCCATTGCCGCAATCGGACTTGTGTTTTCAATCGCAGGAACTTTCTTTGTTCGAATTTCAGAAACAGGAAGTCCTCAACGTGCCTTAAATACAGGTAACTTTGTTGCCATTCTTCTTACCATAGCGGGTTCTTATTTCCTGATCAATTACCTAACACCCGAAAGTTTTTCAATTGGTGGTAGTGTGTTTCCGCGAATCAATATCTTTTATTCTGTAATCATCGGTCTGGTGGTTGGATTCCTGATGAGCATCATCACAGAGTACTATTGCTCAATGGGAAAACGACCAGTGACTTCTATTATTGAACAATCTATGTCAGGACCTGCAACAAATATCATTGCCGGCTTGAGTGTTGGTATGATGTCTACTGCCCTACCGGTTTTGGTTTTGGCATTCGGTATTGTTGCAGCGTTTGAAGCTGCTGGTATTTATGGTGTGGCGATTGCCGCTTCTGGTATGATGGCTACTACAGCTATTCAACTTGCGATCGATGCTTTCGGACCGATTGCTGATAACGCAGGTGGTATTGCCGAAATGAGTGCACTTCCAAAAGAAGTTCGCGAAAGAACAGATATATTGGATGCAGTAGGTAACACAACTGCTGCCATCGGAAAAGGGTTTGCTATCGCTTCCGCTGCTCTTACGTCACTTTCTCTTTTTGCAGCATTCATGACGATTACAAAAATTACCGTGATTGATATTTCAAATGCACGCGTATTGGGTGGACTCTTCATTGGTGGTATGATTCCATTTATGTTCTCTGCATTGGCGATTCGCGCAGTAGGTCGCGCAGCAAACTCAATGGTGGAAGAAGTAAGAAGACAATTCAAAACAATCCCCGGTTTGTTAGAAGGTAAAGAAGGTGTAGAACCAGATTATGAAAAATGTATAACGATTTCAACAAGTGCTGCTATTCGCCAAATGATTCTACCAGGTGCTATCGCAATCCTTTCTCCAGTGATCATTGGTTTTGCTGCAGGTCCTCAAGTATTGGGTGGCGCATTAGCGGGTATCACAGTATGTGGAGTACTTATGGCGATTTTCCAATCCAATGCTGGTGGTGCATGGGATAACGCTAAGAAGTCTTTCGAGAAGGGCGTAACCATCAATGGCGAGTTGTACTACAAAAATTCTAATCCACACAAGGCAACTGTAATTGGTGATACAGTAGGTGATCCATTCAAAGATACATCTGGTCCATCTATGAACATTCTTATTAAACTTACTTCTATTGTGTCGTTGATCATTGCATCAATGATTTCATAGAAAAAATAGTTCAGAATTAACTTGATAGGCGCTGGTTGAAATTTCAACCAGCGCCTATTTATTTTCAGGCCATCCCTCCTTTCAGTACTTTCAACTGGTGCAGCTTTGCAGAATCCACCAGATCAGGTCACGGATTCAATTTAAATTTTAACTTGCAGAAAGGAACAGAAATCAATGAGCGAAAACGCGGGCATATCGATTCAATTCATTTACCTATTGACCTGTATTGTATTGGTGTTAATCGTGCTTGTGCTTTACCTGGTGACAAAACTTTTGAAGTCAGAGAAAAGTAAAAAGGAAAGCGAGTCAAAGTTCCAATTGTTAGAAGGTAGAATTGATTCTCTGCAACTTCAAACGCTTGAGTCAAAACTAAACCCTCACCTGTTTAAAAACATTTTAAACTCCATTCAATCACATGCATACCAAACGTATTTTGCACTTGACAAACTGGCGAATGTTTTAGATTACATTCTTTACGAAAGCAGAAACAAATTCGTAACACCAAAAGAAGAAATCGAATTTGCGCTAAACCTGATTGAGATTAATAAAATCAAACTGAGTCCGTTGTTCGAGCTGAAAGCAAAAGTGAAAATCAAAGATGACGAGCCGCTTTATGAACAAACGCTTTTAGCTCCTCTTATATCC
Organism: Chryseolinea sp.; assembly: GCA_039930485.1. Lineage (GTDB taxonomy): Bacteria > Bacteroidota > Bacteroidia > Cytophagales > Cyclobacteriaceae > Chryseolinea. The sequence continues at coordinate 51,846 of JBDTTT010000015.1, forward strand.
ATTGACTTGATTGAAAATGCTTTTAAACATGCCGACTTACAAAGTCCGGATGCTTTTATTTCCATTGTGTTTGAGTTTAAAGAAAATACTTTTTACCTCACTGTTTCCAACAAGGTTTCTCCGGTAAAACCATTCAAAAAAGAAAAAGGCGGAATTGGTACTGAAACCCTTGAGCAGCGACTGCGGATTATTTACAAAGACAATTTTAAACTAGATAAGTTTATTGAGGGAGATGTTTTTATTGCTCACCTAAAAATCAATTTGCTTGAATACAAAGCTAAAGTGCTTGCTGTTAGATGATGAGCTACCCGGTTTGGCCTATCTTAAAATACTCTGCGAGCAACTACCTGAATTAGAAATTGTAAAGGCCTTCAACAGTCCGCTCGTTTTCCTTTCTGAGATACCCAAACTGAATTTCGATCTCTGCATTTTAGATATTGAAATGCCGGAAATGAGTGGTCTGCAAATCGCTCCTCTTCTAAATGGAAAGCCTGTCATCTTCACGACAGCTTACAAAGAGTACGCTGCAGAAGCATTTGATCTTGATGCTGTGGATTACATTCGGAAACCCATAAAGAAAGAGCGCCTTCATCAGGCCATTCTAAAAGTAAAGAGTCGATTGAATTCGCAGGTAAATGAAAAGCAATTTATACAGCTCAATACGGACAAGGGAAAAGCGCTTATCTTCTTTGATCAATTGGCCTACCTTAAAACCTCCGATTCCGATAGCAGAGATAAAACTGCCCATCTGTTTGATGGAACATCTTTTACGTTGAAAAATATTTCATTCGAGAAGTTACAAGAGTTGCTCCCGAAAAACACTTTTTGCCAGATCAACAAGAAGGAAATGATCGCGCTCAAGGCTGTGAAAGTATTTTCTTTTGGTGAAATAACAGCCTCCATTGAAGACCAGGCTGGCAAGGTTATCAAGCTTGCGTTAAGTGAAGTATATCGAAATGAGTTTTTATCGAAAGTAAAGGTTTAATTTCATTACATCTTTCTTCCGTCTCATTACACATTCTCCGTAATACACTCCTGAACATTTTTTTGCTCTCGTATTATTTCAATTTTTGTACTCTTTCCAGTGACATAGGCGAATGAATGTACATGATTTAAAAAGAAGCAGTGAAAAGATTTAAAAATATTTTCTTCTACCTCAGTATCATCGGTGGATTCTCTGCCCTTATGTATTGGATCGTTTTACTCGGTGCAAAATTAGAGCTGGGTAGAAATATTGCCATTCCTCAATCCGATAAAAGCCAATGGCAGGAATTTATTTCTGCACTGATTCATAATTTAGAACATCCACTGGCAATCCTTCTTGCTCAGATTATATCCATCATTTTGATAGCACGCTTTTTTGGATGGATTTGTAAAAAAATAGGACAGCCCTCTGTCATCGGTGAAATTATTGCCGGTATTGTTTTAGGACCATCCTTAGTAGGAATGTATTTTCCTGAATTCTCAGCTGTTCTTTTTCCAGCGAAGTCGCTTGGCAACCTGCAGTTTCTAAGTCAAATAGGATTGATACTCTTCATGTACATCATTGGCATGGAGCTCGATTTGAAAGTATTGAAAAATAAAGCACACGATGCAGTGGTGATCAGTCACGCCAGCATTATTATTCCCTTCGCATTAGGATTAGGTCTTGCCTACTTCATCTATGAAACGTTCGCACCACAGGGTGTACAGTTTTCATCCTTTGGATTGTTTACAGGAATTGCCATGAGCATCACGGCTTTTCCTGTCCTCGCCAGAATTGTTCAGGAACGTGGCATTCACAAGTCACGACTTGGAACCATTGTAATAACTTGTGCCGCTGCTGATGATATAACAGCATGGTGTATTCTGGCAGCCGTTATCGCCATCGTAAAGGCGGGGTCATTTCTCAGTTCACTTTACATCATTGCATTGGCCATCGTTTACGTTTTGCTAATGATTAAAGTGGTGCGACCTTTCTTAAAACGAATTGGCGACTTACATACCTCCAGGGAAAATTTGAGTAAATCCATTGTAGCTATTTTCTTCTTAACGTTAATCCTCTCCGCTTATGCGACTGAAGTAATTGGTATTCATGCTTTGTTCGGTGCTTTTATGGCAGGAGCCATCATGCCTGAAAATGTGAAGTTCAGAAACATCTTCATTGAAAAAATTGAAGATGTTGCTATTGTACTTTTACTTCCCTTGTTCTTTGTATTCACAGGACTACGAACAGAAATAGGACTTCTCAACGATCCGTACTTATGGAAGATTACAGGATTAATTATTGTTGTTGCTGTAGTCGGTAAATTTATAGGAAGTGCATTAGCTGCAAAGTTCGTTGGACAAAGTTGGAAAGACAGTTTATCTATCGGAGCGTTGATGAATACACGAGGGCTCATGGAATTGGTGGTATTGAATATCGGCTACGACCTTGGTGTTCTTAGTCCCGAAATTTTTGCCATGATGGTCATCATGGCGCTCGTAACAACCTGCATGACGGGACCTGCATTGGATATAATTAACTGGGCATTTAAATCAAAGGCAGAGAAAATAGAAAATGAATTTAATCAAATAAGTAAATTCAAAATACTTATCTCCTTTGGTAATCCGGAAAGAGGTAAGTCATTGCTTCGATTGGCCAATGGACTGGTGAAGAAACTCAATAGCAACGCTTCTATAACAGCGATGCATCTTTCACCCAGTAGTGAGCTTCATTCATATAATGTAGGTGAATATGAAAATGAAAGCTTTGCTCCTCTTATACTGGAATCACAAGACTTAAATCAACCAGTCACTACACTTTTCAAGGCATCAAATGATATTGATTCGGATATAACGGAGGTTGCCAACACGGGAGATTATGATCTATTACTTATTGGTGTAGGACAATCTATTTTTGAAGGTAGCCTCTTGGGTAAGATCCTTGGATTTACAACACGCATCATAAATCCCGATAGACTTCTGAATCAAGTAAAGGGAAAGGAAAGCCTGTTTGAAAATTCGCCCTTTGATGAGCGTACCCGCCATATTGTATCAGAGAGCTCGGTTCCTGTGGGTATTTTAATTGATAAAGGTTTAGAGAAATTAGAACGGATCATTATTCCAATTGCTTCTGAAAGCGATGCGTTCCTGATAAAGTATGCACAGCGATTGATTCATAATTCAGGATCACAGGTAACATTCCTGGATATATCCACACAAATAAAAAACAACGCTGAGATAAAAGAATCGATTCGGGCTATCGAGCAGACAGCCCCTAACCATGTTAATGTAATTGCAGTACGTTCTGTTGAGAAAAATAATCTAAGTCAGCAAAATATAATGTTAGTAAGCATTGACAGTTGGAAAAAATTCGTAGAAACAAAAAGTCCATGGTTATCGGATATACCTTCATCCTTAATCCTTACAGACAAGTTGTAAGTCCTTAAGCGACATTACTTTTCAGCGAGTAGATTGTCCTTATGTTCTAAATAGAAGCCCACTATCGTCCGCCATTGTTCAATGGTGGACACTCCTCTCATATAAAAATAGCGCTGCTTGCATTTTTTAGCTGTTTTTTGTTTTGGCATAATTATTAATACTACAATTAGGAATTAATTATTTTAGTAATGAAGAAATATCAATTGGGTGAATTTGAAGAGGTGGTGATGCTTACGGTAGGTGTCTTGTATAAAGATGCTTACGGAGTTTCCATTAAGAAAGAAATTGAGACCAGGCTTTCGCGCAATGTTAGTGTTGGAGCTCTGCAAACTGCTCTCAAAAGATTAGAAGATAAAGGCTATTTGAAATCTTTTGATGGCGAAGCTACCGAAGAAAGAGCAGGTCGTCCCAAGAAGTATTTTCAAATTACCGCCATGGGAAAAAAAGCAATGGAGCATTCCAAGAGCACACGCGATGAATTGTGGAGTGCGATCCCAAAGATGGCGTGGAATGTGAAAATCATATAATAGGCCAAGGTACAAGTCAACGGTTTCTGGTTGCCAGTTACCGCTAACTGGCAACCGGAAACAAACCATTAATGAATTGAAAAAAGAAATACTAACTCCTCCTCGCCTATCTCTCCGCTTCTTCCAATGGTTCTGCCATCCGAAGTTGTTGAAATACATTGAGGGGGATTTAATAGAGTTGTACTTGGAACGACTAAATGAAAAAGGCAAAAGAAAAGCTGATATAAAATTTATCATTGATGTGTTGCTGCTCTTTAGACCTGGAATTATAAAACCCATCGATCAACGTCAAAACTTAAATACTCAAGCAATGCTCAAAAATTATTTTAAAATCGGCTGGAGAAACTTGTTGAGAAATAAAGGCTATTCATTCATCAACGTGGGTGGTCTTGCCTTTGGTATTACCGTCACGTTGCTGATCGGGTTGTGGATTTACGATGAACTATCTTTTGATAGAGGTAATAAACACAGCGATCGATTGGCCAGAGTAATCCAGAACGTTACCAACAATGGAGAAATACAAACCTGGAAGAGCGTTCCCTTTCCTTTAGCGGAAGAATTGAGGACGAATTACGGCAGTGACTTTAAGCATATTGCAATGGCCGTTAACTGGGGCGATCATATGCTTACACTGAAAGATAAAACACTAAAACAAATTGGTGTTTATATCGAAAAAGATGGACCTGAAATTTTAGATCTTAAAATGATACAAGGATCATCCAGTATGATCGATCCTGCATCCATATTACTCTCCGCTTCCACAGCACAAACTTATTTTGGAGATGAGGATCCTATTAATCAAATCATGAAAATTGATGAACAACCCGTGGTGAAGGTAATTGGTGTTTACCAGGATTTTCCACGCAACTCAACTTTTGCCGGGTTGAATTTTATATCGACCTGGGAATTTCTTTACAATGCTGATTCGTGGTTTAAAACAGCCGAAGATCCCTGGAGACCAAATTTTGCCACACTCTTTGTTGAATTGAACGATAATGCTGAATTCAATATCGTGTCCGCCAAGATCAAAGACGCCAAACTGAAGAAGATAAATTCTCAACTCGCGCAGAAGAAGCCCGAACTTTTCTTACACCCGATGAGCAATTGGCATTTGTATGATGAATTTAAAAATGGTATGAATGTCGGTGGTGCTATTCAGTATGTATGGATGTTTGGAATTATCGGTGCGTTCGTTTTATTACTGGCGTGCATCAATTTCATGAACCTGAGCACAGCACGCAATGAGATCAGGGCGAAGGAAGTTGGTATTCGTAAAACAGTTGGCTCGTTGAGAAAACAACTTGTCATGCAATTTTTCAGTGAATCATTTTTAATTGTTTCATTTTCATTTGCGATTTCATTGCTTCTGGCTCAGCTTGTACTTCCCTTCTTTAATGAAGTAGCCAATAAACAAATAACAATACTCTGGAGTCATCCATTTTTTTGGTTGATGAGTTTTGGTTTCATTGTCATCACATCTCTTATTGCTGGTAGCTATCCCGCTTTCTACTTATCTTCTTTTAAACCTATCCAGGTTTTAAAAGGAACATTTAAATCTGGACGCTACGCTGCTCTTCCACGAAAAATACTGGTCGTAACTCAATTCACTGTTTCCATCACCCTCATTATTGGAACGATCATCGTCTATCAGCAAATTCAATTTGGCAAGAACAGACCGGTAGGTTATTCTCGGGCTAGTCTTTTGAGTATTTATGAAATGAATTCATCTATTCATGATCACTTCGATGCAGTCAAGGAAGAATTGATGCGAACAGGTGTGATATCATCCATGTCAGAATCACAGAGTTCATTAACTGGAATATGGGGTAGCACGAGTGGCTTTAGTTGGAATGGCAAGGATCCCAACCTTTCAACTGATTTTGGAATGGTTAGTTCTGCCCACGACTATGGGAAAACCATTGGCTGGAAAATAAAAGAGGGTCGCGACTTCTCGTCAGAATTTGCAACCGATTCATCGGCTGTCGTATTGAACGAGGCTGCTATTCATTATATGGGTTTGAAAAATCCAGTTGGAGAAACGGTAACGTGGTGGGGACAACCCTTTACAGTGATCGGAATAATCGAGAACATGGTCATGGAATCTCCTTATGACGAACAGCGCCCGGTGATTTATTTCTTAACGAAAGAATCCGGTAATGTTCTGTTGGTCAAATTAAAGTCTTCCGTAAATACACACGAAGCTATCACGAAAATTGAACCTATATTTAAAAAGTTCAACCCGACACAACCTTTCGAATACCAGTTTGTGGATGATGAGTATGCTAAGAAATTCGGCAACGAAGAACGAATCGGAAAACTCTCCGGCTTTTTTGCCATGCTCGCGATACTAATTTGTTGCCTCGGTATTTTTGGTCTGGCTTCGTTTACAGCTGAACAACGTACCAAGGAAATTGGTATTCGGAAAGTGTTAGGAGCTTCGGTAACAAAACTCTGGCAAATGTTATCAAAAGATTTTGTCGTGTTGGTTCTTCTTTCTTGTCTCCTTGCAGTCCCCATTTCATATTACTTCCTGCACCAATGGTTATTGAAGTATGAGTATCGCACAGATATCGGCTGGTGGGTTTTCATTATGGCGGGATCAGGTGCATTAATGATTACGCTTTTTACTGTGAGCTATCAGGCTGTTAAAGCTGCGTTGGCAAATCCAGTAAAAAGTTTGAGGTCGGAATAGTTATCAGGTACCGGCAACAGGAAACCGGTAACTGGTAACAAACCATTAAAGCTAAATGACTTGAAAAAAGAAAATACAAATCCTCCCC